>DASWSP010000063.1:0-5525 GCA_036402575.1 Allosphingosinicella sp. | reverse complement strand
CAAGCGCTCGCGCGGCACGCCGCGCATCGCGGGCCGGCTGCTTCGGCGGGTTCGCGACTTCGCCCAGTCGGCGGGCGCGAAGCAGGTCGATGCCAAGGTCGCCGACGGGGCGCTCACCCGGATGGAGGTCGACGCGCTCGGACTCGACGCGATGGACCGGCGCTACCTCCACATGATCGCCGACATCTACAAGGGCGGCCCGGTCGGCGTCGAGACGCTCGCCGCGGGCCTCAGCGAGCCGCGCGACACGATCGAGGAAGTGATCGAGCCCTATCTCATCCAGCTCGGCCTGGTCGCCCGAACCGCGCGCGGCCGCTGCCTCAACGGCCGCGGCTGGACCCATCTCGGCCTGCCGCCGCCCAGGGGGGCGCAGCAGGACGGGCTGTTCGACGCGACGTGACTCGCCTGAGGGCGATTTTCTTTCGTCTCAGCCGAACTTCCTTCCGTCGCGATTCCGCCCGTGGTTACAGGGAGGCGTGAGCGGGGAGGATTTGGACAGGCCATATGTGGGCGGGTTCCGCGGGAACACGCATCGCTTCGCCCTGCGCGTCTATTTCGAAGACACCGACGTGGCGGGCATCGTCTATTACGCCAATTACCTGCGCTTCATGGAGCGCGCGCGCTCGGACATGCTCCGCGCCGCGGGCATCGACCAGCGCGCCGCGCTCGAGAATGGCAGCGGCGTCTATGCGGTCGCCGAGGCGAACATCAAATATCGCGGATCGGCGAAGCTTGACGACGAGCTGGTGGTGCTCAGCGAGATCCGCGAGGTCCGCGCCGCCGCCTGCGTCATTCATCAGCGAGTCATGCGCGGGCTGGAACTTCTCACCGACGCGATGGTGACGGCTGCCTTCCTGTCGCCGCAGGGGCGTCCCAGGCGCCAGCCGCGCGAGTGGGTGGAAAAATTCGAGCGGTTGAAAGGGGCGGAGAAGTGACGAGCATCGATTTGGCGGGCGGGGGCGCGATGTCGCCGGTGGCCTTGTTCCTCCAGGCGGATATCATCGTCAAGTCGGTGATGGTCGGCCTCATCCTCGCCAGCGTCTGGACCTGGGCGATCATCGTCGCCCACTATTTCCGCATCAAGAAGGTCGGCCGCGAGAACGAACGCTTCGAGCGCGACTTCTGGAAGGCCGAGGACATCGACCGGTTCGACGAAGCGCGCGGCCGCGACGACTGGCCGAGCGCCAAGGTGTTCGCCGCCGGGCTTGCCGAATGGCGCCGCTCGACGGCCGGCCGCTCGGTCGACAAGGAAGGCACGCGCTCGCGGCTGGCGGCGGCGATGCACAGCGCGGTCGGGGCCGAGGTCGACAAGCTCGCCGACCGGCTCAACATCCTCGCGACGGTCGGATCGGTCGCGCCGTTCGTCGGCCTGTTCGGCACGGTCTGGGGGATCATGCGCAGCTTCAGCGACATCGCCGGCGCCAACAACACCAGCCTGGCGGTGGTCGCGCCGGGCATCGCCGAGGCGCTGTTCGCCACCGCGCTCGGCCTGTTCGCCGCCATCCCGGCGGTGATCGCCTACAACCGAATGACCCACGGCATCAACCGCATCGAGGCGCGGCTGCAGCGCTTCGCCGACGGCTTCCACGGCACCTTGAGCCGCGAGCTCGAACATGAGCCGCAGCCGGTCCAGCCCGAGCATTTCAAGCCGCGCTCCGCGGCCAAGATCGGACAGGGCGGCTGATGGCGATGGGGCCGATCCACAGCGGCGGGCAGCGCCGGCGCCGCTCGCCGATGGCGGAGATCAACGTCACGCCGATGGTCGACGTGATGCTGGTGCTGCTGATCATCTTCATGGTGACGGCGCCGCTGCTGGTCGCCGGCGTTCCGGTCGACCTGCCGGACAGCAAGGCCGGAGCGCTCGACCAGGAGGTGAAGCCGGTCCAGATCTCGCTCGACCGCTCGGGCGCCATCTTCATCGACGACGAGCCGGTCGCCGAGGGCGCCCTGCCGGCGCGGCTCGCCCGGATCGCCGGCAGCGCGCGCGAGCCCGGCGGGCCGCGGATCTTCCTGCGCGCCGATCGCGGCCTCGATTACGGCCGGGTGATGCGGGTGATGGGCGACATCAACGATGCCGGCCTCAGGAAGGTCGCGCTGGTCAGCACCCAAAGCGAGAGCTGATGGATCGGGCGGAGGCAACCGGCTTCGGCGTCGCCGTCGCGGGGCATGCGCTGCTGCTCGGCGTGCTGTCGCTGGGTTTCGCCGATGCCGCCCGGCCGCCGCTCACGACCGATTCGATCGAAGTCGCCCTCATCGACGAGGTCGGGCTCAAGGCCGCCGTGACCGAGGCGTCCACCGAGGATCCGGCGCAGGCCGAGGCGCCCGAAGCCGGCCCGCCCGAGGAAGCGGCGCCCGAGCCGGTCGAAGCGCCGCCCGAGCCCCGGCCGACGCCGCCTCCACCGCCGCCGCGACCGCAGCCGCAGCCGCAGCCGCAGCCCAAGGCGGCCGCGCCCACGCCCGAGCCCAAGCCCAGGGAAAAGCCCGCCAAGCCGGCCCCGGCCAAGGTCGAGGCCCGCAAGCCCGCGCCGCCCAAGCCCGCCCCCGCCAGGGCGGCGCCGGCCAAGGCCGCGCCGGCCAGGCCCTCGCCCGGCAAGTCGGAGGCGAACGCCGCCGGCACGGGCAAGCAGGCGCGCGCCTCGCGGCTCGGCAGCGACATCCTCAAGGGACTTTCCGATCCGAGCGCGGGCAAGGCCGAGAAGCCGCGCGCCGCGGTCAGCAGCCGCAACATGGCGGGGCTGGTGCAGGCGATCCGCGACCAGGTGAAGCCCTGCTACGTCATCCCCACCGGCGGCGAGGGATCGGACAGCATCCAGACGGTGCTGCGGCTGCGCTTCCGCCAGGACGGCGCGGTCGCTACTCCGCCGGCAGTGGTCGAGCAGAACGGCCTCACCGCCGCCAACCGAAGCTACGCCAAGCAGATGAGCGACGCGGCCAAGCGCGCGGTGCTTCGCTGCGCGCCGCTCAAGCTCCCGCCCGACCTCTATGACGGCGGCTGGGAAGATATCGAATTCGTGTTCAACCCGAGGGCGATGGGTTGACGAGGGGAGAGAATATGAAGCGCTTCGGCCTGTTTGCTTTGCTTATTGCCTTGGCGGCGCCCGCCGCCGCCCAGCCGATCCGGGTCGACATCACCGGCGGCATCGCCGCGCCGATGCCGATCGCGATCCCGGTCATGCCGACTCCGGCCTCGGCCAACACGCCGGCGGGCGAGACCGGGCTGCTCGGGCGGCAGGTGGCGGACATCGTCACCAACGATCTGCGCAGCTCCGGGCTGTTCAGCCCGCTTCCGCAAGGGTCGCTCCGGCCGGTCGCCTACAATCAGGTCACCGCGCCCGATTTTCCCGGCTGGGCGACGACCGGCGCGCAGGCGCTGGTGCAGGGCTTCGTCCAGGCCAACGGCAACGGCACGCTGACCGTCGGCTGCTACCTCTACGACGTCTTCTCGCGCACCGAGCTCACCCGCCAGGGCTTCGTCGTCGAGCCGGCCTACTGGCGCCGCGCCGCCCACAAATGCGCCGACGAAATCTATACGCGCCTCACCGGCGAGGGCCCCTATTTCGACAGCCGGGTCGTCTACGTCTCGGAAACCGGCCGCAAGGGCCGGCGCACCAAGCGGCTGGCGGTGATGGACCAGGACGGCGCCAACCACCGCTTCCTGACCAACGGCCAGTCGACCGTGCTGACGCCGCGCTTCTCGCCCAATTACCAGACCGTGGTCTACATGAGCTATGTCGGCGATCAGCCGCGGGTCTATGTCTACGACGTCGGCTCGGGGCGCCAGCGGCTGCTCGTCAACGAGCGCCACATGACGTTCGCGCCGCGCTTCTCGCCCGACGGCCGCTGGGTGATCTTCTCGATGTCGATCAGCGGCAACACCGATCTCTACCGGGTCCCGACCGAGGGCGGGCGGCCGCAGCGGCTGACCAACGCGCCGGGCATCGACACCGGCGGCAGCTATTCGCCCGACGGCCGCCAGATCGTGTTCGAAAGCGACCGCGGCGGATCGCAGCAGCTCTACGTGATGAACGCCGACGGCTCCGGCCAGCGCCGGATCAGCTTCGGCGCCGGCCAGTATGCGACTCCCGTCTGGAGCCCGCGCGGCGACATGATCGCCTTCACCCGGATCGGCGGCGGCGGCTTCCGAATCGGCGTGATGGCGCCCAGCGGCGGCGGCGAGAAGATCCTGACCGAGGCGTGGCAGGACGAGGGGCCGACCTGGTCGCCCAACGGCCGAGTCGTGATGTTCTTCCGCACCGCCCAGGGCTCGGGCAAGGCCGACCTCTGGTCGGTCGACCTCACCGGCGTCAACGAGCGCCGGATCGCAACCCCGCTCGACGGCTCCGACCCCGCCTGGTCGCCGCTGCTCAGATAACCTTCCACAAGGAGACGACAATGAAGACCAACAGCTTCAGGATCGCGGCGCTCGCCGCGGCGCTCGCGTTGAGCGCGGGCTGCTCGAAGAAGAAGCCGGCCGAGCTGCCGCCGCCGCCGATGGGCGCGGACGGCGGCGGCGTCGAGGACGGCGCCGACGCGCTCGGCGGCAGCGGCGTCGGCACCGCCGGCCTGCCCGGCTCGCGCGCCGACTTCCTCCAGAACGTCAGCGCCGATCGGGTCTTCTTCGCGACCGACAGCCACACGCTCGATGCCGAGGCGCGCTCGACCCTCGACACCCAGGCGACCTGGCTGCTGCGCAACCCCCGCGTCAGCGTCACGATCGAGGGCCATGCCGACGAACGCGGCACCCGCGAATACAATCTCGCGCTCGGCGACCGCCGCGCCAACGCCGCCAAGAACTATCTCGCCGCCCGCGGCGTGCCGGCGGGGCGGATGAACACGATCAGCTGGGGCAAGGAACGCCCCGTCGCGGAAGGCTCCGACGAAGGCGCCTGGGCGCAGAACCGCCGCGCCGTGACGGTGCTGCCGAACTAGGAATAGCCCCTCTCCCTTGCGGGGAGAGGGGCCTAGCCCAAGGCCTCGTCCAGCAAGCGGGCGAGGCGCAGGCCGCCGCGGGCGATCTGGAGGCGCACGACCGGGACGAGCTTCCTGACCGTCGCCTCCTCGATCACCGGCCGCCGCTCGGGCTTCGGCCCGCACGGACCGCCGGGCATCGTGCCATAGGCCCAGCGGCGGCTCGCCTCCCAGCTTTCGCGCGCCCAGTCCTCGACCGAGCCCGCCGCCAGGGCGCCGCGCGCCTCCATCCCCAGCGCGGCCAGGATCGCGTCCGGGCCGCCGGGCGGCTCGGAGATGCCGCGCTCCGCGACATAGCCGTCCCAGGCGAGGTGCAGGTTCGTTCGGCCGGCGATGATTCCGTAGGAGACCGCAAAGTCGTTGCCGCCCTTGTCGCCGCGGTCGCCGGCATGAAGCGGCATGTGCAGGTCGCCGACGAAGTGGGCCAGGAAGGCCAGCGCCATCAGCCGCTCGCGCGCCGGCAGCTTGTCGTCGCCGAGCAGCTTGGCGTTGCGTTCGATCTGCGCCGACACGCAATTGCCGTCCTTGCAGGCCGCCTCCTGGTCGAACGGCTTGCA
>DASWSP010000062.1:0-17314 GCA_036402575.1 Allosphingosinicella sp. | reverse complement strand
TCGCGCGATCGCCTGCGAATGGCCATGGGGCAGGGCGGCGAAGACGAGGTCCACGCCGTCGAGCCGGTGCGCCTCGAACCGCTCCATCCGTGCGTTCGGATAGGCCGGGGCGAGGTGCGGGTGGACCTCTTCGACCGTCTTTCCCGCCTGGCTGTCGGCGAACAGCCGCGTCGGGCGGAGCTGGGGATGCAGCGCGCACAGCCGCAGCAACTCCGCTCCCACGAAGCCTGAGGCTCCCAATATGGCTACTTCGATCGTCATGCGCGGCTATATGCAGATTGTTGCATAACTATGCAAGGCCGAGTTGGAATTGCGTGAAGCGGTGAAGCTCATCGTCGATCGCAGGCTTGTGCCGCCCGGCCGAACCGTTGCCGACCCAGCGCCATTGCTGGATCAGCACCTCGCCCTTCGCGCGATCGGTCTTGAGGTCGAGCACGGCGACGATATCGTCGCCGACGAGCACGGGCAGCGCGAAATAGCCGAACAGCCTTTTCTCCTTAGGTACATAGGCCTCGAACCTGTGCTCATGATCGAAGAACAGCTTCAGCCGCTTGCGCTGGATGATCAGCGGATCGAACGGCGAGAGGATCCGGACAAGGCCGGGCGGGGGAAGGGGGCAGGCCGCGAGCGCCTCTGGTTGAGCCCAATGGTCGGCCTTGCTGCCCTCGATCGTCACCGGCACCAGCCGGCCGCGGCGCACCCGCGCCTCGATCAGCCGGCGGACCGCCGGTTTGCGGCCGGCGTCCAGGTGGCAGACGGAATCGAGGCTCACCAGGCCCTGCGAGCGCAGCGCCCGATCGAGCAGATAGTCGAGGACCTGCCTCTCGGTGGCAGGCTTCGGCGGCTCCTCCCAGCCGAAATGGCGCTCCGTCAGATCGTAGGTCTTGAGCATCCCCGAGCGGCCGCTGACCGTCAGCGCGCCGGTGTAGAAGGCCAGCTGCAGCGCCCGCTTGGAGGGCTTGCGGCTGGCCCAGGCATGGTCCTTTTCCACCAGCACATCGTCCTGGATGTCGCGGATGGTGAGCGCGCCCTGGTCGCGGACCAGGCTGAGGACCCTTCGCACATCCTCCTTGCTCACCGAGGCGAACCAACTGCTCGGCGATCGGCGGCGGCGCTTCATCTCCGGAAGGAAGAAGCGGATGTCGCGGGTCGGAACGTAGGACAAAGCGTGAGTCCAATATTCGAACAGGCTCTTGTCGACGCTCTGGGCCTGGCGGAGATGGCCGCGGCGATAATCGGGGATTCGCGTCCACAATATGTGGTGGTGGCAGCGCTCGATCACGTTGATCGTGTCGATCTGCACGTAGCCCAGATGCTGGACCGCCGCGAGCGTCGCGCCCGGCCCGCCGCCGAACGGCGCCGGCTCGTCGAGCCGCTGCGCGCGCAGCCAGATGCGCCTGGCTTCGGCATTGGCGATCGGCACGGCTTTGCGGAGCGACCGGGGCAAGCGCGTGCCTTAACATTCGGACCGCCGCCGGCAAGGGCGGACTCGCCAGTCCCTTGCTCTGGCAAGCGGCGCTGCTATAGAGCCAGCCGACCGGCGGCCCGGCGGGCGTGGCGGAACTGGTAGACGCGCCAGGTTTAGGTCCTGGTATTCGAAAGAATGTGGGGGTTCGAGTCCCTTCGCCCGCACCAGCTTCGCTCCTCGCGCGAAGCGGCGCATGCAAGCTCCTGGAAGACAAGGCGATAAAGATGCAGACTGTCGAGACGTTGAACGAGGGCCTGAAGCGCGCGTACAAGATCACCATCCCCAAGAAGGACATCGACGCGCGCGTCGACGGCGAGCTCAAGAAGGTCGCGCCGCGCATCAAGATGCCGGGCTTCCGCCCCGGCAAGGTGCCGGCCAACCTCGTCCGCAAGATGCACGGCGCCGCGCTCGAGCAGCAGGCGCTGGACACCGCCGTCCAGGAGGGCGTGCAGAAGCTGCTTTCCGACAACAAGCTGCGTCCGGCGATGCAGCCCTCGGTCGAGCTGGAGGAAGGCGGACCGGGCAGTGACGCGGTGATCAAGGTCGAACTCGAGACGCTTCCCGAGGTGCCCGAGCCGCAGATCGACGGCCTCAAGCTCGAGCGGCTGACGGTCGAGGCCGACGACGCGGCGGTCGATCAGGCGCTGGAGCGGATCGCCGCCGGCCAGAAGAGCTTCGATCCGGCGCCGGCCAGCCACGCCGCCGAGCGCGGCGACCTGGTCGTCATGGACTTCGAAGGCAAGGTCGACGGCGAACCGTTCGAGGGCGGCAAGGGCGAGGGCATGTCGATCGAACTCGGCTCGGGCCGGCTCATCCCCGGCTTCGAGGATCAGCTGGTCGGCGCCAAGGCGAACGAGCAGCGAACCGTCAACGTCACCTTCCCCGAGGATTATAACGTCGACTATCTCAAGGGCCGCGCCGCCACCTTCGACGTGACCGTCAATGAGGTGCAGACGCCGCGCGCGGCGACTCCGGATGACGCCTTCGCCAAGTCGATGGGCCTGGAAAGCATCGAACAGCTGCGCGGGCTCCTCAAGGGCCAGGTCGAGCAGGAGCTGAACGGCCTCACCCGCACCCACATGAAGCGCAAGCTGCTCGACCAGCTCGCAGCCACCCATGATTTCCCGGTGCCGCCGTCGATGGTCGAGGCCGAGTTCAAGCAGATCTGGCAGCAGCTCGAGCATGAGGCGGGCCACGAGGCCGACCCGGCCGCCGCCCGCGCCGAGATGGAAGCCGAGCGGGAGGACTACCGCGCCATCGCCGAGCGTCGCGTGCGGCTCGGCCTGCTGCTGTCGGAGATCGGCCAGAAGAACGGCGTCGACGTCAGCCAGCAGGAGATGAACCAGCTGGTCGCCCAGGCGGCTCAGCAATATCGCCCGGCCGACCGTGAGGCCTTCGTCAAATATGTCCGCGCCGAACCGATGGCTGCGGCGCAGCTCAGGGCACCCATGTTCGAGGACAAGGTGGTGGACTTCCTGTTCGCGCGTGCGGAAGTGACCGAGCGCAGCGTCACCCGCGAGCAGCTCGAGGCCGAGATCGAGTCCGAGGAGGGCGTCCACGTCCACGGCCCGGACTGCGGCCACGACCACGACCACGACCATGCGGCGGAGAAGCCCAAGGCCAAGAAGGCGGCGCCGAAGAAAGCCAAGGCAGCCGAAGCCCCCGCGGCAGACCAGAAGAAGCCTGCCGCCAAGAAGCCCGCCGCCAAGAAGGCTCCGGCGAAGAAGGGGTGAACCTCCGAGTCGCCGTCCTGCTGCCCTGCTACAATGAGGAAGCGGCGATCGGGCAGACCATAGCCGCCTTCCGAGCGGCGCTTCCGGGCGCCGCCGTCTACGTCTACGACAACAACAGCACCGACCGCACGCGCGAGCTTGCCGCCGCGGCCGGCGCGGTCGTCCGGACGGAGCGGATGCAGGGCAAGGGCCACGTCGTGCGGCGTATGTTCGCCGACGTCGAGGCGGACGTCTACGTGATGGCGGACGGCGATTCGACCTACGACGCCGCCGCCGCACCCGAGCTGGTCCGCCGCCTCATCGGGGAGGGGCTCGACATGGTCGTCGGCGCCCGCACGTCCGAAGTGGACGACGCCTATCGCCGCGGTCATCGCTTCGGAAATCGGCTGCTCACCGGCCTGCTCGCCAACATCTTCGGCCGAACTTTCAGCGATATCCTATCGGGTTATCGGGTGTTCTCCCGACGGTTTGTTAAGTCGTTCCCGGCGCTTTCCCGAGGCTTCGAAATCGAAACCGAGATCAGCGTCCACGCGCTCGAGCTGGCGATGCCGGTGGCCGAGATCGTCACCGCCTACGGCGCTCGGCCCGAGGGCTCGCAGTCCAAGCTGTCGACCTGGCGCGACGGCTGGCGGATCATGCGCACGATCGGCCATCTTTTCAGGATCGAGCGGCCGGTCCTCTTCTACGGCGGCTTCGGCGTTTCCCTGGCCGTGCTGGCGGTGGTGCTCGCGGCGCCGCTGGCGATCACCTACGCCGAGACCGGCCTGGTGCCGCGCTTTCCGACCGCGATCCTGGTCACGGGCCTGATGATCGTCGCCTTCATGAGCTTCATGTGCGGCCTCATCCTCGACACGGTCGTGCGCGGCCGCCGCGAGGTGAGGCGGCTCCACTATCTGAGCTTCCCGGCGGTGGCGGAGCCGCGTTAGCCCAGGCTGGGCCGGCTGCTTGGGTCGATGAGCCTGGATCGACAACGTCGGCCGACCACACTGTAACGCAACTGCAACAACCGACGCCAAACGCTCTCAAGCGCCCCGAAGGCTCTTCCCCGGCGCGCCGAAATCTGGCTTTTTCAGTTGGATCGGCCCAGTCGGGCGGACGAACAAGGGGGAAGCAATGGCTGTCGACATCCGGACTCTGCGTGGCGGTTGTGCATCGGTTGCATTGATCATCGGGGTGCTCGCCACCCCGGCCCATGCGCAAAGCACCATTCCCGACGAGCCCATCACCACCGACGCCCAGGGCACGACTCCGGATGAGGGCGAGGCGATCGTCGTCACCGGCTCGCGCATCCGCCGCGATCCGCTGGCGCAGGACGCCCCCATCGTCTTCGTCGACAGTGAGGACATCGCCAAGACCGGCCTCAACTCGATCAACGACGTGCTCCAGCGCCTGCCGAGCTCGGGCGGCGGCCTCAACAGCAAGTTCAACAATTCCGGCAACCTCGGCAACCCGCCCGACGGCGGCGGCGTGGGCGCCGGCGCGGCCGAGATCGACCTGCGCTATCTGGGCTCGCGCCGAGTGCTCGTGCTGGTCGACGGCCTGCGCTACGTCAACGGCGCCTCGGCCAGCGGCGTGCCCGGCTCCACCGACCTCAATTCGATCCCGGAAAGCGCGATCGAGCGAGTCGAGGTGCTGCAGGACGGCGCCTCGGCGATCTACGGTTCGGACGCGATCGCCGGCGTGGTCAACATCATCACCAAGAAGCGCCAGGCCGGCCTCATGGCGTCGGCCCAGATCGGCATTTACGAGCAGGGCGACGGCGACACCCAGAACTATCAGCTGAGCTGGGGCAATGGCGGCGACGGACCGCTGCAGATCGTCGTCGGCGGCAATTACGTCAGGCAGGACAGCATCTCGACGCTCAATCGGGATCTGACGCTCTTCCCCGAGCCTTATACCGACGCCTGCCAGGCGACCTGTTCGAGCTTCACGCCGAACGGGCGCTACACCGGCTCGATCTTCGTTGGCGGGAACGCGACCCTGATCGCGCCGGTGCTCGGGCGCCGGGCCACGCCAGCGGATTTCAGGGGCTTCGCAAGCCCCGCCGACCGCTTCAATTTCGGTCCGTTCAACTACCTCCAGATCCCGCTGGAGCGGCTCGGGGTGTTCGGCAACTTGCGCTATGAAGTAGCCGACAACGTGAACTTCTCCGCCAAGGCCGTCTGGAACGAGCGCAAGTCCAAGAACCAGGCGGCGCCGCTGCCATTCGGAATCGGGCCGACCTCCGGCCTGACTCCGGTTCTGAGCAACATCGTCGTCAGCGCGACCAACCCGTTCAATCCGTTCGGAGTCGATCTGGGGGGCAGCAACAACAATGTGTCGGCGATCTTCCGGCGCTTCATCGAGGGCGGCCCGCGCCGGTTCCACCAGACGGTCGAAACCTATTACGGCGTCGCCACCCTCGACGGCCAGTTCGACGTTTCCGGACGCGACTGGTACTGGGACCTCAACGCCTCCTACGGCCGCAACAAGGCCGAGCAGGACATGTTCGGCAACATCCACTCCGGCCTGCTCCGCCAGGCGCTGGGCCCGATTTCAGGCTGCGCCGCGCCCTGCGTGCCGTTCAACCTGTTCGGCGGCGCGGGCTCGATCACCCCAGCGATGATCGACTTCGTGTCCTTCGAGCAGAACGACAGCAGCAGGCAGAGCCAGTTCGACGCCACTGCCAACCTTTCGGGAAGCCTGTTCGAATTGCCCGGCGGGCCGCTCGGGCTCGCGGTGGGCCTCGAATATCGCAAGCTCAAGGGGCGGTTCGATCCCGATCCCGTGGTCGCCGCGGGCTTCAGCTCCGACATCCCGGCGCAGCCGACGAGGGGCAGCTACGACGTCAAGGAGGCCTATGCCGAGCTCAACGTTCCGCTGCTTGCGGACGTGCCGTTCGTCAACCTGCTCGAGCTCAACGGCGCGGTCCGCTTCTCGGACTATTCGACGTCGGGCTCGACGACGACGTTCAAGGGCGGCGTCAACTGGAAGCCGTTCCGGGACCTTCGCCTGCGCGGCACCTACGCGGAGGGCTTCCGCGCCCCGTCGATCGGCGAGCTGTTCGGAACCCAGTCGCGGTTCGACGAGGTGCTGGACGATCCCTGCTCGTCGCATACGGGCAACGTGGCGCCGCGCCGTTTCGCCAACGATGCGGCGGTGAGGGCCGCCTGCATCGCGGCCGGAGTCCCCGCCAGCGGCTACCAGCAGGCCAACGCCCAGATTTCGGTGAGCTCCGGCGGCAACGAGAATCTCGATCCGGAAACCTCGGAGAGCTATGTGCTGGGCGGCGTGTACAGCCCGTCCTGGCTGCCGCGCTTCTCGATCGAGGCGAATTGGTACAACATCAAGATCGAGGGTGCGATCCAGGCGATCCCCCGCGCGACCACGGTGCTCAACTGCCTGCTCACCAATGATCCGGCGACCTGCGCCCTGGTCAGCCGGGTCAACGGCGAGCTGATCGAAGTCCAGGGCTTCCTGCAGAACATCGCGGCGATCAAGACCAAGGGCATCGACGTCAACCTCGCCTACCGCGGGCTGGAGACCGGCATCGGCAGGTTCGGCTTCACCTGGAACAACACCTTCCTTCGTAACTTCGATGTGATCGTGCCGGGTCCGGGCGGGCCGGAGCTGCTCAGCAGGGAAGGGACCCAGGTCGGCTCGCCCGCCCAGGCCTTCCCCAAATACAAGTCGATCGGGATCGTCGACGTGGATTGGGCCGACGTCGGCCTGACGGTCACCGGCCGTTATGTCTCCAAGCTGAGGGAAGTGGGCGGAAACGTTATGGATTCGGTGTTCTACACCGATCTTCAGCTCCGCTTCCTGGCCGGCGCCGAGGATGAGTTCGGCTTCGCGCTCGGCGTCAACAACCTGTTCGACAAGGAGACTCCCGGCTGCGTGACCTGCGAATCGAACAACTTCTCGCAGACGGCTCACGATATCCCCGGCCGCTATTTCTACGCCCGCGCCAGTTTCAAGATGTAGGCGCCGACGGGCGGCTGGATAGGGAAGGCAGCGGCCGGGCGACCGGCCGTCTGTCCGCCAGCCTCGGCGCCAGGCCTGGAGGGATGCAGACATGCCAAATGGGTCCTGCCTGTGCGGCGCCGTCAGGTTCGAGGTGGCGGCCGAGCTGCCGCCGCCCGACGCCTGCCATTGCTCGATCTGCCGCCGGCAATCGGGCCATTACTGGGCGTCGAGCGACGTTCCGCGCTCCTCGGTGACGGTCCACGGCGAGGAGAACGTCACCTGGTACCGCTCGTCGGACAAGGTCCGGCGCGGCTTCTGCAGGGTGTGCGGCTCGGTGCTCTTCTTCGATCCCCTCCACCGCGACTGGACCGCGATCGCGATGGGCGCCTTCGACAGGCCCACCGGCACGCGCCTCCACAAGCACATCTTCACGGCGGACAAGGGAGATTATTACGACATCGCGGACGGCCTGCCGCAGGATTAAGGCTGCCTTCCCCGCGGCCAAGCAGTGTGTCATGGGAATGAGACGGCTTCCCAGCGCTTGGCGACCGCTTCCGGAGCCGGCCCGGGAGGGGCCTCGCGACGACCCGTAATCCGATGCCGGGGCTTGAACCTTCCGGCGCAACCTCCGATGTTGGCGAGGTACCGAACAAGCAGGATTCTCCCGCATCATGGATCATCACGATATCGTCGCCGGGCTCGTGCCCATCGTCATCGAACAATCGAACCGGGGCGAGCGCAGCTTCGACATCTATTCGCGCCTGCTGAGGGAGCGGATCGTGTTCGTGACCGGCGGCGTCGAGGACCATATGGCGACGCTGATCACGGCCCAGCTGCTGTACCTGGAATCGGAGAATCCGAAGAAGGACATCTTCATGTACATCAACTCGCCGGGCGGAGTGGTGACGGCCGGAATGGCGATCCACGACACCATGCAATACATCCGCCCGAGGGTCGGCACGGTGTGCATCGGCCAGGCGGCCTCGATGGGGGCGTTTCTGCTCTCGGCCGGCGAGCCGGGGATGCGCGTGGCGCTCACCAACGCCCGGATCATGATCCACCAGCCTTCGGGCGGGGCCCAGGGCCAGGCCACCGACATCGAGATCCAGGCCAAGGAGATCCTGCGCATCCGCCACCGGATGAACGAGCTCATGGCCAAATATACCGGCCAGTCGATCGAGATGATCGAGAATTCGGTCGAGCGCGACAAGTTCCTGTCGGCGGACGAGGCGCGGGCGTTCGGGCTGGTCGACGAGGTGTTCGACAAGCGGCCGGCGGCGATCGAGGGCGATTCGCCGCACCGGGCGAACGCGGCTTGAACCTTATCCGTCCCGTTCGGGGGCGAAGCGGGCTTACGGACGTTAATGAATAGGCCATTGTGATCGTGCGATAGTGCGGTTTAACATGGCGGCTATCGCGGGCGCGCCGGACGCGCCCGGGCAAGGAAGAATATGACGAAGCTTAGCGGCGGCGACTCGAAGAGCACCCTCTACTGCTCGTTCTGCGGCAAATCGCAGCACGAGGTCAGGAAGCTCATTGCCGGCCCGACCGTGTTCATCTGCGACGAGTGCGTCGAGCTGTGCAACGACATCATCAGGGAGGAGACCAAGTCTGCCCTGGTGAAGACGCGCGACGGCGTCCCCGCGCCCGCGGAAATCTGCAAGGTGCTGGACGATTATGTGATCGGTCAGCAGCACGCCAAGCGCGTGCTCTCGGTGGCGGTCCACAACCATTACAAGCGGCTTAACCATGGCGCCAAGGGCGCCGACGTCGAGCTCGCCAAGTCCAACATCCTGCTCGTCGGGCCGACGGGCTGCGGCAAGACCCTGCTCGCCCAGACGCTGGCCCGCATCCTCGACGTGCCCTTCACCATGGCCGACGCGACGACGCTGACCGAAGCCGGCTATGTCGGCGAGGACGTCGAGAACATCATCCTGAAGCTGCTCCAGGCCAGCGACTACAATGTCGAGCGGGCGCAGCGCGGAATCGTCTATATCGACGAGATCGACAAGATCAGCCGCAAGTCGGACAATCCCTCGATCACCCGCGACGTCTCGGGCGAGGGTGTGCAGCAGGCCCTGCTGAAGCTGATGGAAGGCACCACCGCCAGCGTTCCGCCGCAGGGCGGCCGCAAGCATCCGCAGCAGGAATTCCTCCAGGTCGACACGACCAACATCCTGTTCATCTGCGGCGGCGCCTTCGCGGGCCTCGAGAAGATCATCGCCGACCGCCTGCAGGGCAAGTCGATCGGATTCGGCGCCTATGTGGCCGCGCCCGACGAGCGCCGCACCGGCGAGGTGCTTCGCCAGGGCGAGCCCGAGGACCTGCTCAAGTTCGGCCTCATCCCCGAATTCGTCGGCCGACTGCCGGTGATCGCGACGCTCGAGGACCTCGACACCGAGGCGCTGGTCAAGATCCTGCGCGAGCCCAAGAATGCGCTGGTCAAGCAATATGCCAAATTGTTCGACATGGAGGAGGTGAAGCTCGGCTTCACCGACGAGGCGATGGTGGCGATCGCCAAGCGCGCGATCGAGCGCAAGACGGGCGCCCGCGGCCTCCGTTCGATCCTGGAGAATATCCTCCTCGACACCATGTTCGACCTGCCGTCGATGGACGGCGTCGACGAGGTGATGATCGACAAGGACGTGGTCGAGGGCCGCAAGGAGCCGGTCCGCATCTACGCCAAGAAGGCCGCCGAAGACGCGGCCTGACCGGCCGGGATCGCGGTGGCCGCCGGATCCTTCATCGACAAATTCTCGGATGGATCCGACCGGTATCGGCGGGCCCGGCCGACCTATCCGCCGGAGCTGATCGCCCGGCTGGCCGGGTTGGCGCCGGGGCGGGAACTCGCCTGGGACAGCGGAACGGGCAACGGTCAGGCGGCGGTCGCGCTGGCCGACCATTTCGAAGCGGTGGTCGCCACCGACGCCAGCGCCCGGCAGATTTCAGAGGCGGTGCAGGCGGACCGCGTCTCCTATAGGGTGGAAGCGGCGGAAAGGGTGTCGCTGCCGGACGGGTCGGTCGACCTCGTCGTCGCGGCGCAGGCGATGCACTGGTTCGATCTTGACCGCTTCTACGCGCAGGTGCGGCGGGTCCTGCGGCCGGGCGGCCTGCTCGCCGCGATCGGCTATGCCTGGCTCTACATCGATGCCAGGCTGGACGCCGCCATCGAGGAGACTCTGCTCGAGCCGATGCGGAGCCTCTGGTCGCCCAGGAACAGCCTGCTCTGGGACGGCTATCGCGGCATCCCCTTTCCGGGAACCGAGGTCAGGATCGGGGCGTCGGCGATCCATCTGCATTGGTCGCTGGCGGAATTGATGGACTATGTCCTCACCTGGTCCGCCACGCGCAGCTGGATCGCGCAAGCGGGGGAGGAACCCCTGATCGCCGCGCGCGCAAAGCTGGAAGCGGTTTGGGGGCACCCGGAGCAGCGCCGGCACGTCGTGATGCCGGTGCAGGCCAGGGTCGCCAGGATCGGCTGATCAGCGCAAATTGGCGACGTTGTACTTGTAGAGCTCGTCCTGGGTCAGGCAGCGGCGGGTGGAGCGGTCCTCGCCCTGCTCCTCGACCGCCTTCTGGCGATACATGACCTCCGTCAGCAGCTTGCGCGAAACGCCCATGCGGATCAGGAAATCGTTGTCCTCGCTCGCCAGCATCGCCGATTCCTGCTCGACCTCGCCGATCAGGCTGACCGTGCTCTGCTCGCCCTTCTTGACCTCCTCGCGGATGAGGGCGCGGTCGCCGGTGTGGGTGAACATGTGGACGATGAACAACCCGCCCGGCTCGACGATCCGGCCGACGCCGCCCATGAACATGAAGTTGCAGGCGGAAAAGCAGGCCCAGCCGGCGGGTATGCGGGTCGGGATGCCGGTTTTGCGGATCAGCAGGCCCGCCTCGTTGCCGACCTTGGCGTTGCCGCCCGGTGAGCGGAACCAGATCTCGTCGATCGGCTGGTTCCGGGTCAGCGCCGCCTGGAGGCGCGGCAGCAGGGCCTCGTCGATGGCGCCCTCGGCGAGCAGCACCTTCTTGCCGCCGCGTGTGTCGGCGCGGAACTGCATCTCGCGCACTTCGCCCCAATTGGGCTGGAGCGGGCAGCTGGGATTCTTGGGATCGACCTGGGCGGAGGCGCCCGAGGCGAGGAGGGCGAGCGCGGCGAAGGCGCGAAAGCGGCGGTGCACCGGCTCAGGCCGCGAGGACGTACCCGCTCGCACCCGGCGCGCGGCACATCCGCTTGGACACCGTCGTCTCCTCGCCGTTGACGATGATCACGTCGTTGACGTCCATGCACGAGCCGCCGGACGCGGTCTGGGTCTGGGCGAGAACGGTCGAGGAGCCGGAGACGCCCGGCCGGCTCGCGCTGGTCCAGGCCGATTTGGTGCCGACGCCGCCGCGGACCGCCTGGTTGGTGGCGCCGGCGGCCTGCTTCTGCTCCTGCGAGTCGAGCCGGCAGGCGATCGCGTCGGTGAGGAAGGTGGCGACGGTGTTGAGCGGGATGTAGCTCGTCACCGCGCTCGCGCGGCTGCCGAGCGCGCTGCCGGCGAGGCCGCCGAGCATCGATCCGAACATCGAGGAGCCGCGCTTCTTCTTTTGCGAGAGCTTGCAGGCAGCTCCGGACTCGGCCGCGGCAGGTTTATCGTCCTGGGCGGCCGCAGGCGTGGAAATCGGCACCAGCAGCAGGGATGCTGAAGCGAGCAGTGCGCGAACCATGGCCCCAACCCCTTATTTTCCTAGGGGAGACTATCACTCGGGGGCGGTGGGTCAACCGCACAGGTCAATCCAGCGTCGTTCTGTAGCGGGCGAGGGCGAGCGCGGCGACGGCGCAGACGAAGACCGCGAGCGCCAGCAGGCTCGGCATCATGTCGGCCAGGTCCTGGCCCTTGAGCAGCGCGCCTCGGACGACGCGGAGGAAATGGGTGACGGGGATGATCGACCCCAGCGCCTGCGCCCACTCCGGCATGCCGCGGAAGGGGAACAGGAAGCCCGACAGCAGGATCGAGGGCAGAAGGTAGAAGACGGACAGCTGCATCGCCTGGAGCTGGGTGCGCGTGAGGGTGGAGATCAGGAAGCCCAGGCCCAGCGAGCCGATGATGAACAGCAGCACGCCGAGGCTGAACCCGAGCCAGCCGCCCGACATCGGCACGTCGAACAGCAGCTTCGCAACCAGCAGGATCACCGCCGTCTGGAGCACGCCGACGATGACGAATGGCGCGAGCTTGCCGATCATGACCTCGAGCGGCTGGACGGGCGTCGCCAGCAGGCTCTCCATCGTTCCGCGTTCCTGCTCCCGAGTCACCCCGATCGCGGTCTGCATCACCAGGGTGAGCGTCAGCACGATGCCCAGCAGGCCCGGGACGATATTGTAGGAGGTGACGTTCTCCGGATTGTAGCGGCGGTGGACGACCACCTCGAACGGCTGGGCCGGACCGGCCGGCCGCGCCGCGGCGCCGGTGAGCTCGTGGCGCAGCGCCTCGCGCGGCAGCTGGGCGAGGGCGGCGAGGGCACTGCCCGTCGCGGTGGGATCGGTCGCGTCGGCCTCGATCAGAATCTGCGCCTTGTCGCTCCGCAACACCCGGCGGGTGAAGTCGCCCGGGATGGTGATCGCGAACTGGACCTCGCCGGTGCGGACCAGCCGGTCGAGCTCGGCCGGGGTGCGGGCCTGATGGGTGATGTGGAAATAGCTGGTATTGGCGATGCTGGTCACGACCGAGCGGGCAAAGGCGCTGTTCTCCTGGACAAGGAGGGCGGTCGGCAAATGGCGGGGGTCGCCGTTCACCGCATAGCCGAACAGCAACATCTGCAGCACCGGCACCGCCAGGATCATTGCGTAGGTGACCCGGTCGCGGGTGAGCTGGATGAATTCCTTGATCAGCACGGCCATCATCCGGTCGAGCGAGAAAGCCTGGCCGACTTGGGGGGTCATTGAAAATTGTCCCGGGCGCCGCCCATCAGGTGGATGAACACGTCCTCGAGCGTCGGCTCGGTCCTCGACCAGTGGAACGGCGGCCGGCGGTAGGGGGCAAGGGCGCGTTCGATCGCCTGCGGATCGCTGCCGCTGACGTGGAGGGCGAGGCCGAAAGGCGCCGCCATCTCGATCGCCGGGTCCTTCATCAGCTCGTTCGAGAGCCGGTCGACGCCGGGGCCTTCGCCGCGCCAGGTGGAAAGCTTCGCTCCGGCGATCACTTCGTCGGCGGTGCCGCGGGCGAGGAGTTCGCCATAGGCGATGTAGGCGATGTCGTGGCAGCGCTCCGCCTCGTCCATATAATGGGTCGAGACGAGCACGGTGAGGCCCCTGGCGGCGAGCACATGGATCTCGTCCCAAAAGTCGCGCCGCGCCTGCGGGTCGACGCCCGCGGTCGGCTCGTCGAGCAGCAGCAGCTCCGGCTCGTGCAGCGTGGCGACGGCCAGGGCGAGGCGCTGCTTCCAGCCGCCCGACAGCGTGCCGGCGAGCTGCTTGCGCCGTTCGGCCAGGCCGAGATCGGCAAGCGCGGAATCCACCCGCTCGCGGCGCCGGTCGAGGCCGCGGATGCGGGCGCTGAACTGGAGGTTCTCCTCGACCGTCAGATCCTCGTAGAGCGAGAAGCGCTGGGTCATGTAGCCGGTGCGGCGCTTGATCTCCCAGCTTTCCGAGATGATGTCGAAGCCGAGCGCGGTGCCGCTGCCGCCGTCGGGCGTCAGCAGGCCGCACAACATGCGCAAAGTGGTCGTTTTGCCCGAACCATTCGGCCCGAGGAAACCTGTGATCCGGCCCTGCTCGACCTGGATCGCGAAATCCCTGACGACGCGGCGGCCGCCGAACGACTTGTCGAGCCCCTGGACGTCGATCGCGACCGTCATGAAAGCGGCACCACGTCGACGGGGAGGCCCGGCACCAGCGCGCCGCCGCGTTCAGGCCGGGCTTCGACCATGAAGACGAGCCGGTCGCGGGCGTCGCGGCTGTAGATGACCGGCGGCGTGAATTCGGGGCGCGGGCTGACGTAGGATATGGTGGCGGCAAGGCCGTCGGCGCAGCCGTCGCAGCCGAAACGGACGCGCCGGCCAACCCGGTAGGCGGCGACCATGGTCTCAGGCACGAAGAAGCGGACGAAGACGCGGTCGTCGGGGATCAGCGCGACGATCGGCTGGTTGGCGTTCGCCCATTCGCCGCGCTGGAAGAAGACGTCCTCTATCCGACCGGCGGACGGCGCGACGGGCGCCATGTCGGCGACTCGCGCGCCGGTCTCGGTCTGAGTGGCGCGGGCCTGGGTCACTCGGGCCTCCGCGGCGCGGATCTGGTCCTCGCGTGCGCCGAGGCTGGCGGCCTGGATTCGGCGCCTGCCCGCGGCGACCCGCGCGGCGGCAGCTTCGTGCGTCGAGCGGGCATCGTCGAGGCGGGCCTGGGCGTAGATGCCCTTGTCGACCAGCTGGCCTGTGCGGCTCAGCGCCACCCGCGCCTCGCGCTCCTGCGCCTGCGCGGCGTCGAGATCCGCTTCGAGGATGCCGAGCTCGATCGGTCGCTGGCCCTTGCGCGCGTCCTCGGCCTGGGCGAGCGCGGCGCCAAGCTCGGCCCCGGCGCGTTCGCTCTGGGCGGCGCGCTGGGCCGGCTCGATCACGAACAGCCGAGTGCCGGGGGCGACCCGCTGGCCGCGGCGCACGCCAAGCTCGGCGACCGTGCCGGCCATCGGCGCGGCCAGATAGAGCGTCTCGCCCTCGATATAGCCGGAGAGGGCAGCGGCGGGCCGGAACTGGGGCGCGAGCAGCCGCCAGCCGAGGAAAACCAGCGCCAGCGCCGCGAGGACGAGCACGACGATCTTCTGGGGCTTCATGCCGTCTCTCCTTTCAGGATCAGGCCCTCCAGCACCGTGTCCGCGTGCTGGCGGGCGATGGCGGGCAAGTCGATCTCGGGCGCGCCGACCGGCGTGAAGGTCTCGCGCCAGATGATGCCCAGGAGGACCGGACCGATCAGCGAGAATGCGTGGATGCGCGGGTTGCCGGGGCGAACCTCGCCGCGGGCCTGCGCCTGCTCAATGGCGCCGCTCAACAGGCCGATCGCCTTCTGGATGACGGTGTCGTGCCAGACCCGCGCGAGCTCCGGGAAGTTGCGCGACTCGCCAATCACCATCTTCAGGACGGCGCCGACAGGGAGGCGGCTGACGGTCTCCGCCAGCCGCGGGAGAAGCTGGCGGATCAATTGCGGGAAAGGAAGGTCGGCGGCGAGCATCGCCGCCCGCAATGCGTCGAGATTGGGTGCGACCGTGTCGCGAACGACGGCCCGGAAAATGTCGTCCTTGGTGGGAAAGTAGAGGTAGACGGCGCCCTTCGACAGGCCGGCCCGAGCCGCGATGTCCTCGATCTTGGCGCCGGCGAAACCCTTTTCGGCGAACACCTGGAGGGCGGCCGCGGTGATGTCGCCTGGCCGTTCTTCCTTTCGTCGTCGCCTCTGGGGTACTTCTGTCATGCCCCTCTACTACTGACCAGTCAGTCACTAACAGAGAGGCTGCCTGCGTCCAGCTGAATTGTCGAACGAGGTCCTTGGTGGTCGTGACCTGCTGCGCCAGCGGGGGCTCCGACTGCCGCAGCTTGATGGCGGCGGGGGGGCAACTCATATAGGAAGGGACGCGCGGCCTCCTGACCGTGCCGGTGGAGTAATGATGACCGAAACTTTCCCCGTTCTTCCCCTCCGCGACATCGTCGTCTTCCCGCAAATGATCGTCCCGCTGTTCGTCGGGCGTGACAAATCGGTGGCGGCGCTCGAAAGCGCGATGGCGGCGGACAAGTCGATTTTCCTCGTGTCGCAGCTCGATCCGGCCGAGGATGACCCAGACCGCGAGGCGCTCTACGACCTCGGCGTCGTCGCGACCGTGCTCCAGCTGCTGAAGCTGCCGGACGGCACCGTTCGGGTGCTGGTCGAAGGCCAGCGCCGGGCCTCGCTGAGGTCGCTCGAGATGAAGGGCCAGCACCTCGTCGCCGAGATCGACGCGATCGAGGTCGACGAGCCGGAGGGCGCGGAGGTTTCCGCGCTGATGCGTTCGGTGGTCGAGCAATTCGACAATTACGCCAAATTGAACAAGAAGCTGCCGGCCGAGACGGCGGTGCAGCTCGGTCAGATCGAGGAAGCCTCCAAGCTCGCGGACGCGGTCGCGGCCAACATCAACATCAAGGTGTCGGACAAGCAGGCGCTGCTCGCCGAGCTCAACCCCATTCGCCGGCTCGAGATGGCGTTCGCCTTCATGGAGGGCGAACTCGGCGTCCTTCAGGTCGAGAAGAAGATCCGCAGCCGCGTCAAGCGCCAGATGGAGAAGACGCAGCGCGAATATTACCTCAACGAGCAGCTGAAGGCGATCCAGCGGGAGCTGGGCGCCGAGGGCGAGGAGGGGGAGGGCGACGAGCTCGCCGAACTCAGCCGCAAGATCGCCAAGACCAAGCTCAGCAAGGAGGCGCGCGCCAAGGCCACCCAGGAGCTCAAGAAGCTCAAGGGGATGGCCCCGATGTCGGCGGAGGCGACCGTCTCGCGCAACTATCTCGACGTGCTGCTCGGCCTGCCCTGGGGCAAGAAATCCAAGGTAAAGAAGGACATCGCCGAGGCGCAGGCGGTGCTCGACGAGGACCATTACGGCCTCGAGAAGGTCAAGGACCGGATCATCGAGTATCTGGCCGTGCAGGCCCGCACCAACAAGCTGAAGGGGCCGATCCTGTGCCTGGTGGGGCCGCCCGGCGTCGGCAAGACCTCGCTCGGCCGCTCCATCGCCAAGGCAACCGGGCGCGAGTTCGTCCGCCAGTCGCTGGGCGGCGTTCGCGACGAGGCGGAGATCCGCGGCCACCGCCGCACCTATATCGGCTCGCTGCCGGGCAAGATCGTCTCGAATCTCAAGAAGGCGGGCACGTCGAACCCGCTCTTCCTGCTCGACGAGATCGACAAGCTCGGCCAGGATTTCCGCGGCGATCCCGCATCGGCGCTGCTCGAGGTGCTCGATCCCGAGCAGAATAGCCGCTTCCAGGATCATTATCTGGAGATCGACTACGATCTTTCGGACGTGATGTTTGTCACCACGGCGAACACCATGGATATGCCGCAGCCGCTGCTCGACCGGATGGAGATCATCCGGCTCGAAGGCTATACCGAGCACGAGAAGATCGAGATCGCCAAGCGGCACCTGATCCCCAAGCAGATCGAATCCCACGGCCTGAAGGA
>DASWSP010000061.1:0-5623 GCA_036402575.1 Allosphingosinicella sp. | reverse complement strand
GGCAAGATCCTCAACGTCGAGCGCGCCCGCTTCGATCGGATGCTGTCGTCGAAGGAGGTCGGCACGCTGATCCAGGCGATGGGCACCGGCATCGGCCGCGACGACTTCAACATCGAGAAGCTTCGCTACCACAAGATCGTGATCATGACGGACGCCGACGTCGACGGCGCCCATATCCGCACCTTGCTGCTCACCTTCTTCTACCGGCAGATGCCCGAGATCATCGAGCGCGGCCACCTCTACATCGCCCAGCCGCCGCTCTACAAAGTCGCCAAGGGCCGAAGCGAAGTCTATTTGAAGGACGACAGCCGCCTCGACGAATATCTGGTCGACGCCGGCATCGGCCTGATGCGGCTGGAGACCGCCGAGGGCCCGCGCACCGGCAACGACCTTCGCGACCTGGCCGAGCATGCCCGCCGGGTCCGCTCGCTGATGCGCTACGTCCCCAAGCGCTACGATCCGGCGATCATCGAGGCGCTCGCCCTCACCGGCGCGCTCGACCCAGATCTCCGGGCGGGCGCCCGCACCGGCGCCGTCGAACGCGCCGCGGCCTGGCTGCAGGCCGGCGACTCGGAATCGACTTGGTCGGGCGAGGTCGGCGAGGAGGGCAATTACATCCTCAAGCGGCTGTGGCGCGGCGTCACCGACTGGCACATCGTCGACCCCAAGTTCCTGGTCTCGGCGGAATCGCGCAAGCTCCACACGCTGGCGACGGAGCAGGCCCCCGCCTATGCGTCGCAATCGCGGCTGGTGTCGCTGAAGACGGCGCAGGCCGAGGGAGGTGACGGGCAGACCGACGATGAGGACGAGCCCCACACCCGGGTCGAGGGCGTGCCGAGCTCTGACCGCGCGCCCGCGCCGGACGGCAAGGGCGTTCTCGTCCGCCGCCCGACCGAGCTGCTCGAAGCGATCCTCGCGGCGGGCCGCAAGGGCCTCTCGATCCAGCGGTACAAGGGCCTGGGCGAGATGAACGCCGACCAGCTCTGGGAGACGACGCTCGACCCGGAGAACCGCTCGCTTCTCCGCGTCGAAGTGACGCAGGCCGACGTCGCCGACGAGATCTTCACCCGCCTGATGGGCGACGTGGTCGAGCCCCGACGCGACTTCATCCAGGAAAACGCGCTCAACGTCGCCAATCTCGACGTCTGACAGCCACTTTCCGACAGCCTTCGTGCCGCGCTAGCTTTCACCAACAGCGATCCGCAGGCACTTTCTCGGCTTGAATAGGTCCCTCGCAGGCTGACGGCCGTGCACTGACAACAAAATCCGCACGCACGCGCGGCCCCAGGCGCCCGCGGTTCGTTGGGCCGGGCATGTTCCACGTCCCTTACCGGCAGGAGGCAAGTCATGGCGCGTGACGACCGCGAAGGTTCCGACCAGGGCGGCTGGCCGCGGCCGGCCAAGGTGCGCGCCCGCATTCGCCTCGACGTCGGCGGCTCGCTTGGCGACGATGACAACGAAGCGATCACCAACTTCTCCGCCGCGTCGCGGGTGGGGGACAGCCTGTTTCTCGCCGCCGACGAACGCGCGGCCATTGACCGGCTCGTTCCCGGCCGGCGGGGCGATTGGACCGGGCACGCGCGCTTTGCGCTGGCCGACCTGCTCGACCTGGCCGATCCGGACGAGGAGGCCGATCTCGAGGGGCTGGCTGCCGACGACGGCTGGCTGTGGGTGCTCGGCAGCCACGCCCGCACGCGCCCCAAGCCGGAAAAGGCGAAGGACGAGTGCATCGACCTTGCCGAGCTCGCCGACCTCAAGGACACGCGCCCGCGCTGTCTGCTCGCCCGCATCCCGCTCGCGGACCAGGACGGGGTGCCGACGCCGGTGGCTAAGGACGGCAAGCGCCGCGCCGGGCTGCTGCCGCAGACCAAGCACGGCAACGATCTTGCCAAGGCGCTTCGCAAGGACCCGCTGATCGGCCCCTTCACCCGCATTCCCGCCAAAGAGGGCGGCCTCGACATCGAGGGGATCGCGGTCTGCGGCGATCGCGTCGCGCTGGGCCTTCGCGGACCGGTCGTCGCCTCGCACGCGGTGCTGATCGAGGTGGAGGTCGCCGCCAAGGCGTCAGGCAAGATCGAGCTCGCGGGGCGGCCGGTGAAGCGGCTGCTGGCGATGGAGGGGCTCGGCATCCGCGACCTCAAGCGCTGCGGCGACGATCTTCTGATCCTGGCGGGCCCGACCACGAGCCTCAGCGGTCCCTGCGCGCTCTACCGCTGGCGCGGCTGGGCCCACGATCCGCCGCAGGACGAGCGCAAGGTCCGCCTCCACCGCCCCGAGCGCCTGTTCGACATCCCCTTCGGCCGGGGCGTCGACCATCCCGAGGGGCTGGCGCTGTGGGATGAGAGCGACGGCACGGCGCGGCAGATCCTGGTCATCTACGACAGCCCGTCGCAGCGCCGCTGCGACACCCGCCGCAACACCATCGAAGCGGACCTGTTCGACCTGCCGGCCTGAGCCGGGGCGGAACAGCCCGGCTTGGGAAGGCGTTACACGGGTGAAACAACTTGAGGAGGTCGATATGGCCGATGACCGCAATACGACGACCGAGAAGGAGACCGTGATCGTCGAGCGCGGCGGCGCCGGCGGCGTGATCGCCGCGATCGCCCTGCTGATCGCGGTGGTGGCGGTGCTCGCTTATTTCGGAATGCTGCCGATCTAGCAGCGCCGACCCGCGGCCTGCCCGGCCTGCCTCGCCGACGCTGGAGCCTCGGCTAGTCCAGCCGCATCGCTACTGCCGCCAGGCTTTCCGCCTCGATCAGCAGCTGGTCGTCGACCGTGCCCTGCGCCATGCGCTCGCGGCCGATGATGGTCATCACCGGCACCGCCAAGGGGGAGACGCGGTCGAGCTCGACGTGGAGCATCGTGTCCTGCGCGCGGTCGAGCAGGCGGGCGAGGCGGCCGACGTCGGTCATCTTCTCGCGCGCGTCGGCCCAGGCGGCCTTGAGCAGCAGATGGTCGGGCTCGTAGCGCCTCAGCACGTCGTAGATGAGGTCGGTCGAGAAGGTGACCTGCTTGCCGGTCTTGCGCTTGCCCGGATGGTGGCGCTCGACGAGGCCGCCGATCACCGCGACCTCGCGGAAGGCGCGCTTCAACAGGTGCGATCCCTCGACCCAGTCGACGAATTCCTTCTCGAGGATGTCGGCGGAGAAGAGCGGCCTGGGATCGGTGATGGGCTCGAGGCCGTAGCAGGCGAGCGCATAATCGTTGGCGACGAACCCGAGCGGCTTCAGGCCGGCATTCTCCATCCGCCGGGTGATCAGCATGCCCAGCGACTGGTGCGCGTTCCAGCCCTCGAAGCTGTAGGCGGCCATGTAGTGGATCCGCTCGTGCGGGAAGGTCTCCACGAGCAATTGGTCGGGGGTGGGGATGGCGGAGCGATAGTCCTGGACCCTGAGCCATTCGCGCACCGGTTCCGGGAAGCGCGGCCACTGGTCGCGGTCGTGCAGGAAAGCGCGCACGCGCTCGGCAAGGTGGGTGCTGATCGCGATCCGCGCGCCCATATAGGTGGGGATGCGCGCCGATTTGCTCGTCGCCCTGACGATCAGGTCGATGCCGTCGATCCGCTCCACCTCCAGCACCAGGCCCGAGAAATAGAAGGTGTCGCCGGGGCTCAGCGTTTCGGCGAAATTGTCCTCGACCGTGCCGAGCACGCGGCCGTTCCTGAAGCGGACATAGTAAAGCGGCGTGTCGACGATGATCCCGGCGTTCATCCGGTGCTGCTGGATGAAGCGCGGATGCGACACGCGCCAGACGCCGTCCGGATCCCGGGTGATCCGGCGGAAACGGTCATAGGCCTTGAGCGAATAGCCGCCCTGCTCGATGAAGGAGAGGACGGCGCGGAACAGCTCCTCGCTGAGTCCCGCATAGGGCGCGGACGAGCGCACCTCGTCCAGCATCTCCTCCTCCCGGAAGGGGCCGGCGCAGGCGACGGCCATGATGTGCTGGGCGAGCACGTCGAGCGCGCCGGGGCGGAACGTCTCCTCGTCGAGCTCGCCTTGGGCGATCGCGTCGAGCGCGGCCCGGGCTTCGAGATATTCGAAGCGGTTGCCGGGGACGAGGATCGCTTCGGAAGGCTCATCAAGCCGGTGGTTGGCGCGGCCGATCCGCTGCATCAGCCGCGACGAGCCTTTCGGCGCGCCCATCTGGATGACGAGGTCGACGTCGCCCCAGTCCACGCCGAGGTCGAGGCTGGCGGTGCAGACCAGGGCGCGTAGCTTGCCCGCCGCCACCGCCGACTCCACCTTGCGCCGCGCCTCGAGCGCGAGCGAGCCGTGGTGGATGCCGATCGGCAGGTGAGCCTCGTTGACCGCCCACAGGTCCTGGAAGATCAGCTCGGCCAGGCTGCGCGTGTTGCAGAAGATGAGCGTCGTCTTGTGCCGCTCGATCTCGCGCATCACGCTTTGCGCCGCCCAGCGGCCGGAATGGCCGGCCCACGGGATCCTGTCCTCCTCCGGCAGCATGATCGCGATCCGCGCTTCCGCGCCCGGGTCGCCGAGCACCACCTCGACGCTGTCGATGTCGGCGTGCGGCGCGAGCCACCCCTGATAGGCCTCCGGATCGGCGACCGTGGCCGAGAGGGCGACGCGGCGCAGGTTCGGAGACAGCTTCTGAAGGCGCGACATGGCCAGGTTGAGCAGGTCGCCGCGCTTGCCGGCGGCGAAGGCGTGGACCTCGTCTACGACCATCGTCGAAAGGTTGGCGAACAGCAGCCGGCTGTCCTCGTGGGAGAGCAGCAGGCTCAGCGATTCGGGCGTGGTCAGCAGCATCTGCGGCGGCCGCACCCGCTGGCGCGCCTTGCGGTCGGCGGGCGTGTCGCCGGTTCGGGTCTCGACCCGGACCGCCAGCCCCATCTCCTCGATCGGCGTCAGCAGGTTCCTCTGCACGTCCACCGCGAGCGCCTTGAGCGGGGAGACGTAGAGCGTATGGAGCCCGTCCGTCGGGGCCTCGATCAGCTCGACCAGGCTCGGCAGGAATCCGGCGAGGGTCTTGCCGGCGCCGGTCGGCGCCACCAGCAACGCATTACGCCCGGCGCGGGCGGCGGCGAGCATCTCGAGCTGGTGCCGCCGCGGCTGCCATCCCTTGGACGCGAACCATTTCGCGATGACGGGCGGCAGCTCTCCCGCAGTCAGCACCGGCGTTGCGGATCAGGGCACACGCTCGTCGCTGCCCTCGCCTCGATGAGCCGCGTCTTCCTCCTTGTAGAGCTCGCGCGTCGCCCGTTCGGTGCGCTCGATCTCCTCGGGCCGGCTCTTGCGGTTGCGAAGCATCGCCCAGGCCAGCACCACCGCCAGCAGCAACGGGCCGACGATCGTCATGATGCCCCAGTTCAATCCGCCCAGATCCATCGTTCCGCTCCTTTGTCAGCCTTGGCGGCGTTCCGCCCTCGGCCCATATAGCTCCCAATGGCCCGTCTCGGTTCCTGGATCGAGCCTTTTCCCGAAGGCATCTACGTGAGACCCGCCGATGCATGGGTCGATCCGAGCGAGCCCAAGGCGCGCGCGCTCGTCACTCACGGTCATGCCGACCACGCCCGCGGCGGCCACGGCCAGGTGTGGGCGACTCCGGAAACGCTGGCGATCATGGAATGCCGCTACGGACCGCAGCAGGGCATAGCGGTCGATTA
>DASWSP010000060.1:0-7306 GCA_036402575.1 Allosphingosinicella sp. | reverse complement strand
GCGTTCTGCTCATGGTCGGCGTGGAGGATGAAGATCCGCCGCATCGCCTGCTCGACGATCGGGTTGACGTGATAGGGCTCGGCCGGGACTCCGAACGTCATGCGCAGGAAGTTGCCGGTGTAGGAGAGGTCGTTCTGCGGGTACATGAACGGCTGGCCGATCGAGTATTTGTAGGCCATGGCCGCGATCGTCGGCATCTTGGCGATCAGCCGGTGGCTGGCGATCATCCGCTGCTTGGGATCGGTGATGTCGGTCGAATCGTGGTAGAAGGCGGAGAGCGCGCCGACCACGCCGCACATGATCGCCATCGGGTGGGCGTCGCGGCGGAAGCCGCGGTAGAACTGGATCAGCTGCTCGTGCAGCATGGTGTGGCGGGTGATCGTGTAGGTGAAGCTGTCGAGCTCCGTGCGGTTCGGCAGCTCGCCGTTCAGCAGCAGGTAGCAGACCTCCATGAAGGTCGAATTCTCGGCGAGCTGGTCGATCGGATAGCCGCGGTGGAGGAGGATGCCCTCGTCGCCGTCGATATAGGTGATCGAGCTCTCGCACGCGGCGGTCGAGGTGAAGCCGGGATCGTAGGTGAACACCCCGGTCTGGGCATAGAGCTTGCGGATGTCGATCACGTCCGGACCGACGGTGCCCGGGATGACGTCGTACGCCACGTCCTTGCCGCCGACGCCGAGGCTGGCCTTGCTGGTCGCCATGCTGTTTTCCTTGTTCATAGGTCCCGCCTCCTCATCCGGTCTGCGAGGCGCGCGAGGCTTTCCTCGCGGCCGAGCAATACCAGCACATCGAAAATCCCCGGCGAGGTCGCACGTCCGGTCAGCGCCGCGCGCAGCGGCTGCGCCACCTGGCCGAGCTTGACACCGGCACCCTCAGACACCCCTCGAACGGCCTGCTCCGTCGCCTCGGCCGTCCAGTCGGGAAGCACGGCAAGCGCCGCATGGACGAGGGCGAGCAGGTCCGCCGCCTGACCCTCTAGCAGGGCGGCGGCGCGTTCGTCCACGTCCAAGGGGCGCGCCTTGAACAGGAATGCCCCGCCTTCGGCCAGTTCGTTGAGGTCCTTCGCGCGCGGCTTGAGCTCCGGCATCGCCCGGTTGAGCAATGCGATCTCCTCGCTGCCGAGGTCGCGGCCGACGAGCGGCGCGATGCGCGGCGCCACCAGCCCCGCCAGCCGAGCGTCCGATGCCTCGCGGATATAGTGGCCGTTGAGGTGCTCCAGCTTCTTGAGGTCGAAGCGCGACGGGGAGCGGCCGACATGGTCGAGGTCGAACCATCTCACCGCATCCTCGCGGCTGATGATCTCCTCGTCGCCATGCCCCCAGCCGAGCCGAAGCAGGTAGTTGCTGAGCGCTTCGGGCAGGATTCCGAGCCCGTGATAGTCCATCACCCCGGTCGCGCCGTGCCGCTTCGACATCTTCGCGCCGTCCGCGCCGTGGATCAGCGGCACGTGCGCGTAGGTCGGTTCGGGCCAGCCCATCGCCTTGACGATGCCGAGCTGCCGGAAGGCGTTGTTGAGGTGGTCGTCGCCGCGGATGACGTGGGTCACGCCCATGTCGTGATCGTCGACCACCACCGCCAGCATGTAGGTCGGGGTCCCGTCCGACCGCAGCAGGATCATGTCGTCCAGCTCGCTGTTCTGGACCACGACCCGGCCCTGCACCCGGTCCTCGATCACCGTTTCGCCCTCGCGCGGCGCCTTGAGGCGGACGCTGAACGGCGTTCCCTCCGGCAGCGGGTCGCGGTCGCGCCAGCGGCCGTCGTAGCGCAGCGGCTGCTTGTTCGCGCGCTGCTCGGCGCGCATCGCCTCCAGCTCCTCGGCGGTCGCGTAGCAGCGATAGGCCGCGCCGCGCGCCAGCAGCTCGTTGGCCACCTCGGCGTGGCGCGCCCAGAATTGCGACTGGTAATATTCGTGCCCGTCCCAATCGAGCTCCAGCCAGCGCATCCCCTGGAGGATCGCCTCGATCGCCGGCTGGGTCGACCGCGCCTTGTCGGTATCTTCGATCCGGAGCAGGAACTTGCCGCCGTGGCGGCGGGCGAACAGCCAGTTGAACAGCGCGGTGCGGGCGCCGCCGATATGCAGGAAGCCGGTCGGTGAGGGCGCGAAACGGGTGACGACCGCGCGGTCTTCGGTGGTTGCGCTCAAGCGCGGATTCTCCAAGGATGCCGCGCATGGCGACGAACGAATGGCGCGCCCCTAGCATAGCAAGCGGGCCGCCACAAAGTGGGGCTTTTCCGAGGCTGTCCCAGCGCCTCGAAGCGCTGTTCGACGCCGAACGCGACCAGCTGCCGCTCTGGCTCCCGGTCGGACTCGGGCTCGGCATCGCCGCCTGGTTCGCGCTTCCCGACAGCCGCGCCTGGACCGCCTTCCTGCTCGCCGCCGCCGGCGTCGCCGCCGCCGCTTTGACCGCCGGCGCCACGCGCTGGGGCAGGGCGCTCGCCCTATTCGCGCTCGCCGCCGCCTTCGGCTGCGCGCTCATCTGGACCAAGGCCGAGCGCGCCGCCGCGCCGCGGCTCGAGCGCGCCCGGATGGCCGAGTTCACCGCCACCGTCGAAAGCCTCCAGCGCCTGCCCGCCAGGGAGTCGGTGCGGCTGATCGTCAGGCCGCAGGACCCGGCGCTGCCGCCCAGGCTGCGCATCAACGTCGACGCGGGCAAGGCCGATGCCCGGATCGAGCCCGGCGCCAGGATAAGCCTCAAGGCGTGGCTGATGCCGCCGGCGCCGATGGCGGTGCCGGGCGCCTATGATTTCGCCCGCGTCGCCTGGTTCGCGGGGATCGGCGGCACCGGCCGGGCGATCGGCGCGCCCGTGCTCGTCGCGCCCGCCGCCGAGACGAGCTGGCGCGCGCGTCTCGCCGGCTGGCGCCAGCGCCTCGCCGACCATATCCGAGCGACCCTGCCGGGTGGGGAGGGGGCGATCGCCGCCGCGCTCGCCACCGGCGACCAGGGCGGCATCCCCGAGGCGGATGCAGAGGCGATGCGCCGTTCGGGCCTGGCCCACCTCCTGTCGGTCAGCGGCCTCCACCTCACGGCCGTGGTCGGTGCCGTCATGCTGATGACGCTGAAGCTGCTCGCGCTCAGCCCGGCGCTCGCGCTGCGCTGGCCGTTGGTCCTGATCGCCGCCGCCGCGGGCGCGCTCGCGGGCATCGCCTACACCTTGCTCACGGGGGCCGAGGTCCCGACCGTGCGCGCCTGCGTCGCCGCCTTGCTGGTGCTCGCCGGCATCGCGCTGGGGCGCGACGCGCTGACGCTCCGGCTGGTCGCGGTCGGAGCGCTGATCGTGCTGCTCTTCTGGCCCGAATCGCTCGCCGGGCCGAGCTTCCAGCTGAGCTTCGCCGCGATCACCGCGATCGTCGCGCTGCACGAGCATCCGCGGATCAAGGCCTTGCTCTCGCGCCGCGACGAGGGCGCCCTGGCCAAGCTCGGCCGCGGCCTGCTCGCGCTCGTCCTGACCGGCCTTGCGGTCGAGATCGCGCTCACTCCGATCGCGCTCTACCATTTCCACAAGGCGGGCTTCTACGGGGCGCTCGCCAACGTCGCCGCGATCCCGCTCACCACCTTCGTCATCATGCCGCTCGAATCGCTGGCTTTGCTATTCGACCTCGCGGGCCTCGGCGCGCCCTTCTGGTGGCTGACGGGCAAGACGCTGTCGCTTCTGCTCGGCCTCGCCCACGCCGCCGCCAACGCGCCCGGCGCCGTCGCCACCCTGCCGACCATGCCGGTGGCCGCCTTCGCGCTGATGGTCGCGGGCGGCCTCTGGATGGCGCTGTGGCGCACGCGCTGGCGCCGCTGGGGCCTGCTGCCCTTCGCCGCCGGCGCCGCCTGGGCGCTCGCCACACCGTCGCCCGACCTGATCGTCACCGGCGACGGCCGCCACCTCGCGCTGCGCACCCCTGCGGGCGGAATCGCGCTGCTGCGCGGCCGCGCCGGCGATTATGTCCGCGACATCCTCGGCGAAGCCTCCGGCACCGAGGCCGAGATGCTCGACCTCGACCGGCTCCAGGGCGCCGCCTGCAACCGCGACAGCTGCGTGGTCGACATCGGCAAGGACGGCCGCACCTGGCGCCTGCTCGCCACCCGAAGCCGCTACCTGCTCGACATCGAGCCCTTGAAACGCGCCTGCGCCGCCGCCGACATCGTCGTCAGCGACCGCACGCTTCCCCGCACCTGCGTCCCGCGCTGGCTCAAGGCCGACCGTGCCCTGCTGCGGCGGACCGGCGGGCTCTCCGTCACCCTCGGCGAGCGCCCGAGCGTCGCGACCGTCGCCCGGCGGGTCGGACGCCACCCCTGGGCGGTCGCTGCCCCATGATCATTCCGCGCTCTCGGGCGCGATCGTGGGGATCTCGCCCAGCCCGTCGGCGGTGCTCGCCCGGCGCCGCCCCGCGGGCCGCGCCGGCCCCACCGTCGTGTCGCGCATCGTCTGGAGCTCGATCTCGGCGTTGAGCTTGGCGCCGAGCAGCAGGATGAACGCCGAGAAATAGATCCACAGCTGCAGGATCACCACCGCCGCCAGCGAGCCGTAGGTGATGTCGAAGCGTCCGAAATTGGCGACGTAGATGCCGAAGGCGAAGCTGCCCAGCAGCCACAGCACCGTCGTCGCGAGCGCGCCCGGGACGATCCAGCGCCAGCGCGCATGCTGCCGGACCGGGCCGTAGCGGTAGAGCGCCGCGCTGCCCAGCCCGACGCCCGCCGTCACCAGCAGCCAGGCGCCGGCCCGCACCGCCAGCCGGAACAGGCCGGTCCGGCCCGGCACGACATCCTCAAGATGGCCGAACAGGGCGATCGCCACCAGCGCCAGCGTCATCACGCTGGTGATTCCGATCGCGATCCCGAACGGCACGCCCCAGCGCCGGGCGAACTTCGTCTCGTCGCCCTCGCCGTAGATGACGTTGAGCGCCGCCAATATGGCCCGGGTGCCGCGCGCGCCGGCATAGAGGGTGAGCAGAAGCGCGCTCGGCAGCGCCCAGCCCTGGCCGCGCGAGGCCGCGATCACCTCCGCCGCCCGCCGGGCGATCGGGCCCTGCGCGGCTTCCGGCAGGATCACGATCAGCTTGCGCATGTCGGCCACCACCTGCGCCGGTTCGGTCGCCAGCCCGTAGATCATCGCCGTCGAGGCGATCAGCGGCAGCAGCGCGAGGAACAGGTAGAAGGCAATTCCGGCGGCGAGCACGTTGAGGTTGTCGGCCTTGCCGTTGCGCCACACCCGGATCAGGATGTCGCGCCAGCCGAGCAGGGGGATGTCGGCGGGGCTGTCCGCCCTGCGGCCGCGGTCGCCGAACCCTCGAACGAAGAACAGGCCCAGGAACCGCAACCGACGGATCATCCGCTATTCCATCCCGCGCATGCTCCGCTGCTTAGGTAAGCGCGAGCGGCAGGGAAAGCGCAGATAGGTCACGGCGCCACCAACCGCCGCCGTGCCTAACCTCGCAGTCCACCCCCACCTCTCCCCCACCAAGGGGGAGGGGGGAACGCCGTCGCGAGCGGCGAAGGCCTCAATAGCGCCGAAGCAGCCCCGACAATTTGCCCTGCACCACGATCTGGTCGGGCCGGTAGCGCTGCGGGTCGTAGTTGCGGTTGGCCGGGTCGAGGCGGATCATCGATCCTTCGCGGCGGAAGGTCTTGAGCGTCGCCTCGCTGTTGTCGATCAGCGCCACCACGATCTCGCCGTCGCGCGCGGTGTCGGTCTTGCGGATCAGGGCATAATCGCCGTCGAGGATGCCTTCCTCGACCATCGAATCGCCCGCCACCTCGAGCGCGTAATGCTCGCCGGGCCCGAGCAGGGCGGCCGGCACCGCCAGCATGTTCTGTCCCTCCAGCGCCTCGATCGGCATGCCCGCGGCGATGCGCCCGTGCAGCGGCAGCTCGACGATATCGTTCGAATTGGCCGCGACCGGCACCTGCGGCGCCAGCGGCGCCAGCGGGCGCGACGCGATCCCCGCCTTGCTGTCGGGCATCCGGGTCACTTCGAGCGCGCGCGCCCGGTTCGGCAGCCGCCGGATGAAGCCGCGCTCCTCGAGCGCCGAGATCAGCCGATGCACGCCGGACTTGGACTTGAGGTCGAGCGCGTCCTTCATCTCCTCGAACGAGGGCGAAACCCCGGTCTCGGCGAGATGATCGTGGATGTAGCAAAGAAGCTCATGTTGCTTGCGCGTCAGCATTTTCCGGCCCCTCTTCGGAACGAATAAGGAACGTGTAAAGAACGTTACGGCTGCTTGTCAAGCGGCCTATGCCGCCTGGGCGGGGCAGCGCGCACTTCTATGCCGGCGCGTGCGCGTCTTCGGATTGCCGCGCCCGCCGCGAGAGCGCGCCGGAGGCCACCTTGAGGAAATTCTCCAGCAGCCGGTGCCCGTGCTCGCTCGCCACGCTCTCCGGGTGGAACTGGACGCCGTGGATCGGAAGCGCGCGGTGCCGGAATCCCTGCACCGTCGCGTCGGGCGCGGTCGCATTCACCGCCAGGCATTCCGGCAGGCCGTCGGCCGCCACCGCCAGCGAATGGTAGCGAGTCGCCGTGAAGGGGGAGGGGAGTCCCTCGAACAGTCCGGAGCCGTCATGATCGACCGGGCATGTCTTGCCGTGCATCGGCGCCGCGGCCCGCACCACCCGGCCGCCGAAATACTGCCCGATCGCCTGGTGCCCCAGGCAAACCCCCAGCAGCGGCCGCTTCGCCTCGGCGCACAGCCCCACCAGCTCCAGCGAGATGCCCGCCTCCCGCGGCGTCCCGGGCCCGGGCGATACCAGGATCCCGCCGGTTCCGAGCGCAAGCGCCTCGGCCGCGCTCAGCGCGTCGTTGCGCGCCACCTCCACGTCGGCGCCGAGCTCGCGCAGGTAATGAACCAGGTTCCAGGTGAAGCTGTCGTAATTGTCGACGACCAGGATTCGCGGCCGGCGCGCCGGCCTCCCGGACCGGGCCTTCACTGCACCTGGATCGAGCCCGCCTGCAGCCGCTGGCGGGTGGCTGTGATCGCCTCCTCGTTGCGGCGGATCTCGACGCCCTGCTGGACGGCGCGGGCGAACTGCTCGGTATATTCGCCGCCGGCCTGGCCGTTGAACTCGGCGCGCGCCGACTGGATCAGGCTGCAGCCTTCGCTCGGCTGGGCCCCGGCCTGCTGCGGAGGGCAGGTCGCCTGGCCCGGAATCCGCTCGGCGACGTGGACGATGTACCAGCCGCCGCCGTTCGGCCAGGGGAAGGCGCGGGCCGGGCCGCGCGGAACGCTGAAGAACATCACCAGCGGCGGCGGCACCTCGCGGCGCTGCGAGATGTCGACCCGGCGGGTGTTGACCGGCTCGGGCGGGGGCAGCCGGACTCCGGC
>DASWSP010000059.1:0-5769 GCA_036402575.1 Allosphingosinicella sp. | reverse complement strand
TCCTCGAACGCCGCCCAGGTGTCGGCGTCCATCGTCTCCGACCACAGGTAGCTGTAATAGCCCGCCGAATAGGCGTCCGACGAGAACAGGTGGTTGAAGTGCGGCAGGCGGTGCCGCATCACCAGCTCCTTGGGCATGCCGAGCCGCGCCAGCGTCTCGCGCTCGACCTTGTCGGGGTCGATGATGCCGTCCGGATCCGTGTGCAGCGCCATGTCGACCAGCGCCGACGACAGATATTCGGTGGTCGCGAAGCCCTGGTTGAAGGTCTGCGCCTTCTCGATCTTGTCGACCAGCGCCTGCGGCATCGGCGCGCCCGTCTTGTGGTGCTTGGCGAAGCGGTTGAGCACCTCGCGGGTGAGCAGCCAATTCTCGTTCACCTGGCTCGGATATTCGACGAAGTCGCGCTGCGCCCCGGCGAAGCTCGGATACTCCACGTCCACCAGCAGATAGTGGATGGCGTGGCCGAACTCGTGGAACAGGGTTTCGGCGTCGTCGAGGCTGATCAGGACCGGCTGGCCGGCCGCGGGCTTGATGAAGTTGTTGTTGTTCGAATTGAGCACGATCTCGTCGCCGAGCAGGCCGACGCGGGTGCGGTAGGCGGAATGCCAGGCTCCCGAGCGCTTGCCGGTGCGGGCATAGGGATCCATGTAGAACAGCCCCACCGTGCGGCCGTCGCGCCGGTCCGTCACCTCGTAGGTGCGGATGTCGGGATGCCAGACCGGGACCGTGCCGGTATTCTCCTTGAAATCGAGGTCGTAGAGCTGGCCCGCGGCCCAGAACATGCCGTTGATCATGTTCGACAGCTCGAAATAGGGCTTAACCTCGTCCTGGCTGAGGTCGTAGCGCTCCTTGCGCACCTTCTCCTGATAGTAGCGATAGTCCCACGGCTCGATCGTGACGCGGTGGCCGAGCTTGTTGGCGAGCTGCTGCTGGTCGCGCACCTCCTCCTTGACGCGCGCGACCGCGGCCGGCCAGACGCGCTCCATCAGCGCCTGGGCCCGCGCCGGGGTCTTCGCCATCGTGTCCTGCATCCGCCAGTGGGCGTGGCTTTCATAGCCGAGCAGGCGGGCGCGGTCCGCGCGCGCCTTGACGATCGCCGCGACGGTGGCGTTGGTGTCGTTCTTGTCGCCGTTGTCGCCGCGGTTGACGAAGGCGCGCCACACCTTCTCGCGAAGCGAGCGGTTGTCGCCGAAGGTCAGCACCGGATCGACCGCCGAGCGCGTGTTGACGATCGCGAAGCTGCCGGCCGGAAGCTTGCGCTCGGTGGCGGCGGCCGCGGCGGCGGCCTTCACGTCCTGAGGAACGCCGGCCATCTCGGCTTCGGTGGCGGTGATGAAGGTGCTCTCGTCGGCCAGCACCTTCTCGCTGAACTCGGCGAACAGGCCGGCGAGCTTCTGGTTGTAGCCCGAGAGCTGCTGCTTCTGAGCGTCGTCGAGGTTGGCGCCGCGGCGGACGAACGATTCGTACTCGCGCTCGACGAGCCGCTTCTGCTCGGCGTTGAGGCCGGAAGTCTCGCGCGCGTCGTAGACCGCCTTGATGCGCTGGAAGAGCTGCGGGTTGAGGACGATCTCATCGCCGGCCGCGGCGAGCTTGGGGCCCCATTCGCGCTGCAGCGCCTGATATTGCGGAGTGGCCATGTTGCCGGTCATCACGCCGAAATAGGTGCCGACGTTGCCGAGCCGCTCGCCCGCTTTCTCGAGCGGCTCGATCGTGTTGGCGAAGGTCGGCGGCGCCGGGTTGTTGGCGATCGCGAGGACTTCGCGGCGCTGCTCGTCGATGCCGTACTGGAAGGCTTCGGGGAATTGTTCGGGCTTGACCTGGTCCCAGGCCGGAACGCCTTCGTACGGGCCTTCCCAGTCGGCGAGCAGGATGTTGTCGGGCAATGCGGCGGGCGCCGGCCCGGGCGCGGCCTCGGCCATTGCCGGCGCGCTTGCCGCGGCCGGCCCGACGGTGGCGGTGTCCTGGGTCATGGTGGTGCAACCACCGAGCGCCAGCGCGGTTGCGCTCGCCAGAAGATGTGCCTTCAAAGGTCTCTCCATAATCCTGAGTGGGGGCGGCGCGGCGCAGGCCGGCGCCCGGTCTTGGCGGCGCCATATAGAACTCCGGCTTAACCTCTGGCAACTTGGCAAAAATTGCTCGTTTGGCGAAGCGCCGCCGCGATCCGCGCCGCTCTTCCAATGGAGCGGGAATTGGCGCATTATCCCCGGGCCCGGAGCAAGGGGAACTCGGTGGCGGCTGCGAACGAATTCTTTTCCTGGGACCTGGTGATCGGCCAGCTCGCCTTCCTGCTGCTCGTCGCCGCGATCTTCCAGCGCAGCATCGACCGCCTCCGCGCGATCGTCGCGGTCGCCGCCCTGATCGGCCTCGCCCACGCTTCGTTCATGACCGGCAGCGGATTGCTCGCCTTCTGGTGGGCGGTGCTTCTGCTCGGCAGCCTGATGCTGCTCGGCAAGCGGCTGCTCGAGAACAGCAAGGTGCGCTTCACCCGCGAGGAGGAGGAGATGCTGGGCGGCCTGCTCTCCCGGCTTCCGCGCAGCCGCGCCCGCCACCTGCTCGATCAGGGCTTCTGGCTGAGCGGCCGCGAAGGCGACACGCTGACCCGCGAGGACGAGGCCGTCACCCACCTCTACTACCTCGCCTCGGGCGAGGCGCGGGTCGTGAGCCACGGCCGCCAGGTCGGCACCTGCCGCGGCGGCGACCTGATCGGCGAGCTCACCATCCTGTCGGGCGACCGCGCCAGCGCCACCGTCGTCCTCGCCGGCCCGTCGCGCTTCTGGTGCGCGCCCGCCAACGTGCTCCGCCCCTATATCGACGCCCATGACGACGTCCGCCACGCGCTCGAGGAGGGCTTCGGCACCTCGCTCAAGAACAAGCTGCGCCACAGCAACGAGCTGATCGCGGAGGCCGGCGGGGTTCCCGCCTGAGCGCGGGCGCGGCTAGGCCGCCGGCCGCTCGATCCAGTCGCGGTTGGATTCCAGCTTGCTGAGCTCGAGCGCGCTCATCTCGGCGACGAAGCGGCTGGCCGAGGCGGTGCCGCGGGCGAGCACTTCCAGGTTGCCGTCGAGATCCTGCTGGGCGGCGGCGAGCGAGCGCAGCGCGCTGAACTGGATCCGCTCGCACGGATGGTGGCCGGCGAAGCGCTCGACCAGGTCCCGGGCGTTGCCGCCGCCATGATGGGCGGCCAGCGCGAGCAGCGCCTCGGTCGAGGTCTTGGTGAGGATCCCCGCCACCTCGCATTTGTTCACGTCGAAGCGATACTGGCTCAGGAAGGGCTGGCTGGGCGAGGCTTCCATGATGTTGAGCGAGATCGACATCTCGTCGGCGGGGAGCTGGTTGTGGACGTCGCGGTGGGCGCGGTAGAGCATCACCTTGCCCTGCTCCAGCCGCGATCGCTCGACGAAGCGCAGGTCGACCTTCTCGCCCGTATAGCCGACCACTTTGTCATGATCGTATTCGTAATATTCGCTCCAATAGCCGGGGCCCAGATAGCCGACGGTGAGGAACGAGAAATTGTGGTCGTGCGGCACGTGGTAGAAGAACGGCGAGGTGCCGCTCGACTTGACGATGCTGTCGCGCTCGGACGGCCAGAAATTGGCCCGGATGAAATATTTCTCCGAGGCGCGGTGGATCATGATCACCTGCGCGCTGTAGCGGTTCTCGCGCGTCTGGCGGCGGCAGCGCTCCTTGAGCTCCGCGAGCGCGATGTCGGTAAGGAAGCGGCGGTTGTTGCCGAGCCCCTTGAGCAGCCGCCCGGCGGCGGCGAAGCTGTCCTCGTCGGCGGGGTCGAACGACGGATCGTTCAGCGCCTCGACCAGGTCGCCGAGCTCGAGCGGCTTCTCGTCGGCGCAATCGATCACGCGTGGCATGGCGCGCTCCTGGCGAGGCCGGGATGCTGGACCAGCACGCGCTGCAGCACGGCCTGCGCGGCGCGGCGGACGTCGGGGTGCGGGTCGCTCTCGGCCAGCCGGCGCAGGTGCGGCAAAGCGGCGCCGGCGTCGATCCCGAGCAGCTCGCGCATCACGTGCCAGCGCACGAAGAAATTGGGGTCGTCGAGGAATTCGGCGAGCACCGGAAAGGCCTCGTCGCACTCCATCTTGCGCAGCAGGGTCGCGATCATCTGGACGCGGGAGGCCCCGTCGTCGGTCGCGTTGGTGCCGACGAATTCGAGCGTATGGGCATCGTATTCGACGCTGAGCGGCGCCTGGTCGTGCTTCACCAGCGCCTGCAGGAGCAGGATATCGGTTTCCGCGTGCTCGATGATGTAGCTCTGGAAACGGCCATCGACGATCAGGACCTCGCCATCATTCACGCGGCGCTCCCCGGTGCGGACGCAGCGCCCGGCCTCCGCAGCCCTAAACGATCCTGTGATCCGCGGCGCCTCCCAGAAGGACAGGCGAACGCCCCCCGCCTTCACGAATTTGAGGACGCTGACGATGCCAGTGAAGCCGATCGACAGCGGCCCGCGGGCGCCGTTTTTCTTAGCCGCGAGCTGGGCCACGTTGGTGACGCCGGCGGTGATGGTGACGTTGCCGTCTTCAAAGAAGACCATGCCCGTATGAATATCGCTGTGGTGGGAAGCGAAGGGCGGATCGAACAGCAGCTGCTCTCCGGCCTGTTGCGAAAGGCCCTCGACGTAGCTCCGCAAGGCGTCATCGTTTTCAAAGAGGCTGGCGATTGCCTTCGAAACTTCTTCCGCGCCCCGCGCGGCTCCCAGGGCACGGCGAAAGTGTTGAGCGCTTGGGCCATGCTTCCACGCCAGAGCGAAGCGCTCCGCGGCTTCCCGGGCGTGGCGCTGTTCCTGCGGCTGCCTGAGCCAGTTCTTAAGCTCGGGTCCGGGAATCATGCCGCCTCACGGTTGCGGGTATCGAGCCCGGCCGAGCGCTTTCGCTCGAGGCCAGGCCCGTCCCACATGGATTAAGAGTTGGCGTAGATGGCCAGACCGACCAGGAAGCCGATGCAAACCGGACCGGCGACTTCCTGCCGCTGCGACGAGCCGGCGATACCGACGGCGGTTTCGAGCTCATCCAGCTCTTCAGTGATAAGGCGAACTTTTTCCACGGCTTTTGCCCTCCCATGAAAGGTTTCGGGAGGCTGGATTGTCGCACTGAAAGGTTTACGCATCCCTAACCGGGAGACGGAGCCAAGCTTTCGTTGATATTAGCGGAGCTGAGACGCAGCGCCACGCTGCTCCGCCCGATAATCTTCCCTCAACTGCTTGAGACGAGCGAGCTCGCGACGACCCCGGACGAGTGCACGGATTGCATGCACCACCACCCCGCCTAGCATGCCGATTGCCCCCGCCACGACGGCCTTGCGTACCTCCGGCCCGGCTTGGAGTAGCCCAAGCGACTGAGGCTGATGTGCCTGCTCCACCGTGAATCCGAACAGTACGCCCAGAATGGTAGCCGGGCCGACGAAAAGCAGTGCGAAGGTTGCGCGCTTCAGCGTCGCTTCGAGGCGCAAGATCGAACGGTCGATCATGGTTTCCGGATCGCTCGCCAGGCTTTGCAGGTCCCACTGGCGCAGTCGCCGCCGGTGAATCTGCGTCCACAGCATGACGAGAATCGCCGCCACTCCGACCGACGCCGTCCTCCAATCCGGATTATAGGCGACGAGCATGAGGATGATGCCGGCCGCCGAAGCCGTCAGGACAAAGTCGGTGGTCTGAGCCAGCCGCGCCCGCCGCATGACCTGTTCCGCGGAGCGGTGCAGCCCGCGCATCTCCTCGGCGTCGGGCTCCTTGCGCCACAGCTTGCCGAGCTCCTCGAA
>DASWSP010000058.1:0-15824 GCA_036402575.1 Allosphingosinicella sp. | reverse complement strand
GGCGCGGCCGATGCCGGTCGCGAGCTGGCGCAGCTGCGCCATGTGCTCGGCCTGGTCCGGCAGATCGCCGGACTCGAGGTCGCGGACGCCGAGAGCGCGCTCGACGAGAGCGTCCGCCTCAGCAGCGCCTATGACGGCGCGCTGCCGGTCGTGCAGAAGAGGTTCGACACGCTTTCGGGCGAGACCGCGGCCTGGGCGGCGGTCGCCGTCGAAGCCCTGCTCGAAGCCGAGCGAGCGGCGCTCCCGGCCGCGGCCGCGGCGGCGCTGGCGGACGAGCTGTCGGATGCGCTTCGCCAGCTCGCCGGCATCGTCCGCGCCGAGGCAAGGCCCTTCGAGCCGCCGGCCCGGCTGCCTTCCTGGCTCGCCCCCGCCGAATAGCCTCGCCGGATCAGGCCTCGCCCTGCGGCGGCGGCTTGGGCCACTCCTTCACCCGGATGTCGCGCTGCGGATAGGGGATCTCGATCCCGTTCTCCTTGAACAGCACCCAAAGCCGGTTGAGCACCTCCGACTGGACGTTGCCGACGCCCGCCTCGGGATCGGCGATCCAGAGCAGGATGTCGTGGTCGACCGAGCTCTCGCCGAACGCGCGCAGCCACACCGTCGGCTTGGGCGTCTTCAGCACCCGCGCGGGGGCGCTCGCCGCCTCGATCATCAGCCGCTGCGCCAGCGCCAGGTCGCACTCATACGCCACTCCGACCGGGATGTGCACGCGCACGTTGGGGCTCGAATAGGACCAGTTCTCGACCTCCTGGGTCATCAGATTCTCGTTCGGAATCAGATGCTCCTTGCCGTCGCGGGTGACGATCGAGACGGCTCGGACGCCGATCTTGGTGACATGGCCGAAGCTCTCGCCGACCGCGATCACGTCGCCCGGCTTGATCGATCGGTCCATCAGCAGGATGATCCCCGCGATCAGGTTGCCGAACGTCTTTTGCAGGCCGAAGCCGATGGCGAGCCCGAACGCGCCGGAGAAGACGGCGAGCGCGGTGAGATCGATGCCGATGATGTCGATGCCGATGAAGAAGGCGGCGACGAGCAGCGCCACGCCGACCAGCTTCTGGGCGAGCAGTTGCTGGGTCGCGTCGAGCGCGGTGGCGCGCTTGATCGACTGGTTGACCAGCCGGCTGGCGAGTCGAAGCACGACGAACAGGACCAGCAGGGCGATGACGACCTGGAGCAGGCTCAACAGCGAGAAATGAGTGGTGCCGGCGGTGAAGCCGACGCGGTCCAGCGTTCCGGTGATCGGCCGGAGGCCGCCGAGCGCCTCGGCGAGCACGGCGACGAAAGCCACGCCGCCGAGCAGCAGCGCGATCCAGCGCGGCAGGTGCAGACCGCGAACGATGCCGACGATGAACAAAGTCGTGGCGGCGGCGAGCGGCAGGCCGAGGATGAAGGACGCGAGCGGCGGCCACCGATCGGCCTCCAGCGCGACCGCGAGGAGGATGGCGGCGCTGAGGTAGCGGACGAGCTCGCACATACGGTCGGCGATGCCCTGGCGGCGCGAGCCGGCATGGCGCTCCCATAGCGCCCCGAGGTGCGGCCCTAGCCTGCGCCCCGCGAAATAGGCGAGCAGCCAGGCCAGCGCGACGATCCCCGCGGCCACGGCCGCCGACGCCAGCTCGGCGTAGGTCGGCAGCTCGAGGCCGATGCTGGGGATAAGGTTCACCTCGCCGCCTCGAAGGCGGCGAGCGCGGCGGCGAGGTCGGCGAGCAGGTCGTCCGGATCCTCAAGCCCGATCTGGAGCCGGACGATCGGCCCTGCCGCGGCCCCGGCGGGCCCGCTCCGAAGGCCGGCGAGATCGACCGGCACGACCAGGCTCTCGAAGCCACCCCAGCTGTAGCCGATGCCGAACAATTCCAGCCGCTCGATGAACGCGATCCGCGCCTCGTCGCCGCCGCCGTTCAGCACCACCGAGAACAGGCCCGACGAACCCTTGAAGTCGCGCCGCCAGATATCGTGCCCCGGGCAATCGGGCAGCGCCGGGTGAAGCACAGCCGCCACCTGCGGCTGCTCCTTCAGCCAATGCGCGATCCGAAGCGCGCTCGTCTCGTGCCGGGCGAGCCGAACGCCCATCGTGCGAAGCCCGCGCGAGGCGAGCCAGGCATCGTCGGGGCTGACCGAATGCCCGAGGTCGAAGCTGGTGCGCTCGAGCCGGCCGAACCATTCCGCGGTCGCGGTCACCGTGCCCAGCATCACGTCCGAATGGCCGCCGACATATTTGGTGCCGGCCAGGATCGACAGGTCGACGCCGGCCGCGAGCGCCGGGAAGTAGAGCGGCGTGGCCCATGTGTTGTCGAGCAAGGTCGCAACGCCGCGCGCCCTGGCGGCGGCGCAGATGGCGGGCACGTCCTGCACCTCGAAGCTCAGCGAGCCGGGGCTTTCCAGGAAGATCGCCCGCGTGCGCTCACCGATCAGTTCGGCGATGCCGGCGCCGATCATCGGGTCGTAATAGCGCGTGGCGATGCCGAACCGCTTCAGCACGCCCTCGCACAGGCGCCGGGTCGGTCCATAGACGCTGTCCACCATCAACAGCTCGTCGCCGGCGCTCAGCACCGTCAGCAGCGCCGCGGTGACCGAGGCCATGCCCGAACTGTGCAGCGCCGTCCCGGCCGCGCCCGGCTCCAGCGCCGTCAGCGCCTCGCTCAGCGCCCACTGGGTCGGCGTGCCGTGAAGCCCGTAATAATATTCACCGAGCCCGGGCTTGGCCGAGCGCATTTCCGCGACGCTGTCGAACAGGATGGTCGAGCCGCGGTGGACCGGCGGATTGACGAGCCGCCCGCGCCATTCCGCTCGGCGCCCGGCATGGGCAAGTATGGTGTCCGTACGCTCTTCGCTCATGCGCGTCCCTTCGCCTTGGGTGTCGCCGGGTCCGCACCCCATTCGGCCCAGCTGCCGTCGTAGAGCTTGACGTCGGACTTGCCGAGCAGATGCGCGCCGAACAGCAGCACCGCCGCGGTCACGCCCGAGCCGCAGGTGGTGACCATCGGCTTCGTCAGGTCGACACCGGCCTCCTCGAACGCGGCCCCAAGCGCCTCTTCCCGCTTCCACGTATTGTCCTGGTTGAAGAGCCGGTCCTGCGGCAGGCTGCGCGACCCGGGTATGTGTCCCGGCTCCAGCCCCGCGCGCGGCTCCGCCTCTTCGCCGGCGAAGCGCGAGGCGCCGCGCGCGTCGACGATCTCATGGCCGGACGAATGGAGGATCGAGCTCACATGATCCTTGTCGGCGACGGCGCCGCTGTCGAACAGGGGCGTGAAATGCGCGTGCCGGACGTGCACCCGGCCGCTTTCCACCGGCCGCCCCTCCGCCTTCCATTTCTGCAGCCCGCCGTCCAGGACGGCGACATAGTGGGCGCCGAAGATCTTGAGCAACCACCAGGCGCGCGCGGCGCTGTGCAGCGGCGAATTGTCGTACACGACGAACCGGTTGCCGTCGCCCAGGCCGAGCGTCTGCATGCGGCTCGCGAACTTGTGCTCGGGCGGCACCATGTGCGGCAGCGGGCTATGGCTGTCGGCGATGTCCTGATGGTCGAAGAACACCGCGCCGGGGATATGCTCCGCCTCATACTCGGCCCGAGCGTCGCGGCCGGAGCCCGCCAGGAACATGCTCGCGTCGATCACGCGCAGGTCGGGTGCGCCCAGCTCCGCCGCCAGCCATTGTGTCGTCACCAGTGAGTCCATGCCTCTCCCTCTCTGTTATCGCGCGGCCCGAGCGGCTAGAGAGCGGCCCATGGACCTCACTCATCTCGGCCGCGGGAGCGCCCTGCCCGCTTCCCCGGAGGAAGCCAAGCTAGACTATGTTCCCAATCCGCGCCCGGGCAAAGCGTATCTCGTGCGCTTCACTGCGCCGGAGTTCACTTCGCTTTGCCCAGTGACGGGGCAGCCCGACTTCGCCCACCTCGTCATCGATTACGCACCCGGCGGCACGATCGTCGAATCCAAGTCGCTGAAGCTGTTCCTGGGCGCGTTCCGCAACCATTGCGGCTTTCACGAGGACGTGACGGTGGGCATCGCCGAGCGCCTTGCCGCCGAGCTGAAGCCGCTGTGGCTGCGCATCGGCGGCTATTGGTATCCGCGCGGCGGCATGCCGATCGACGTCTTCTGGCAATCGGGCGATCCGCCCGCCGGCCTTTGGGTGCCTGGCCAGGACGTACCCAACTATCGCGGCCGCGGCTGAGCTTGGCCGCCAAGCCGCACATCGCGATCCTCGGCGCGGGCTCGGTCGGCTGCTTCGTCGGCGGCGCCTGGCTGGCGGCGGGATGCAGCGTCTCCTTCGTCGGCCGCGAGCGGGTCCGCGCCGAGATCGCCGCGCACGGCATCGGCCTCAGCGACCAGCAAGGGTGGAAGACCCTCATCGCCCACGACCTGGTCGACTTCTCGACCGCCCCTGCCGCGCTCCGGCGGGCGGACGTGATCGCGCTGACGGCCAAGAGCACCGGAACGGCCGCGGCGGCCAAGGACATCGCGAAGCACGCGCGCCGCGGCGCGAGCGTGATCAGCTTCCAGAACGGCGTCAGCAACGCGGCCCGCCTGAAGCCGATGCTGCCGAAGTTCGAGGTCGTGCAGGGGATGGTGCCTTACAACGTGGTCAGGCTTGGCCCGGGGCGCTGGCACCGCGCCACCTGGGGCGAGCTGATGGCGGAGCCGACGGAGACCACCCGCGCCCTCGCCGCGCTGATCGGCGACCGGCCGGGTCGCCTGATCCTGTCCGACGACATGGTGGGGGTCGCCTGGGGCAAGCTCCTGCTCAACCTCAACAATGCGATCAACGCGCTGTCGGGCCTGACCATCCTGGAGGAGCTCGGCCAGCGCGACTACCGGCGGGTGCTCGCGGCCGCGATCGTCGAGGCGCTCGAGCTGCTCGACGCGGTCGGGATCGAGCCCGCCAAGATCGGCCAGGTGCCGCCGCGGCTGCTGCCGCACGCGATCGGAGCGCCCGACTTCGTGTTCAGGAACCTGTTCCTCAAGGTCCAGAAGATCGATCCCAAGGCGCGCTCGTCGATGGCCGACGATTTCGCGGCCGGGCGCGAGACCGAGATCGACTATCTGAACGGCGAGGTCGTGAAGCTCGCCCGCTCGCTGGGCCGCGAGGCGCCGGTCAACCAGGCGATCGTCGAGCTGGTCAAGGGCGCGGAGCTCGGCGTCGAGCGGACGTGGAGCGCGCAGCAACTGCGCGCCCACGTACTGCAGGGCCACCGCGGCGCGCGCGGCTTCGGCTATTAGAACAGCCGCACGAACTCTTCGAACTTGCCGTTGCGCCCGCGCGGAAGGCTGCCTTCGAAATAGGTGAAGTCGAGGCGGAACGGGTGGCGGAGCTTCCAATGCAGGTACTCGCGCAGCGCCGCCTCCTCCGCCGCGGTGAGCGGCCGCTCGACGACCAGGCGAAGCTCGATCCGGTCGGGCTCGTGCTGGCGCATCTGGTATTGCGCGATCGGCGCGATCTTGCGGAACTTCTTGTACCCCGTCAGCGGCCAGTGGCGGGTGCCGTCCGGCTTGACGATCATGTTGCGCTCGCGCCCGGCGATCCGCCGCAGCGTCGGCAATCCGCGACCGCACGGGCAGGCCGGGCCGACTTCGGCATAGTCGCCGATCCGGTAGCGGATCATCGGCGTGGCGTGGTTGTGGATGTCGGTGACGAGGATCGCGCCGGTCTCGCCTTCCCTGCAGCGGCGGCCCTGCTCGTCCACCACCTCCACGATCAGGGTCTCGCTCATCAGGTGGTAGAGCCCGCTCACGGGGCATTGCAGGGCGATATAGCCGAACTCCTCGGATGAATAGCAGTCCGACAGCAAGGCGCCGAGCCGGTCCGCGACGCGCCCGCGCAGCTCGTCGGGCACGCTTTCGCCGATGGTTCGGATCCGCCGCAGCTCGGGCAGATCGAGACCGCGCGAGTCCATCTCGTCGAGCAGCGCGGCGACGTTGCTCGGGTACACGATCAGGCTGTCGGGGCGGAAGCGCTCGATGAGATCGAGCTGAACGCCAATGTCGGCCTCGATGTCGATCAGCAGGCCGGGACCCGTCCGGAACAGCAGCGAGACCGGCGTTCCCCAGTCCTCGACCTCCCCGAAGCGCGGCACGTTGGCGCGGATCGCGCAGATCCGGCCGCTGAAGTCCGGCTCCGCCCAGAAATGGTATCGCAGCGTCAGCGCCTGCCAGTAGAGCAGGCTGACGGCGGTGCGGCAGACGATCACCGGCTCGCCGGTCGAACCCGACGTGTTGACTTTGGTGATCGGCGCGTGGCCGGCCGGCAGCGCCTCGCAGAAGATCGCCGGGTCCGTTGCCTGGACCTGCTGCCGGGTCAGCGGCGGCAGCTCGGCAAGACCCTCCGGCCGGCACAGCGCCGCCGAAGTGAGTCGCGCCTGCTCCAGCCGGGCGCGAAAGTGCGCGCTGTGACGCTCATAATGCGCCGCGAGCAGCGCGAGCTGGCGGTATTGGCCCGCCTCGAGCTCCGCCGGGACGGCCCATTGCGATCGCTCAAGCTGGTGGACGCATGCGGCGAGCGAGGCGATCCGGCTGCTGAACAGCGGCGGCCAGGCGATGCCGGGCACGTCGCCGCGCATCGCGTCCGGCGGGGCGGGTTCGCGCGTCACGGAAACTCCACCACCAGCAAGGGGCAACGCTCCGCCAGCGGATAACCCCCGGTCTCGACGAAGCGGGCACCGGGGGCCAGCTCCACAAGCTGCCGCCGCGACGGGTAGCAATGGCGGTGGCGCGAGCCCTTATAGGCATCCACCTCCGCGATCTCCGCCAGGCTCCAGCCGGTCGCCGCCGACAGCGCCGCTCGATCGGGGAAGACAGCCTGGAAGCGCTCGAACAGCGCTTGGCTGCAGATATTGCCGTCGCTCTTCTCAAGCGCAACGGCCATGTTGAAGCGGAGCTTGAACTCGTGGAAGCCGAGGCCGCCGGCGAACGCGTCGGCGCGCACCTCGTCGACCGTCTCGCCCGGCTCAGGAGTGGCGAAGCAGCGGATGATGGCGCTTCCGCCGGGGCGGACGGCGTGGCGGAGCTGCTCAAGCAGCAGCGGCTGCTCGTCGGGATAGCGCAGCATCGTGAAGCAGCCGTCGCCGATCGCCGCGCCAACCGATCCTCGCTCGAGCGGAAGCCGCCGCCAGTCGCCGAGCACCGCCTTGCGCCGGCCGCTGTCGCCGGGCCAGGCGGCGGCGATCATCCGCGCGCTCCAATCGACCGCGATGACATGGCCTGGGACGGCCGCCAGCTCCGGCGTCACGCCGAGCAGCAGCACCGGCGAGTCCCGATCGTGCCGCGGAAGGAGCGCGCGTACCGCCTCGGCCACCGCCGCGTGCGGCCGGAGCGGCGGCTTCAGAGTGACCCAGCGGCGGTGGAAGTCGCTATGCTCCAGCGCCGCCTCCCTAACCCGCGGCGCGGGCGCTTCGGCGGTAAAGCCAGGCAGCCAGCGCCGCGAACAGGAGGGCGCCGACGATCGTCGCGAAGGGGCTGAAACCGTCGCCCACCACCGCCAGCGGCGCGTCGCTGCCGCTGCCGACGACAAGGCCCGCGAATGCCACCCCCATCAGGCTCTCGCCGACGATCATGCCGGTCGCGGTGAGGACTCCGAGCCGCTTTGCCCGTTCCGGATCGGCCGACCGGCGCTCGACCGCGCGGTCGTAGAGCGTGCCGACCACCGCGCCGACCACCACCGTCAACGTGGTCGCCATCGGCAGGTAGATGCCGATGCCGACTCCCAGCGGCGGCAGGCGAAGCCTGCCCGCGCGTCCCAGCAGCTCGTCGACGATGATGGCGCCGGCGCCGAGCCCGGCGCCGATGCCGATCAGGCTCCAGTCGATGTCGCCGCCGAGGACGCCGCTCGCCAGCGCCGAGATCAGCGCCGCCTGCGGCGCGGCCAGCGCGTTGGGACCCGCTCCGGGAGCGCCGGCGAAGCCGTAGGCGGCATTGAGCAGCTCCAGCACCGGCGGGATCACCAGCGAGCCGAACAGCACGCCGAACACCAGCGCCACCTGCTGCCGCCACGGCGTCGCGCCGACCAGCTGGCCCGTCTTGAGGTCCTGCAGGTTGTCGTTTGAGATGGTGGCGATGCCGAACACGATCGCGGTGGTGAACAAGGCGTAGGCGATCAGGGCCCCCTCCCCCTGCTCGCCCAGTCCCGGCGCGAAGAAGATGCCGAGCAGCACGGCGGCGGCGAGGATCGAGAGGATGCCGACGCCGGAGATCGGGCTGTTCGAGGCGCCGATCAGTCCCGCCATATAGCCGCATACGGAGGCGATGAACGCGCCGGCGAGGAGGATGAAGACGAGCGTTACCGCGACCAGCGGGAGCGTCAGCGCCTCCAGCGGGCCGCCTTCGATGAACTGGACGAGCAGCAAAGCGATCGGCACCATCGCCGCCGCCGACACCAGGGCGACGATGCCGATCGGTATGTCGCGCTCGTGCAGCGGCGGCCCCGCCCCGCCCGCGCGGCGCGCCTTCGAGGCGGCCATCGCGCTGGAAATGCCGCGCAGGATCGGCCCAATGATGCGCAGCAAGGTCCAGATGGCGGCGACGCCGATCACGCCCGCGCCGATGAAACGCACCTGGGTATGCCACACCGACGTGGCATATTCCTCGGGAGAGCCTGCGGGAACTCCCGCCGCCGTCAGCCAAGGCACGGCGACGTACCAGGCGAAGACCAGCCCGGTGAACATCGCCATTCCGACGGACAGGCCGACCAGGTGCCCGGCGCCGAGCAGCGCGAACTGGAAATTGCCGGCGATGCCCGTGGCGGACGCGCCGAGCCGGAAGAAATGGGTCGCCTCCGCCGCCGCAAGCCGCATGAAGGTGAGCAGCGAGAAGCCGGCCGAGACGAGCGTGCTGCCGACGATCATCGACAGGCTGGCGCGGCTTTCCAGATCGCCCGCGCGCGAGGCTTCGCCGACCTTGAGCACCTCGGCGGCGGCACGGCCCTCGGGATAGGGCAGAGGCGAGTCGGCGACGAGCGCGCGGCGCAGCGGGATCGAGAACATGACCCCGAGCAGGCCGCCGAGCGCCGTCACCAGGGCGGTGGTGAAGAACGGGAAGCCGCTCCAATAGCCGACCATCACCAGCCCCGGCAGCACGAAGCAGATCGCCGCCAGCGTCCCCGCGGCCGAAGCGACGGTCTGGACGATGTTGTTCTCAAGGATGTTCGACGAGGCGAAGTAGCGCAGCACCGCCATCGAGATCACCGCCGCCGGAATCGAGGTGGCGAAGGTGAGGCCGACGCGAAGGCCGAGATAGACGTTGGCGGCCGTGAAGACCAAGGTGATCAGCCCGCCGAGCAGGACCGCCCGGACGGTCAGCTCCGGCAGCGGCTTGCCCGGCCTCGCCGCCATCTCAGCGGCCCCTGAACAAGCCGCCGAGGAGGCCGCGCAGCAGCGTACCGGCGACGCGGTTGGCGATTTGGCGCTGCATCGCCTTGCCGACCTGATGCACCATCGCTTCGGCGAGCGGCGGATCGGCGCGGCGCTGGCGCTCCAGCCGCGCCTTCTCGCGCTCGAACGCCAGTTTCTCGCGGGCCTCGCGCTGGGCGCGTTCAGCCGCCTCTTTCTCCTCCGCCGCCTGCGCTTCGCGGACGGCGGCGGCGGCAGCGGCTTCGGCACCGCGCGCCCTCAATATCTCCTCGGCGCTCTCCCGGTCTATGGCTGCATCGTACTTGCCGGCCACCGGCGAAATCGACTGGATCACCGCCCGCTCCTTCGCGTTGAGCGGCCCAAGCCGCGAACGCGGCGGCTTGATCAGCGTCCGCTCGACCGGAGTGGGCGCTCCGTCGGCCTGGAGCAGCGACACCAAAGCCTCTCCGACGCGAAGCTCGGTGATCGCCGTCGCCACGTCGAGCTTCGGGTTGGTCCGGAAGGTTTCCGCAGCCGCCCTGATCGCGCGCTGATCGCGCGGCGTGTAGGCGCGCAGCGCATGCTGAATCCGGTTGCCGAGCTGGCCGGCGACTTTCTCGGGAATGTCGGCAGGGTTCTGGGTGACGAAGTAGACGCCGACGCCCTTGGAGCGGATCAGCCGCACGACCTGCTCGATCTTGTCGAGCAAGGCCTCGGGCGCGTCGTCGAACAGCAGATGCGCCTCGTCGAAGAAGAAGACGAGTTTTGGCCGGTCCAGGTCGCCGACCTCGGGCAGCTCCTCGAACAGCTCTGACAGCAGCCAGAGCAGGAAGGTCGCGTAGAGCCGCGGGCTCGTCATCAATTTGTCGGCGGCAAGGACGTTGACGAAGCCGCGGCCGAGCTCGTCGACCTTCAGAAGATCCCCGATCTCGAGCGCCGGCTCGCCGAAGAAGCGGTCGCCGCCCTGGCTCTCGAGCTGGAGCAATTGGCGCTGGATCGCGCCGATGCTCGGCTTGGTGACGTTGCCATATTCGGCCTGGAGTGCCGCCGTCCGCCCGGCGAGGTCGAGGAGCAGGGCCTGCAGGTCGTCGAGGTCGAGGAGCAGCAGCCCCTCCTCGTCCGCCACCCGGAAGGCGATGCTGAGCACGCCCTCCTGCGTCTCGTTGAGGTTCATCAGCCGCGCGAGCAGCAGCGGCCCCATCTCCGACACCGTGGTGCGCACCGGATGACCCTGCTCGCCGTAAAGGTCCCAGAACACCGCCGGATTGTCGGTGTAGGCGTAGCCCTGGAGGCCGAGCTCGGCGGCGCGGGCGATGAGCGCGTCGTGGCTGCGCGCCGTGGGCGAACCGGGCATGGCGATGCCGGCAAGGTCGCCCTTAACGTCGGCGAGGAAGACCGGCACGCCGGCAGCGGAGAAGCTTTCGGCGAGGCCCTGCAGGGTGACCGTCTTGCCGGTGCCGGTGGCGCCCGCGATCAGCCCGTGCCGGTTGGCCCGGCTGAGCAGCAGGCGCTGCGGCTGGCCGCCGCCGAGGCCGATCGAGATGCCGAGCTGATCGTCCAAGCCGCCCTCCCCCGTCCGCCACCGCGAAATCGATGCGGGGCCGATGAGCACCGCCTCACCGTAACGTAGCCATCGGCGTTCATCGAGGGGCGATCAAGCCCGTCCTGAGCCAGCCGAAGGGCGCGCCATGGCGAGACGCAGCTAGCCGCGCGGCCTCACCAGGTCGACGCCGACATAGGCCGGCTGGGCATTGCCGCGTCGCACGAGGAGGAGGACCGAGCTTCGTCCCGAGCGCCGCGCCGCTTCGACGGCCGCCGCCGCCTCTTCCGGGGTGCGGGTGGCGCGCTGGTTGATCGACAGGATGATGTCGCCGGTGCGCAGCCCCTTGGCGGCGGCATCGCTCGACTGGTCGACTGAGGCCACGACGACTCCGCGTGCGCTGGTATCGGTGAGCCGCAGCGAGCGTGCGACTTCCGGCGTCAGCGTCTGGACGGTGAGGCCGAGGCTCTCGCGCGCCGAACGCTGGCCGGTCGATTGCTGCTCGGCCGGCGGATCGGCGACCTCGGTCTCGCCGTTGCCGGCGAGGCGGGCAAGCTCCTCTTCGGTCGGCCGTTCGGCGATCGTCACCGTCACGGTCTGGCGGCGGCCGTCGCGGATCAGCTCCATTGGCACGCGCGAGCCGACCGGCTGCTGCGCGACGAGATAGGCGAGCGATTCATCCGGAGTCACCGGCCGGCCGGCGACGGTGATGATCACGTCGCCCTGCTGGATGCCGGCGCGAGCCGCCGCACCGCCCGGGGTGACGCCGCGGATGAGCTCGCCGCGATTGCGCGGGATGCCGAGCGAATCGGCGATGCCCTCGTCGATCTGCTGCAGGCTGACGCCGATATAGCCGCGCTGCACGCGCTGGCCGCGGCGAAGCGCTTCAATGACCGGCCGCGCCTGCTCGGCGGGGATGGCGAAGCCGATGCCGACATTGCCGCCGGTCGGCGAGATCAGCGCCGTGTTGATGCCGATGACGTTGCCGGCGATGTCGAACATCGGACCGCCGGAATTGCCGGTGTTGATCGACGCGTCGGTCTGGATGTAGCGATCGTAGGCGCCCGAGCCGATGTTTCGATGCAGCGCCGAGACGATGCCGGCGGTGACGGTGCCGCCGAGGCCGAACGGGTTGCCGATCGCGACCACCCAATCGCCGACCCGGGTACGGGTTGAATCGCCGAAGCGAACGTAAGGCAGGTTCGACGCGCGGATCTTGAGCAGCGCGAGATCGGACGCGGTGTCGCGGCCAACCAGTTCGGCCTCATATTCCTTGCGGTCCGACAGGGTGACGGTGATCGATTCCACGGTCGCGTTGTTGCGCGCGGGCGAAATCACGTGGTTGTTGGTGACGATGTAGCCGTCGGCAGAGATGATGAAGCCGGAGCCGAGCGAACCGCCGCGCTGGGTGATGGTGTTGTCCTCGTCGCCGCCCTCCGGAGGAGCGCCGGGCACGCGGCCGCCGAAGCGGCGGAAGAATTCCTCGAAGCCCGGCGGCAGCGTCTGCGTGCGGTTGACGGTGATGCTCTGGCGGGTCGAGATGTTGACCACCGCCGGCGACAGCCGGTCGGCAAGGTCGGCGAAGCTCATCGGCGCGCCCGGCCGCGGCGTCGCCGATGCGATGGCGCCGGGCTCGTTCTGGGCGGTTTGCGCGCCCACCGGGCCGACGGTCAGCGTTGCGGCGGCTCCACCGAGAAGCAAGGCTGCGGTGACTCCATAGACGTAACGCACGATAAACATCCTCCTAACATTTCTTGGCCCGGGTGGGCGGCCCGGACGGGCCGTCGATTAGGCCCTCAGGCTAGATTTTGCGGCTGAACGAGGATTGAATGATCGCTGCGCCGCATCGCCGTTCCGCTGCTAGCGGCGCCCACGAAACTCCCGCAGATAATCGTTTTCCGGCGACAGGATGATGCTCGACCGCCCCATGTCGGTGCCGGTGCCGTCGTTGACGAAGGTCGTCTCGTACGACTGCATGGCGCGATAGAAGTCGTAGAAGTCCGGATCCTTGCCGAATGCCTCGGCATAGGTGTTGGCAGCCTCGGCGTCCGCCTCCGCGCGGATGATCTGCGCCTGCTTGAGGCCCTGGGCGCGGATCGAGCGGGCTTCCTGCTGGCGCGCGGTCTCCATCCGCTGGAAGGCCGACTGGAGCGGCGTGCCCTCGGGAAGGTCGGCGCGCTTGATGCGGACGTCGACGATCTCCGCGCCATATTGGCGGGCGACGCGGTTCAGGGCGTTCTGGATATTGTCCATCATCTGCCCGCGCTCGGGGCTGAGCAGCGCCGCGAACGGCCGCTTGCCGAGCTCGTTCCGCAGCGCCGAGCCGAGGATCGGCTTCAGCTGCTCGCTGACCCGCTCCTCGGTGCCCGCCGAGATGTACATGCGCAGCGGATCGACGATTCGATAACGCGCGAAGGCGTCGACCTGGAGCCGGAGCTGGTCGGTCGAGAGCACCTGCTGGCGGTCCATCTCGACGCTGAGGATGCGCTTGTCGATCCACACGATCTGCTCGAGGAACGGGATGCGCGCGGCAAGACCGGCGCCCGCGCTTCCGAAATCCTCGTTGGGTTCGAAGCGGTTGACGATGCGCTGCGGCTCGCCGAAGCGGACGATGACCGCCTGGCGCGTTTCCGGAACGATGGCGAAGGTGCTGCCGACCAGGATCAGCAGCAGGATCGCGAGGAAGGCGAGCGCAATCGGGTTGCGGCCCAGACGCTGGATCATCGCGCCGCCCCTTCCGCCTGCGGCTGGCGCTGCTTGTTGATCTCGGGGAGCGGCAGGTAGGGCGTCACGCCCGGCGCCTCGATGATCGTCTTGTCCACCTTGGAAAGCACCTTTTCCATCGTCTCGTAATACATGCGTCGCCGGGTGACTTCGGGCGCGAGGCGATATTCCTCGTAGACCTTGTCGAAAGCCGCGGCCTCGCCCTGCGCCTTGGCGGTAAGCTGGAGCGCGTAGGCGCGCGCGTCGTTCATATAGGTCTGCGCCTGCTGCTGGGCCGCCGACACTTCCTTGAAGGCATCGTTGACCGCCGCGGGCGGATCGGACTGCTTGATCGCCACGCCCTGCACGACGACGCCGGCGCGATAGTCGTTCAGAAGCTGCTGCATGACCTGCTCGACGCGCTGCTCGATCTCGCTGCGCCCCGATCCGATCGCGTCGTCGAGCGACACGCCGGCGACGACCGCGCGCATCGCGCTTTCGGCGACCTCGCGGATCGTCTCCTCCGGATCCTTGATCTGGAACAGATAGAGCTGTGGGTCGCGGATGTTCCAGCGGACGGAATAAGCCAGGTCGATGATGTTCTGGTCGCCGGTGAGGATCAGATTCTCGCTGGTCGGATCGGGCGAGCCGATGTCGATCGTCCGGATCTCCTCGACGTCGATCTTCTGCACGCTCTCCATCGGCGCCGGCAGCGACAGGCCGATGCCCGGGCCCATGGTGCGGCTGTAATTGCCGAAAAGGGTGACGACGCCACGCTCCTGCGGGCCGATGCGGTGGACGCTGGTGAAGAGCAGCCAGAGCAGGATGAAGATGCCGAGGCCGTAGAGCCAATAAGGCCGGCCGTCGTTGGCGGAGGGGAAGCGGCCGCCGAAGCGGTCGCGGCTCTTCTTGAGGAATTCATCCAGCGAGGTGACGTTGCCGGTGGTGCCCGCGGGCGGGCGCTTGCGCGGGGGCTGGCCCCAGGGATTGCGCGGTCCGCCGCCGTCTCCGCCCGAACCGCCGCCGCTGCCGCCGCCCGGACCCCAAGGGCCGCCGCGATTCTCGTTCATCAAGGCGCCGAGGCGCGCGCCCCACCCAAAGATATTTTTCATACGGACCTTTATAGGGAGCGGCCTTTAGGAAAAACAGTGGCCTTGGCCAAACACGGCCCTAGGGAAGATGCATGAGCGAGGAGACGGACGCGATCATGAGCGCGCTGGGACGGGTGCAGGACCCGCGCGGCGGCGACATCGTCACGGGCGGCCGGGTCCAGGCGCCGCGGCTCAGGGATGGCATCGCCAGCATCATCCTCGACGTGACGGGCCTGGGCGCCGAACAGCGGGCGGCGATCGAGCGGGCGATCCGGTCGGCGATGGTCGGGGTGCCGGGCGTCGCCGACGTCAGGATCGCGATGACCGCGGACAAGGTCGAGCGCTCGATCATCGCGGTCGGCAGCGGCAAGGGCGGCGTCGGCAAGTCGACGTTGGCCGCCAACCTCGCCGTCGCGCTCGCGCGCGGCGGCAAGAAGGTCGGGCTGGTCGACGCCGATATCTACGGCCCCTCGCAGCCGCGCATCATGGGCAGCAGCGAGCGCCCCGAACTGGCCGAGAAGCAGATCATCCCCGTCATCGCCCACGGCGTCCGGCTGCTCTCGCTCGGCATGCTCGTCGACGAGGGCGCGGCGCTCGCCTGGCGCGGGCCGATGGCGGCGAGCGCGCTCGGCCAGCTGATCGAAGGCGACTGGGGCGACACCGAGCTGCTGATCGTCGACCTGCCGCCCGGCACCGGCGACATCCAGCTCTCGCTCATCCAGAAATGGAAGCCGGCCGGCGCGGTGATCGTTTCGACGCCGCAGGACCTCGCGCTGATCGACGCCACCCGCGCGATCGACCTGTTCCGCAAGATGGACGTGCCGGTGATCGGCCTGATCGAGAACATGTCCGGCTATGCCTGCCCCCATTGCGGCGAGATCTCGGACCCGTTCGGCGCGGGCGGCGCCGAGGCCGCCGCTCGAGTCATGGAGATTCCTTTCCTGGGCCGCGTTCCCCTCACGCTTTCGATCCGCCGCTCTTCCGACGCCGGCTTGCCGCCCGCGGCCGGCGAGGGCGAGGAGGCGCAGGTGTTCGCCCGCCTGGCGGGCAAGCTGCTCGAGCAGATGAACAAGAAGCGGGACCCGGGGTTGTCCCTCTGAGGGAGACCAAAGATGCCGCTCATATCCGAACAGGAAATCGCCGACCTTCTCACCCACACGCGCACCATTGC
>DASWSP010000057.1:0-19810 GCA_036402575.1 Allosphingosinicella sp. | reverse complement strand
CGGGCGAAGGCGCTCGGATTCGATGTGATCCTGTCGCTGTCGTACGAGCTGTTCGACGTTCATTGTCCGGAAGGATGGAAGCAGCGGGCGGCGAACGGCGATCCGGCGCTGACCGGATGGGTGCCGCCTTCGACGCTGCTGTCTCCCGCCAAGGCGGAAGCGATGGCGTATCTGCAGGACGTGGCGCGGGCGTTCGCCGCGATCGCCCGCGACGCGGGGCAGACGGTCCGCTTCCAGGTCGGTGAGCCGTGGTGGTGGGTGATGGGGGACGGGCGCATCTGCCTGTATGACGAGGCGGCGGTGGCGGCGTTCGCGCCCACCCCGATCGCCGATGTGCGGGGACCGCTGAGCGAGGCGCAGAAGGCGACGCTCGATGCGGCGGGCGCGGCGCTGGCGGCATCGACGGCAGCCTTGTGCGCAGCCGTGGAGAGCGAGGCGCCGGGGGCGCAAAGCTTGCTGCTCGTGTACCTGCCGACGGTCTTGAGCGCGAGCGAGGTCAAGCGCGCGAACGTTCCGCTCGGCTGGTCGGCGCCGGCATTCGACGTGCTGCAGCTCGAGGACTACGATTATGTCACCGCCGGTGACGCCGGCGCGACGGCGCGCGGGGTGGCGGCGGTATCGGCGCGGCTCGGCTACGGCCAGGACCGGCAGCATTATTTCTCGGGGTTCGTGCTGGGGCCGGAGGACCGGGCGCAGTGGCGGCCGATCGCCGCGGCGGCAGAGGCCGCGTTCGCCCGCGGGACCTCAGAAGTGTTCGCATGGGCGCTGCCGCAGGTGCTTCGCGACGGGTTCGTCTGGTTTGCGGGAGGAGAGGCGATGGAGGCTTTCGACGATGTCCGGTTCCCGATCGCCCTCGGGCGGGAGGCGAGCGTCGAGCCCAGTTTCTCGACGGCCGTGGTGACGACGGCAAACGGCATGGAGCAGAGAAACAGCGACTGGGCGGACGCTCGCCTGCGCTTCGATGCCGGACCGGGCGTGCGCGGGGAGGCGGAGCTTGCCGAGCTCGTCGCCTTTTTCCGCGCGCGGCGCGGAGCGGCGGTCGCGTTCCGGTTCGAGGACCCCCTGGACCACGAGGCGGCGGAGCAGTTGCTCGGCACAGGTGACGGGGTTCGCACCGAGTTCGCGCTGGTGAAGCGCTATGGCAGCCAGGAGCGGCGGATCACCCGGCCAGTGGCGGGCACAGTTCGCGTGTTCGTGGCGGAGGCCGAGCGGGTGAGCGGATGGGCGCTCGCCGCGAAAGGGCTGGTCCGGTTCGAGGAGCCGCCCGTGGAGGGAGCCGAAGTGCGGGCAAGCTATCGGTTCGACGTGCCGGTGCGCTTTGCCGAGGACCGGCTGAGCTTGAGCCGAGCCACGTTCGAAGCGGGGGAGATCGCGAGCGTCCCGCTGGTGGAGGTGCGGGAATGAGCATCGTTGATGCCGAGCTTACCGCCATCGCGTTTTGCTGGCGGCTGGAGCGCAGGGATGGCGTGTGCCTGGGGTTCACGACCCACGACCGGGACCTGCCGATCGGGCACCTCACCTACCGGGCGGCGCCGGGGATGTTGCCGTCGGCGATCGCGCTGTCGGACGGGTTCGAGCTCGACACGCTTGATGTGTCGGGGGCGCTGACCAGCGACGCGATCCATCCCGCAGACCTGGCGGCGGGGCGGTGGGACGGCGCGGCGGTCAGCATCTTCATGGTCGACTGGGAGCAGCCCGAGGGCGAGCAGGTGCCCCTCGCGCGCGGCGAGCTCGGCGATGTGAGCACCGAGGGGGTGGGGTTCACGAGCGAGCTGCGCGGGCCGACCGCACTGCTCGACCGGCCGGTGGTGGAGCAGACTTCGCCCGAATGCCGCGCCGAACTCGGCGACAAGAGGTGCCGGGTCGACATGGCCGCCCGGGTGAGGGTGACTCGGCTGGCGATGGTCGTCGAGGACGACGTGATCGAGGTGGCCGACGCATCGGCGCAGACCAACGCCTACGGCTACGGGCGCGTGCGCTGGATTTCGGGACGCAACAGCGGGCTCGAAAGCGGCGTGCTGTCGTCCGACGGTGCGCGGCTGACGCTTCGCGAGCCGCCGCCCTTCGCTCCCGCCGCGGGCGACCTCATCGAAATCGGCGAGGGGTGCGACAAGGCCTTCGCGACATGCATCGCCCGCTTCGCCAACGCCAAGAACTTCAGGGGCGAGCCGCACCTCCCGGGCATGGACCTGCTCACGCGCTACCCTGGCGCGTGATGGCGAAGAAGGATGAGATCGTCGCCCGTGCGCGGGCGCTGGTGGGGGTGCGCTTCCGGCCGCAGGGGCGGTCGGCGGAATTCGGGCTCGACTGCATAGGAGTGGCGATCGTGGCGACTGGAACAGACCCGTGGCGGGTGCGGCGGAATTATGGGCCGCGAAGCTCGGATCCCGAGGCGATGGTGGCGCAGCTCGACGCCTGCGGATTCATCCGGCTGGCGCCGCCGCAGGCCGAGGCGGGCGACCTGCTGGTGGTGCAGGCCGGACCTATGCAGCTCCACGTCCTCATCCTTACCGACATCGGTTTCCTTCACGCCGACGCTAGGCTGCGGCGGGTGGTGGAGGTGCCTGGACGCGTTCCGTGGCCGGTGCTCTCCGCCTGGCGCTGCCCCGGCGAGGATGTCGCCGCGGTTCGGCTGCACTGAAGGACTGAGACATGGCAACTCTGGTTCTCACCGCGGTCGGCGCCGCGGTGGGCGGACCGATCGGAGCGGCGGTCGGCGCGATCGCCGGCCAGCAGATCGACGCCCGCCTGTTCGCGCCTAAGGCACGGCAGGGGCCGCGGCTCGGCGAGCTGGCGGTGCAGACCTCGTCCTACGGCAGCGCGATCCCGAAGATCTTCGGCAAGATGCGCGTGGCGGGGACGGTGATCTGGGCGACCGACCTTCAGGAGCACAAAAGCAGCTCGGGCGGCGGCAAGGGGCGGCCCAAGACGGTCAACTACAGCTATTCGGCATCTTTCGCGGTGGCGCTGTCCGGACGGCCGATCCTTGGCGTCGGTCGAATCTGGGCGGACGGCAAGCTGCTGCGCGGGACGGCCGGCGACTTCAAGAGCGAGACCGGGTTCCGGCTGTATCCCGGAAGCGAGGACCAGGAGGCCGACCCGCTGATCGCGGCGGCAGAGGGGATCGGCGAGACGCCCGCCTATCGAGGCATCGCCTACGCGGTGTTCGAGGATATGCAGCTGGCGGACTTCGGCAACCGCATCCCCTCTCTCACCTTCGAGGTGGAGGCGGACGGCGGGCCGGTGGCGATCGGCGCGATCGCGGCGGCGCTGAGCGGCGGGGCGGTGGCCGCGGGACCTACGCCGGAGCTTGCCGGTTATGCGGCGGGCGGCGACAGTGTCCGCGGCGCGCTGGAGGCGCTGAGCGACGTCGTGCCGCTATCGCTGATCGGCGAAGGCGCGCGGCTGCGGATCACGAGCGCGGCCGGCACCCCGCTGGAGATCGCCGAGGCGGAGACGGGGGCAGGCGCCGGCGCGGCCCGGGGGCGGAGCGAGATCATTCGCCGGGCGGCGGCGAGCGTCCCGGCCGAGGTAAGCATCGCCTATCACGATCCCAGCCGGGATTATCAGACGGGCCTCCAGCGGGCGAGGCGTGGCGGCCCTTCGCCGCGGAGCGAGCGGCGGGCATTGCCGGCGGCGCTGGCCGCCGAAGTGGCTAAGGGGCTGGCGGAATACAGGCTGGCGGCGCTGTGGGCAGGGCGTGCGACGGCCAGGCTGAGGCTCGGCTGGCGCGGCAGCGGCGTGCGGCCGGGCGCGCGGGTGACGATCGAGGGGCAGACGGGGCTGTGGAAGGTCGAGCGCTGGACGCTCGACCGAATGGTTGCCAGCCTGGACCTGGTGCGAGTGCAGCCGGGGACGCTGCCGCTGGCGGCGGGGGCGAATGCGGGCCGCGCCGTGGCGCAGCCGGACCTGCCGCATGGGCCGACCACCGTTCGGCTGCTCGATCTGCCGCTTTACGGCGATCTGCCCGCCGACCGGCCGCAGCTGCTGGTCGCCGCGGCGGGCGCGGAGGCGGGCTGGCGGCATGCGGCGCTGACGGTCAGCTACGACGGGGGCGCGAGCTGGCAGGGGGCGGGATCGACCGCGGCTCCGGCGGTGATGGGGACGGCGCTGACGGCGGTGCCGCCGGTCGGATCCGCGCTGATCGACACGACGAGCAGCTTCGAGGTCGTGCTGCTCAACGAGGCGATGTGGCTCGAGGAGCGGAGCGATGCGGCGCTCGCCGCCGGCGCCAACCTGGCGGTTGTCGGGGACGAACTCATCCAGTTCGGCTCGGCGGCGCCGCTCGGCGAGCGGCGGTTCAGGTTGTCGCGGCTGCTGCGCGGGCGGCGGGGAACGGAGTGGGCGGCGGCGCAGCACGAAGCGGGCGAGCCGTTCGTGCTGATCGAGCCGGCGAGCCTGGCGGCGATCGAACCTCCGCCGGCGACGCTGGGGGGAGAGGCGCGGCTGCTGGCGGTGGGGATCGGCGATGGGGACGACGGCGCAAACGCGACCTGCACCATTGGCGGCGAAGCGATGCGTCCGCCTTCGCCGACCCACTTGAGGGCTGAAACGCTGGCGGGCGGCGACATCCGCATCAGCTGGGTGCGGCGGAGCCGGGCCGGCTGGTCGTGGCTCAGCGGCAGCGACACCCCGCTCGGCGAGGAAGGTGAGAGCTACCGGCTGACGCTGACTGGCGCCAGCTTCCAGCGCGAGCTGGGAACGGTCGAGCCGTCGTACCTCTACACGGCGGCGCAGCAGGCTGTGGACGGGCTGGCAGGAGCGCTGGCCGTACGCGTCGTCCAGCTTGGAACGGCCGGAACCTCCCGACCGGCGTTTCTCGTCGTCGGCTGAACCAAAGGAGAAAAGAGATGAGCGATGCGACGGCGCGGTTCGCGCTGCCCTTCATCGTGCCCGGACAGGCGCAGAAGGAGCTCTTCCACAACGAGGCGCTGGCGCGGATCGACGGCGCCTTGCACGCGGCGGCAGAAGGGCCGGCGCTCGCCGTTCCGCCGGCCGACCCCTCGCCGGGACAGTGCTGGATCGTTGCGGCGGGCGCTTCGGGCGCATGGGTAGGCAAGACCGACGCGATCGCCGCCTGGACCGAAGGCGGCTGGCGGTTCGTCGAGCCGCAGCCGGGGATGCTGGTCTGGAACAAGACGGCACATGTCTGGATCCACTGGACGGGCACCGCATGGAGCGAGGGCGAGCTGCCCGCCACGGGTATAAGCATCGGCGGCGTGCAAGTCGTGGCCCAGCGTCAACCCCATGTGCCAAGTCCTTCAGGCGGAACGTTTATTGACGTCGAAGCACGTTCCGCGATCGACGCGCTCATTGCGACATTAATGTCACACGGGCTGATGGAATGATCTTTTTTCCAAATGCCGTGAAACCTTGCCGTGAAGGCCTCGTTTCAGGGTTTGTTCGACGAGGGGCCTCCGGGGTTTATTCATCATAAACTGAGGCATTTCGGCAACATATGCGGGGTTAAGCGTGCTTGCGCGGAAACTCCGCTTACCGTATTGGGATCAAGGTCGTTCCCGTTGGAACGCAGAAGAAAGGGGAATTTTATGCGGAAGCTCGCCATAGGTGTGGCGCTTTCATCTACCGTCCTCGCGACACCGGCACTTGCGCGCGATGGCGCCTGGTATGTTGGTGGCGAATTCGGAGCGATGATCGTCGAGAATATCGAGGTCGATATCGGCGCTGTCGATAACGCCGTCGAGATCGATTCAGAATATGGCTTCGATGGCGCCGGCTTCGTCGGCTATGATCTGGGCGGGTTCCGGGTCGAGGCGGAAGTCGCCTATAAGAAGGCCGACATCGAAGACCTCAATGCCAGCATCCAGCTGCCGGGCACGGCCCGTGTGCCTTCGGCCGGCATCAATATCTTCGACTTTGGCGGCGGCAGCACCAGCGTGCTGAGCTTCATGGTCAACGGTATGCTGGACTTTGGCGACGACGACGGCATCAACGGCTTCGTCGGCGGCGGTGTCGGTATCGCCCGCGTCAAGGCCAACAATGCCCGCGTGTTCGACAACACTGGCGCCTTCCTCGACGACAGCGACAGCAAGTTCGCCTACCAGGTGATTGCCGGCGTCCGTCAGGCGATCACTGACAATATCGACGTCCAGTTGAAGTATCGCTACTTCCGCGTCGAGAATGTCGAGATGGTGGCGTTCAACGGCCAGGATGCGCAGTTCGACTATGCGTCGCACAGCCTCCTCGGCGGTCTGGTGTTCAACTTCGGCGCTCCGCCGCCGCCCCCGCCGCCTCCGCCGCCTCCGCCGCCGCCTCCGCCGCCGCCGCCCCCGCCTCCGCCTCCGCCTCCGGTGGTTCCGGCTGGGCCGTTCATCGTGTTCTTCGACTGGGATCGGTCGGACATCACGCCGCAGGCTGCCGCCATCCTCGACAACGCCGCCGCTGCCTACCAGCAGACCGGTTCGGCGCAGGTCGTGCTGGCCGGTCACGCCGACCGCTCGGGTTCGGCGGACTACAACGTTGGCCTGTCGCAGCGTCGTGCCGATGCGGTGCGCTCGTACCTTGCCGGTCGCGGCGTGCCTGATGGCGCGATGGCGACCGAAGCGTTCGGCGAAAGCCGTCCGCTGGTCGAGACCGCCGACGGTGTCCGCGAGCCGCAGAACCGGCGCGTGGAAATCACCTTCGGTCCGGGTTCCGGCATGTAATTCCAATTCCCGCTGCTTCGGCAGCGGGAACCTGGAATGTGAAAAGAGGGAGCCGGTCCGCCTGGACCGGCTCTTTCTTTTTGCCCGCCCGATCGAGCCGGAGGCCTGTTCGGGCCGGTCCGGCTTTGGTAAGCGGGCGGCCGGCCAAGCTTCGTTCCAAGGACCTTGAATGCATATCGCAATGATCGGCACCGGCTATGTCGGGCTGGTGTCCGGAGCCTGCTTCTCCGACTTCGGCCACACGGTCACCTGCGTCGACAAGGACAGCGCCAAGATCGGCGCGCTTGAGGGCGGCGTGATGCCGATTTTCGAGCCCGGTCTGGGCCAGCTCGTCGAACGCAACGTGCGGGGTGGGCGGCTGTTCTTCACGACCGACCTCGCGCCCGCCGTCGCCGAAGCGGACGCGGTGTTCATCGCCGTCGGAACACCGTCGCGCCGTGGCGACGGCCATGCTGACCTGAGCTACGTCTTCGGAGCCGCGCGCGAGATCGCCGAGGCGCTCCGCAAACCGGCGGTGGTCGTGACCAAATCGACGGTTCCGGTAGGCACCGGCGACGAGGTCGAGAGGATCATCCGAGAAGCCAAGCCGGACGCCCGGGCATGGGTGGTCTCAAACCCTGAGTTCCTGCGCGAAGGCGCGGCGATCGAGGATTTCAAGCGTCCCGACCGGATCGTGGTCGGCACCGAGGACGAGCGCGCGGCCGAGATCATGCGCGAGGTCTATCGGCCGCTCTACCTCAACAAGGCGCCGCTGCTCTTCACCAGCCGCCGAACCGCCGAGCTGATCAAATATGCGGCGAATGCCTTCCTCGCGACCAAGATCACCTTCATCAACGAGATCGCGGATTTGTGCGAGATCGTCGGCGCCGACGTGCAGGACGTGTCGCGCGGGATCGGCCTGGACAAGAGGATCGGGTCGAAATTCCTTCATGCCGGGCCGGGCTATGGCGGCTCCTGCTTCCCCAAGGACACGCTCGCGCTGCTGAAGACGGCGGAGGATTATCAGACCCCGCTGCGGATCGTCGAATCGGTCGTGAAGGTGAACGACGGACGCAAGCGGGCGATGGGACGCAAGGTGATCCAGGCGCTGGGCGGCGACGCGCGCGGCAAGACGGTGGCGCTGCTCGGCCTGACCTTCAAGCCGAATACGGACGACATGCGCGACGCCCCTTCACTGTCGATCGTGCTGGCGCTGGAGGATGCGGGCGCGCGCGTGCGCGGCTACGATCCGGAAGGCATGGAGCAGGCGCGGCCGATGATGCCGAACGTCGAATTCTGCGAGAGCCCCTACAAAGCCGCGGAAGGCGCGGACGCGGTCGTGCTGGTGACCGAATGGGACGTGCTGCGCGCGCTGGATCTCAGGCGGCTCGCCTCGGTGATGGCGCAGCCGATCCTGGTCGACCTGCGCAACGTCTACCCGCCCGAAGATGTCGAGAATGCCGGCCTGCGCGGGCATGGAGTCGGGCGGGGGCGTTCGGCCGCCTGAAACCGTTTCACCTCCGGCTCGTTCATCGAATACATCACAGGAGGGCGAGATGAAGCGACTGGCGATAGGGATTGTGGGCGCTGCCGTGCTGGCGGGGTGCGCGAGCGAACAGGCCGCGCTCGCGCCGCCGCTGCCGGGTGCGCCCGCTGCTGTGGCGGATGTGCGGAGCGCTGCCGGCCAGGGGCGCGCCCGGGCGGTGGCGACCCAGATCGGCGACAGCATCAGCGTTCGGATCGACGCAGAGAATATGGCGCGTGGAAGCTACGGCGCCCATATCCACACGACAGGGCGGTGCGATCCCCCCGGATTCGGAAGCGCGGGGCCACACTGGAACCCGACCGGGCAGCAGCACGGCAAGAACAATCCGGCCGGAATGCACAAGGGCGACCTGCCGAACCTGATGATCGGCGCCGATGGCCGGGGAACGCTGGAGATGACGACCCCCGGGGCGTGGGTTGCGGGCGGTGCCGCCCCCATGTTGGATGCCGACGGCGCCGCGGTGGTCATCCATCAGGGGCCGGACGATTACCGCACCGATCCGTCCGGCAATTCCGGCGCAAGGATTGCGTGCGGCGTCTTCCGATAGCCGCCCGGAGCGTCAGATCACTTCGCCGACGGCGCGGGCTCGATCGACCTTCGTGGTCTCGAGCTCGGCGAGGCGCCTGGCGCCCAGCCAGAGGCCGAGCAGGGTGAAGGGGACGATCAGGTAAAGCGAGAAGATGCCGGCGCGAAGGCTCTGGGCAAGGTCGGCGACCTTGCCCGCGACGTACGGGCCCAATGCCAGCCCGATCATCGTCGTGCCCAGGATGTAGGTAGCGCCGGCGGTGGCCCGCATGCGCGGGAGCACCAGATCCTGCAGGGTCGCGACCGCGGCGCCAACCCACATCGCGCCGCACATATGCGCGAAGGGGAAGACCCAGTAGAAAGTCCGCAGGCTTTCGGTCGTGAAGATGAACCAGGTGAGCGGCGCGGCGAGCACCACCGAAAGCATGTTTACGAAGATCCGGCCTCGCGGATCGCGGCGGCGCCAAAGGTCGGCTAACACGCCGCCCATGATCACCCCGAACGCCGCCGAGACGGCGGCGCCCCAGCCCATGATGAAGGCGACTTCTTCGGGCGCGGTCATGCCGCCGATGAAGGAGGCCGGTCCGGTCGGATCGGCGTAGAAGGTGCGCAGCACGTAAGGCGGGCTCCAGAAGCTGACCGCATAACTGACGAATGAAATGCTGCCGAAGGCGATCGCGAGGACGACGACCATAGGCGTTCCCCAGATCAGCCGATGGGTCGCCGGGTCGCGCTGCTTGAGTGACTGAACCCAGGAGAACACCGCGTAGACGCCGAGACCGTAAGCCGACCATTGCGGCAGATCGCCGGTGAGGGCGATCAGCCCGATCGTGATCGCGACGACGATGGCGAGCACGATCAGGTTCACCGTCAACGCGCCGGGGATGCGCGCGACGTTGATCAAAGTGAGCGGTGGCAGGATCGCCATCAGCTCACGCCCGAAGTCGCGCCAGGCGTGCGGCCGCACGATCGGCTGCGGCAGGCCATCGGACGCGCCGCGCTGGGGCTCCTTCAGCGACATCACCCACAGCGCCAGCAGCAGGCCCGGAATCCCGACGGCGAGGAAAGCGGCCTGCCAGCCGACCAGCCCGAGCGGCGCTTCTGCGGCGCTGGGATAGGCCCGGTTCCAGCGGCTGAGCACGAAGCCGCCGATCGGCAGGCTGAGCGCTCCCCCGATATAAAGGCCGCTCGAATAGATCGACAAGGCGGTGGCGCGCTTCTCCTTCGGGAAACTGTCGGAGATCATCGAGTAAGCGGCGGGCGACGCGCTCGCTTCGCCTATGCCGACCCCGATGCGGGCGACGGCGAGCATGCCGAAGCTGTTGGCGAAGCCCGACAGAGCGGTCATCGACGACCACAGCGCCAGCCCCATCGCCATCAGCCGCCCCCGGTACCAGCTGTCGGCGAGGCGGCCGAGCGGGATCCCGAACAGCGCGTAGAAGACGGCGAACGCGGTGCCGTACAGGAAGCCGATCTGGGCGTCATCGAGCCCCAGGTCGCGCTTTATGTCCTCGGCCAGGATCGAGAGGATCTGCCGATCGATGAAGTTGATGACATAGACAAGGACGAGGACGAACAGCGCGTACCAGGCGTAGGCGCCGACCCGGATCGGAGTTGAAGCGGAGCCGGTCGCGTGAGCCTCGGTCGCCATACACCCTCTCGATTGTCGGCCGGCTTCTGGCTAGCAGAGACCCGGGCTTTGGCAACAAGGTTTGAAGGCATGGCTATCAGGGTGCTGTTCGTCTGCCTCGGCAACATCTGCCGATCTCCGCTGGCCGAAGCGGCGCTGCGGGGCGAGGCGGAGCGGCTCGGGCTCGATATCCAGGTGGACAGCGCCGGCACCGGAAACTGGCATGTCGGTCATCCACCGGACCGGAGGGCGGCGGCGGTCGCGAAGCGCAACGGCATCGACATCTCGCATCTGCGCGCGCGCCAGGTGAGCCCCGAAGACTTCCACGCGTTCGACCATGTCATCGCGCTCGACGCCCAGAACCTGGCCGAACTTCGGGCGATGCAGCCGCCGGATGGGAAGGCCGAGCTTTCGCTGCTGCTCGACCACGCGGAGGGTCGGCGGGGCCAGCCCGTGGCCGACCCCTATTACGGGCGCGACGAGCATTTCGACGCCGCCTGGAAGGACGTGACCGCCGGCGTGAAGGGGCTGGTGCGGAAGATCGCCGCCGCGTCATGACCGCCTTCTCGCGCCGGGTCGCTTCGCTGATGGGTGTGCCCGAAGACCGGCTCGAGCGGCTGGCGGGCGGCGACCTTTCGGAGGTGCTCGTGCTGCGCCGGCCGGATGGGCGCTGCACGGTGGCGAAAGGCGGGCCTTCGATCGGCACCGAGGCGGCGATGCTGCGGGCGCTCGCCGGCGCGGGGCTCCCGGCGCCGACGGTGGAAGGGGAGCACGAGGGCGTGCTGCTGCTGGAATATGTCGAGAATGACGGTGTCTTCAGCCCTGCCGCGTGGCGCAGCATCGGCGCGGCCGTTCGGCAGCTGCACCAGCGCATCGGCGACGGCTACGGCTGGCCGGTCGATTACCGGCTCGGAACGGTCGAGCTTATCAATCGGCCGACGCCGGGATGGACCAGCTATTGGGGTGAGCAGCGGCTATTGTCGACGGCGCGCGTGCTCGACCGTCCCTGGCGCGAGCGCCTCGACCGGCTGGTGCCGCGGCTGAGCTCGATCATCCCCGACGATCCCGCCCCGGCGCTGCTGCACGGCGACCTGTGGAGCGGCAACATCCTCGTGTCGGAGGGCGCGCTTGCCGCGCTGATCGATCCCGCCTGCTACCATGGCCACAGCGAGGTCGACCTGGCGATGCTGACCCTGTTCGATCCACCTCCGCCCGAATTCTGGGCCGCCTACGGCGCACTGGAGCCCGGGTGGGAGGAGCGCCGGCGCGTCTACCAGTTGTTTCCGGCGCTCGTGCACCTGCGGCTGTTCGGAGCGGGTTACGCGCCGATGGTCCACCGGCTGCTGGACTCGCTGGGCGCCTGAAGATGCGCCGCCGGGGAGGCCCCTGAGAGCCGGTTTTCCGGAACGAAGACCTTCCTCTCCCGTTCTTCCAGAAGTTGAGCCGCGGCACGGCGGCCTGGCGATTTTGTCAGCCCGTTCGCCGGCGTTTGGAGAATGAGCTATGCGTAAAGCAGGATTGATGGGCCTCGCGGTTGCGGCCGGCATGTCGGTGACCGCCTGCGCCACGAACGACCGCTACAGCGGCTATGACGGCTACGGCTACGATCGTTATGGATATGACCGCTATGGCGCCGACCGCTACGGGCGCGACCGCAACGGTCGGCAGATCCGTGATGCGGCCGCCGGCGCCGCGGTGGGCGCCGCCGTCGGCGCGGGCCTTGGCGCGGTGGTCGACGGCGTCGGCATAGGCGAGGGCGCGGCCGCCGGCGCGGTGGCCGGCGGAATCATCGGCGCCGTGACCTCGGACCGGCGCTGGTACCGTGACGAGCGCGGCTGCTACTATGTCGAGCGGGACGGCTATCGCCGCTACGATTACGACCGGCGCTGCTGAGCGGCCTCAATCGAGCCCGTACCGCTCCACGACGCTGTAGACCGCGCCTTGGGGAGTGACGTCGCTTTCGTAGAGACGGAACTCCTCGACCGGGAACGGAGCGCTCGACAGCCCGCCCGACTGACCCATCAGACCGTCGATCGGGCCGGCGGAGCGCGCCAGCCGCGCCAGCGTGATGTGCGGCATGTATGCCCGGCGATCGGGCGCGACACCGGCGCGCAGGACGGCCTGGTCGACCTTCTTGTGGAGGGCTTTCAGGGGCTCGTGCGGCGAAACGCCCGACCACAAGGTGACCGGCTGACCCCGCCGCTCGAAGGTGCCAAGGCCGCTCAGCGCGATCTCGAAGCGGGGGTGGTGGATCGATCCCAGCGCGGCGGCGATGTCCCGGGCGAGATGACGGTCGACCTCGCCGATGAAGCGCAGGGTCAGGTGCAGCTGGTCCTCGTCCTGCCAGCGGGCGCCCTTAACCCCCTCCATCAGGTCGAGAAGCTGGCTGCGAACTGCCTCGGGCGGCCGGATCGCGACGAACAGGCGGTGCATGGTAGCTCCGCCGTTAACGCAGAACCGGCAGGCGACGAACCGGTTTTCCTTGAATGTCTACCGGATTCACCCGATATTGGCGACAACTGGCAGGGGCACTGCCGAGTTTGAGGAGACGTTTCGAAATGGCAAATGGATTTGACCCGAGAGCGACCGCAAGGCCGCAGCCTGCAACGGCTGGGGTCGGTCGGGAGAGCGTCGCCTTCGACGCCGGCCTGCGGTCCTATATGCTGTCGGTCTACAATTACATGACGTCGGGCGTGCTGCTGACCGGCATCGTCGCCCTGTTGTTCGCCAATAGCGGCTATGCGGCAGCGATCCTCGGCGGTCCCGGTATCCTGAAATATCTGATCATGTTCGCTCCGCTGGCGTTCATCCTGGTGCTGAGCTTCGGCATCAACCGCCTTTCGACCGGAACCGCGCAGCTGCTGTTCTGGGCATTCGCGACCGTGATGGGCCTGTCGATGGCGTCGATCTTCCTGGTCTTCACAGGGACCTCGATCGCCATGACGTTCTTCGCCGTGGCGGCGGCGTTCGCCGGTCTCAGTCTCTACGGCTACACCACCAAGCGGGATCTGTCGGCGTTCGGCACCTTCCTGATCATGGGTGTGGTCGGCCTGCTTGTGGCGATGATCATCAACCTGTTCGTCCAGTCGACCGCGATGCAGCTGGCGATCAGCTTCATCGGCGTGCTGCTGTTCGCGGGCCTCACCGCCTACGACACGCAGCGCATCAAGAGCCTGTACTTCCAGGTCGCGGGCACCGACATGATGGGCAAGACCGTCATCATGGGCGCGCTCAGCCTGTACCTGGACTTCGTCAACATGTTCACCTTCCTTCTCAACTTCATGGGCAGCCGCGAATAGGCACGGCCCACGAAGCGGAAGGTTAGAGGAGGCCCGACGGGAAACCGCCGGGCCTTTTCCTTTGGTGCCGTTAGGCCTTCAGGTGGCGCCCGAAGAAGCCGATCGTCTGCGCCCAGGCCCGATCGGCGGCCGCCTTGTCGTAGCGCTCCGCCGAAGTATCGTTGTTGAACGCGTGCTCGACGCCTGGGTGCTTCACCAGGGTCACGTTCTTGCCCGCCGCCTCCAGCGCGGCCGCCCAGGGCTCGGCGGTGGCGTTGACGCGCTGGTCGTTGCCGGCGAGGTGGATGAGGAGCGGGGCCTGCACCTTGGCCGCTTCCGAAGGCGCGGGGGCCGGACCGTAATAGGAGACTCCCGCGGCGAGCGCCGGCCCGGCGGCGACCGCGAGGCGGTTGATCATCGCGCCGCCCCAGCAGAAGCCGACCGCGCCGACCTTGCGTGAGCGGCCTTCGGAAGAGCGTAGCCAATTCACCATCGCCACGGCATCGGCAGTGGTCCGGGCGAGGTCGAGCTTGCCGATCATCTCGCGGGCCTGGTTCTCGTCGGCGGGCGTGCCCGGCCCTGGGGTCAGGAAGTCCGGCGCCACCGCCGAATAGCCGGACAGCGCGATCCGCCGCGCCACGTCGCGGGTATGCTCGTTGAGGCCGCGATTCTCGTGGATCACGATCACCACCGGCAGCCTTCCGGCGGCCCGCGCGGGAACCGCGTTGTAGCCTTTCATGCGCCGGCCGGGAGACACCTCCCATTCCAGCGTCCGCGTCCGCAGCCGCTTGTCGTTCGCCGGAACGATCGCTGCCGCGGCAGGGTCGGCGGCGATTCCGATCAGCAGCGCGTTGGCGGCGGCGGTGCTTCCCGCGATCCGCGTCAGCTCGGCCATGAACGCGCGGCGGTCCATGCCTTCGTGGGTGTAGCGGTCGTAGAGCGCGATGGCGGCTTCGCGGATATCGGTCATGCGGGCTGCGTCTCCTTTTGCGGCATGGCCGCGTCGTCGAGCTCGTTGGCCCGCCTGGCGGCGGGCCTCGAATCCATCCGGGCGACATAGGCTTCGAAAGCCGGCCGCTTCTCGATCGTGCCGAACATCATCCCCCAGCCCAGTTGCGACGCGATGTAGAGGTCGGCGGCGCTGAAGCGGTCGCCGGCGATATAGTCGCGGCCGGAGACCGCCCGCTCGAGCGCGTCGATCACGTCGCCGTAGCTGCCGTAACCCGCCATCATCTTCTTATCCTCGGGCGCGAGCAGGCCGAGCGCCTTGGCGGTGACGGCGGCCTCGACCGGGCCGGCGCCGAAGAACAGCCAGCGATAATAAGCGCCGCGCTCGGCGGGCGGCGGCGCGAGCCCCGCCTGCGGGAAAGCGTCGGCCAGGTAGGCGCAGATCGCCGCCGTCTCGGTCACCACGGTGTCGCCGTGCCTGATCGCCGGCACCTTGCCCATCGGATTGACCGCCAGATAATCGGGCGACTTCATCGTCGTGCCGTAATCGAGCAGCACCGTTTCGTAGGCCTCGCCCACCTCTTCCAGCATCCACCGCGCGATCCGTCCGCGCGACATCGGATTGGTGTAGAAAGTCAGCTGCGCCATGACGATCTCCTTCCGCTTGCGGAGCAGCAATAGCGCCGTTCCGGGCCGGCCGGGAGTCCGATTGGGCACTCGAAGAGAAAGGCCCGCTTCTTTCGAAGCGGGCCTCTTCGCGGTCGATTATGCCTGCTCTTCCGGCTGGCCGGCCTCGGGCGGATCGGCTTCCGGCTGATCCGCGACCTTGGCCTTGCCCTTCTTCCTGGCGGCCTTGGGCGGCGCCGAGATGATCTCGAAAGCGAGGGCGTTGTCCTTGATTCGGACCTTGACCTCGCCGCCGTGAACGAGCTTGCCGAACAGCAGCTCCTCGGCGAGCGGCTGCTTGATCTTCTCCTGGACCAGCCGGCCCATCGGCCGCGCGCCGTAGAGACGGTCGTAGCCGCGGGTCGTGAGCCAGCTCTTCGATTCCTCGTCGAGGCTGATGTGGACGTTGCGGTCCGCCAGCTGGATCTCGAGCTGGAGGATGAACTTGTCCACCACCCGCGCGACCACTTCCGGCGGCAAGTAGCCGAACGCCACCACCGCATCGAGGCGGTTGCGGAATTCCGGCGTGAACATCCGCTTGATCGCTTCCTCATCCTCGCCCTCGCGGGTCTGGGTGCCGAAGCCGACGCCTTCGCGCGCCATGTCGCTGGCGCCCGCATTGGTCGTCATGATCAGGATGACGTTGCGGAAATCGACCGTCTTGCCGTGGTGATCGGTGAGCTTGCCGTTGTCCATCACCTGCAGCAGGATGTTGAACAGGTCCGGATGGGCCTTCTCGATCTCGTCGAGCAGCAGCACCGAATGCGGATGCTGGTCGACCGCATCGGTCAGGAGGCCGCCCTGGTCGTATCCGACATAGCCCGGGGGCGCGCCGATCAGCCGGCTGACCGAGTGGCGTTCCATATATTCGGACATGTCGAAGCGCTGCAGCGGGATGCCCATGATCGAGGCGAGCTGGCGCGCGACCTCGGTCTTGCCGACGCCGGTGGGGCCCGAGAAGAGGTAGTTGCCGATCGGCTTGTCCGGATCGCGCAGGCCCGCGCGGCTGAGCTTGATCGCCGAAGCAAGCGTGTCGATCGCCAGATCCTGGCCGAACACGACACGCTTCAAGTCGCGGCCGAGATGCTCGAGCTGCTTCTTGTCGTCAGTCGAGACCGATTTCGGAGGAATGCGCGCGATCGTCGCGATCACCGCCTCGATTTCCTTGGTCGTGATCGTCTTCTTCCGCTTGGACGGCGGCACCAGCATCTGCATCGCGCCGACCTCGTCGATCACGTCGATCGCCTTGTCCGGCAGCTTGCGGTCGTTGATGTAGCGCGCGCTGAGCTCGACCGCCGATTTGATCGCATCGGGCGTGTACTTGACGCTGTGATGCTCCTCGAAGGCGGACCTCAGGCCGGTGAGGATCTTGATCGTGTCCTCGACCGTGGGCTCGTTGACGTCGATCTTCTGGAAGCGCCGGAGCAAAGCCCGGTCCTTCTCGAAATGGTTGCGGAACTCCTTGTAGGTGGTCGATCCGATGCAGCGGATCGTGCCGCCCGACAGCGCCGGCTTGAGCAGGTTGGACGCGTCCATCGCGCCGCCCGAGGTGGCGCCGGCGCCGATCACGGTGTGGATCTCGTCGATGAACAGGATCGAGTTGGGGAGCTTCTCGAGCTCCGTCACGACCGCCTTCAGCCGCTCCTCGAAGTCGCCACGATAGCGCGTGCCGGCGAGCAAAGCGCCCATGTCGAGCGCGTAGATCACGGCTTCCTTGAGCACTTCGGGAACTTCGCCCTCGATGATCTTGCGGGCCAGGCCTTCCGCGATCGCGGTCTTGCCGACGCCCGGATCGCCCACATAGAGCGGGTTGTTCTTCGAGCGGCGGCACAGGATCTGGACGGTGCGGTCGACTTCGGGCCGGCGGCCGATCAGCGGATCGACGCGGCCGTTCTGCGCCTTCTCGTTGAGGTTGACCGTGAACTGCTTGAGCGCGGATTCGGACTTCTTCTTGCCATCCTCCTGCTTGGGCTCCTCGGTGCCCTTGACCTCAGGCGCCTCGGTCGAGGTCTCGCCCTTGCCGACGCCGTGGCTGATGTAGCTGACCGCGTCGAGGCGGCTCATGTCCTGCTGCTGCAGGAAATAGACGGCATAGCTCTCGCGCTCCGAGAAGAGCGCGACGAGGACGTTGGCGCCGGTCACTTCGTCGCGGCCCGAGGACTGGACGTGAAGGATGGCGCGCTGGACGACGCGCTGGAAGCCGCTGGTCGGGGAGGGGTCGGTCTCGCCCTCCACCTTGAGCGCTTCGAGCTCGCTGTCGAGATAGGCGCGGACGGCCTCGCGCAGCTCGCCGAGGTCGACTCCGCAGGCCGACATCACCTTGGACGCATGAGCGTCCTCGATGAGGGCGAGCAGCAGATGCTCGAGCGTGGCGTATTCATGGCGGCGGCCGCTCGCCTCGGCGAGGGCGGTGTGAAGCGTCTGTTCGAGTTCGCGGGCAAAAGACGGCATTTCTTACTCCTTCGTGCCCGCGCAACTCACGGGCAGCTTCGCCTTAATGTCGTGCCGCTTCGGCCCATCATCAAGCTGGTGCCTGTCGCCACGGGGAAAATAACCCTGATGTCCCGCGGCTGTTTCATTGCCTGAATACCGCTTCGGCGCTTGCGCGGAAATTAACCGAGGAATCGATCCTGGCGCGCACCCGGGCGATCTCGCCCTCGAGCACGGCGATGCGGTGGTGGAGCTCGTCGACCGACAGCGGATCGAGGTCCTGCTTGACCAGCAGGGTCAGCGGATCGCCGGGCTTGTCCGGAAAGAGTTCGTCCAGATCCATGGGGTGGAGACTCCCCCGGAAGGGCCGCTTGTGTCAACGGGGTCGTGTCTCTAGGTCCCGAAATCTGACGGAGCGTGGCTGAATGAACACCCTTCCGGCCGCCATGGCGGCCATCGATCCCAAGCAGGCGGGCGGCCCTGAGATGCTCGTTTCGGTCGAGCGGCCGGTGCCGGCGCCGGGCCCCGGCGAGCTGCTGATCAGGGTCGAGGCGGCGGGCGTCAACCGGCCGGACGTGATGCAGCGGCTGGGCCTTTATCCCCCGCCGCCGGGGGCGCCGTCGATCCCCGGCCTCGAGGTCGCCGGCAAAGTGGTGGCGGCCGGCGAAGGGGCGGGCAAGCCGTGGGTCGGTAAGCCGGTCTGCGCGCTTGTCGCCGGCGGCGGCTACGCCCAATATTGTACCGCGCCGGCCAGCCAGTGCCTGCCGGTGCCGGGCACAATGAGCATGGTCGAGGCGGCCGCTCTGCCCGAGACCTTCTTCACGGTGTGGAGCAACCTCTTCCAGCGCGGCCAGGCCAGGCGCGGCGAAACGGTCCTCGTCCACGGCGGCACCAGCGGCATCGGCACCACCGCGATCCTGCTCGGCAAGGTGATGGGGCTGACCGTCATCGTCACCGCCGGCTCCAGGCAGAAGTGCGAACGCGCGCTTGAGATCGGCGCCGCCCACGCGATCGACTACAACGAGCGCGATTTCGTCGAGGCGGTGAAGAAGATCACCGACGGCAAGGGCGTCCAGCTCGTGCTCGACATGATCGGCGGCGACTATCTGGCGCGCAACCTGCGCTGCCTCGCCGAGGAGGGACGCCACGTCTCGATCGCGGCGCAGCGCGGCGCGGCGGCAGAGCTGCCCTTGTGGGAGATGATGCGCCGGCGCCTGACCCTCACCGGCTCGACGCTGCGGGCCCGCTCCCTCGAATTCAAGTCGGCGCTCGCCGGCGAGATCCGCCGCGAGGTCTGGCCGCACCTGGAGGCGGGGCGGATCCGCCCCGTGATCGACAGCACCTTCCCGCTGGATCGCGCCGCCGACGCCCACCGCCGGATGGAAAGCAGCGGCCACGTCGGCAAGATCGTGCTCGAAGTCAGTTGACGGAGAAGGAATGAATGACCGAACGGCTGGTCCTTCACGAATATTCGGCGTCGGGAAATTGCTACAAGGTGCGGCTGACCGCTGCGCGGCTGGGGCTGCCGCTCGAGCGGCGCCAATATGACATCCTGAACGGCGACGCGCACGCCGCACTTCCTGCGCACGATCAACGCCAACGGGCGGATACCGGTGCTGCAGGTCGAGGACCGCCTCATCCCCGAGAGCAACGCCGCCTGCTTCTACCTCGCCGATGGCAGCCCGCTGATCCCGGAGCGGCGGTTCGAGCGGGCGGACATGCTGCGCTGGATGTTCTTCGAACAATATAATCACGAGCCCAGCGTCGCGACCTTGCGCTTCTGGATCGCATTCCTCGGCGAGGACAAGCTTACCAAGCCGCAGCGCGACCAGATCCCCGTCAAGCGCGCGGCGGGTGAGGCCGCGCTCAAGCTGATGGACGAGCATCTCGCCGCGCGCAGCTTCTTCGTGACGGAGCGGATGACGCTCACCGACGTCGCGCTCTTCGCCTACGCCCACGTTGCCGGCGAAGGCGGCTTCGAGCTCAGCCGCTACCCCGCGGTGATGAGCGAATAGGCCTCATCCGCCCGCATCGGTCGGCGAGGGCGGCGTAAAAGCCGGTCGGCGCGGATCGGCAGCGCCCCACCAGCCCAACCTCGTGGAACCTGGCTGGCGTCATGGCCGAATTGTGAGCGGGTGCCTTG
>DASWSP010000056.1:0-8757 GCA_036402575.1 Allosphingosinicella sp. | reverse complement strand
GCGGAGGAGAGGGCGCTCGGCTAGGCCGGCTCCAGCGCCGGCCGCCGGGCCGGGTCGAAAGCGCTCGGCACGGCGATCGAAGAATTGCCCGGCGAGCCGTGGCGGCCTAGCAACGGCGGATGAAGCCGCTTCCCCTTATCGCCGCGCTCGCGCTGGCCGGCTGCGCGACCGTGGCGCCGCCGAGCCCGGCCGACCGTTTCTTCGAACGCCTCACCGCGCTTTGCGGCAACGCCTATGAAGGACGCCTCGTCAGCACCGACGCCGCCGACGCGCAAATGGCCTCGCAGCGGCTGGTGATGCACGTGCGCGACTGCTCGGCCGACACCATCCGCATCCCGTTCCATGTCGGCGAGAACCGTTCGCGCACCTGGGTGGTGACCCGCACCGCGGCCGGCCTTCGGCTCAAGCACGATCATCGCCACGAGGACGGCAGCGAGGATCGGCTGACCCAATATGGCGGCGACACGGCCGGGCCGGGGAGCGAGGCGCGGCAGGAGTTCCCGGCCGACCGCTTCTCGAAGGACCTGTTCGTCCGCGAAGGCTCGCCGCAGTCGGTGCCCAACGTGTGGGCGATGGCGGTGGAGCCGGGCCGGGCGTTCGCCTACGAGCTCCGCCGCCCCGGCCGCTTCTTCCGGGTCGAGTTCGACCTCGCCCGTCCGGTGCCCGCTCCGCCGCCGCCATGGGGCGCGCGCTAATCCGCTTGCCCGAAGCGGGCCGCGCGCCTATATAGCCCCTGCCTTTCTCGACATCGGTAACGTGTTGAGGCTGGTCCCGAAGGGGCCGGCGACGGAGGCGCTTTACTTGCCGGAGCGCGGATGGCGGACATCGCCCAACTGACCAAGCTGATCGAACCCGAGGCCGAGGCCGAGGGGCTCGCGCTCGTGCGCGTCAAGATGAGGGGCGGCACCTCCGATCCGACTTTGCAGGTGATGGCCGAGCGCCCCGACACGCGGCAGCTCACGCTCGAGGACTGCGCTCGGCTGTCGCGGCGGCTGTCGGAGCGGCTCGACGAGCTCGACCCGATCGAGCACGCCTACCGGCTGGAAGTGAGCTCGCCCGGGATCGACCGGCCGCTGACCCGACTCCGGGATTTCGACGACTGGAAGGGCCACGAAGCGCGGATCGTGCTCGCCGAGAAGCGCGACGGCCGCAAGGTGTTCAGCGGCCCGCTGCTCGGCAGCGAGGGCGAGACCGTGCTGATCGAAGTGCCCGGCCAGGGCGCCGTCGGCCTGCCCTTCGCGGCGATCCAATCGGCCAAGCTCGTCATGACCGACAAACTCATCGCAGCGACCGCTCCGCTCGACGCGGCGGGCGCCGATTCAATCAAGGTAGAAGGATAAGACCATGGCCACCGCCGTTTCCGCCAACAAGGCCGAATTGCTCGCCATCGCCGATGCGGTCGCGCGCGAGAAGCTGATCGACCGCGGCATCGTCATCGAGGCGATGGAGGATGCGGTCCAGCGCGGCGCGCGCGCCCGCTACGGCGCCGAGAACGACATCCGCGCCAAGATCGACCCGGTCAGCGGCGACGTCCGGCTGTGGCGCGTCGTCGAGGTGGTCGAGGCGGTCGACGACCATTTCAAGCAGGTCAGCCTGGAGGACGCGCAGAATCTGCAGGCGGGCGCCAACCTCGGCGACTTCATCGTCGATCCGCTGCCCAACATCGAGTTCGGCCGGATCGCCGCCCAGGCCGCCAAGCAGGTGATCTTCCAGAAGGTCCGCGACGCCGAGCGCGAGCGCCAGTATGAGGAATTCAAGGACCGCGCCGGCGAGATCATCACCGGCGTCGTCAAGCGCGTCGAATTCGGCCACGTCGTCGTCGACCTCGGCCGCGCCGAGGGCGTCATCCGCCGCGACCAGCAGATCCCGCGCGAGGTCGCCCGCGTCGGCGACCGGGTGCGCTCGCTGATCCTGTCGGTGCGCCGCGAGAATCGCGGCCCGCAGATCTTCCTCTCCCGCGCCCACCCCGACTTCATGAAGAAGCTGTTCGCCCAGGAAGTGCCCGAGATCTACGACGGCATCATCGAGATCAAGGCCGCCGCGCGCGATCCGGGCAGCCGCGCCAAGATCGGCGTGATCAGCCACGACAGCTCGATCGACCCGGTCGGCGCCTGCGTCGGCATGAAGGGCAGCCGCGTCCAGGCGGTCGTCCAGGAGATGCAGGGCGAGAAGATCGACATCATTCCGTGGAGCCAGGACCTCGCCACCTTCGTCGTCAACGCGCTCCAGCCGGCGACGGTCAGCCGAGTCGTCATCGACGAGGAGGAGAGCCGGATCGAGGTGGTCGTTCCCGACGATCAGCTCAGCCTGGCGATCGGCCGCCGCGGCCAGAACGTCCGTCTGGCGAGCCAGCTCACCGGATCGGCGATCGACATCATGACCGAGGCCGACGCTTCCGAGAAGCGCCAGCGCGAGTTCGTCGAGCGCTCCGAGCTGTTCCAGAAGGAGCTGGACGTCGACGAGACGCTGGCCCAGCTGCTCGTCGCCGAGGGCTTCGGAGCGCTCGAGGAAGTGGCCTATGTCGAGCTGGGCGAGCTGAGCTCGATCGAGGGTTTCGACGAGGAGCTCGCCACCGAGCTCCAGAGCCGCGCCGCCGAGGCGCTCGAGCGGCGCGAGGAAGCCTCGCGCGAGGAGCGCCGGGCGCTCGGCGTGTCGGACGAATTGGCCGAGATGCCGTATGTGACCGAGGCGATGCTGGTCACGCTCGGCAAGGCCGGGATCAAGACGCTCGACGACCTCGCCGACCTCGCCACCGACGAGCTGGTCGCCAAGAAGCGGCCCGAGCAGCGCCGCCAGCGCGAGAGCAACCGGCCCGAGGACAAAGGCGGGATCCTCGCCGATTACGGCCTCAGCGAAGAGCAGGGCAACGAGATCATCATGGCGGCGCGCGCCCACTGGTTCGAGGACGAGGAACCCAAGGCTGGGGAGGACGCGGTTGCGGAAACCTCCCGATGAGCGGCTGACGAGCCGGTCGCGAACCCGCGGCAAAGCGGGGCGCCTGGATCAAGACGACGATGCCGGGCGCCCGCTTGCGCGGGAGTCCGCGGAGAGCCGCGTTCCGGAGCGCAAGTGCATCCTTTCGGGCGAGCACGGCGCGCGGCAGGACCTGATCCGGCTCGCGCTCGGCCCCGACGGCCGGATCGCGCCCGACGTGCGCGCGCGCGCCCCGGGCCGCGGCGCCTGGATCGGGGTCGACCGGCCGACGCTGGAGGCGGCGCAGGCCAAGGGCAGGCTCAAGGGCGCGCTCGCCCGCGCCTTCAAGACCGGCGAGATCGCGGTGCCGGACGATCTGGGCGCCAGGATCGAGGCGGCGCTTCGGCAGACGGCGCTCGACAGGCTGGGCCTGGAGGCCCGCGCCGGCACGCTGCTGACCGGTTCCGAAAAGATCGAGACCGCGGCTCGGCGCGGCGAGGTCCACCTGCTGATCCACGCATCGGATGCCGCGGCGGACGGCAATTCCAAGCTCGACCAGGCGTGGCGCGTGGGCGGCGGACCCCCCGCTCCGGCCGCGACAGCGCCGCCGGCTTTGCCGGGGACGCGCGTGCAAGGACTGGTTTTTCCAGCGGAAAGGACAATATTGTCGTTGGCGCTGGGCCGCGAGAATGTGGTACACATCGCCATAATCGACCGTGCTGCCGCCGCGCGTGTTCGTCACGCGATCGACAGGTGGCGCGCTTTTATCGGACTGAATGATGGGCTAAGCGCCAGCGCGGCGGGACCGCCGGGTGCTTCGGCTGTGGTGAACGAAGGATAGTATGAGCGAGACGACAGACAAGCCGAAGCTGGGAGCGCGCGCGCCGCTCGGCGTCAAGCGCACGGTGGAAACCGGCAAGGTGAAGCAGAGCTTCAGCCACGGCCGCTCGAACACCGTCGTGGTCGAGGTCAAGAAGCGCCGCATCCTCGGCCGCCCGGGCGAGGCCGAAGCGCCCCGGCAGGAAGAGGCCGCGCCGCCGCCGCCCGCCCCCGTCGCCAAGGCGCCCGCTCCGGCCGCCCCGAGGCCGGCGCCGCGCCCGATCAGCGACACCACCACGCGCCGCGAACTCCAGGACCGTCTGCTGCGCGAGGCCGAGGAAGCGCGGCTCAACGCGCTCGAGGAGGCGCGCCGCCGCGAGGACCGCCAGGCGCTGCAGGCGACCGAGGAAGAGAAGCGCCGCGCCGAAGAGAATCGCCGCGCCGAGGAAGAAGGGCGCCAGCGCGCCGACGAGGAAGCGCGCCGCGCCGCCGAGGAAGCCGAGCGCGCCGCATCGCAGCCGCAGCCGGCCGCGGCTCCCGCTACCGCAGCCGAGGAGGAGGAAAGCCGCCGCGGCCGGCCCAAGCACCACGCGCCCGTGCCCAAGCGCCCCGAGCCGGTCCGCCCCGCGCGCGGCCTGCGCGGCGACGACCGCCGCCAATCGGGCAAGCTCACCGTCAGCCGGGCGCTCGGCGACGACGAGGGCGGCGCCCGAGCCCGCTCGCTCGCCGCTCTGAAGCGCGCGCGCGAGAAGGAAAAGCGCGCCCACATGGCCGCCGGACCGTCGGCCAAGCAGGTCCGCGACGTCGTCGTGCCGGAAGCGATCACCGTCCAGGAACTCGCCAACCGGATGGCCGAGCGCGCCGCCGACCTCGTCAAAGCCCTGTTCAAGATGGGCACCCCGGTCACGGTCACCGAGACGATCGACCAGGACACGGCCGAGCTGCTCGTCACCGAGTTCGGCCACAACATCAAGCGGGTCAGCGAATCCGACGTCGACATCCAGGTCGAGCATGACGTCGATTCCGACGACACGCTTCAGCCGCGCCCGCCGGTGGTCACGATCATGGGCCACGTCGATCACGGCAAGACGTCTTTGCTCGACGCGATCCGCGGCGCCAACGTCGTCTCCGGCGAGGCGGGCGGGATCACCCAGCATATCGGCGCCTATCAGGTCGCTCTCCCCGACAAGTCGAAGATCACCTTCCTCGACACGCCGGGCCACGAGGCCTTCACCGAGATGCGCGCCCGCGGCGCCAACGTCACCGACATCGTCATCCTGGTGGTGGCGGCCGACGACGGGCTGCGCCCGCAGACGATCGAGGCGATCAACCACACCAAGGCGGCCGGAGTGCCGATGATCGTCGCGATCAACAAGATCGACAAGCCGGGCGCCAATCCGCAGAAGGTGCGCGAGGAGCTGCTCCAGCACGAGATCATCGTCGAGGCGATGTCGGGCGACGTCCAGGACGTCGAGGTGTCGGCGACCCAGAAGACCAACCTCGACCGGCTGCTCGAGGCGATCCAGCTCCAGGCCGAGCTGCTCGAGCTCAAGGCCAACCCCGACCGCGCCGCCGAAGCGACCGTGATCGAGGCCAAGCTCGACAAGGGCCGCGGCCCGCTCGCGACCGTGCTGGTCCAGCGCGGAACGCTGCGCGTCGGCGACATCTTCGTGGTCGGAGCGACCAGCGGCAAGGTGCGCGCGATGATCGACGACAAGGGGCGGCAGGTGAAGGAGGCCGGACCCTCGGTGCCGGTCGAGGTGCTCGGACTGTCGGCGGTGCCGTCGGCGGGCGATCCCTTCTCGGTGGTCGAGAACGATGCGCGCGCCCGCGAGGTCGCCGCCTACCGCCAGACCGTGCTCGACCGCAAGCGCACCACCAGCGCCCCGATCAGCCTCGAGAACATGTTCGCTTCCAAGGCCAGCCAGGCCATGGAATATCCGCTGGTCATCAAGGGCGACGTGCAGGGATCGGTCGAGGCGATCGTCGGCGCGGTCAACCGCATTTCCAACGAGGACATCAAGGTCCGGGTGCTCCATTCCGGAGTCGGCGGGATCACCGAGAGCGACGTCACGCTGGCGGGCGCTTCGGGCGCGCCGATCATCGGCTTCAACGTCCGCCCCAACGCCAAGGCGCGCGAGATCGCCGAGCGCAGCGGGGTCGAGCTGCAATATTACGACGTCATCTACCACCTCACCGACGCGGTGCGGGCGGCGATGGCGGGCGAGCTCGGGCCGCTGATGGTCGAGAACATCGTCGGCCGCGCCGAGGTCCGCGAGGTCTTCTCGGCCGGCAAGCACGGCAAGGCGGCGGGCCTGCTCGTCACCGAGGGCCTGATCCGCAAGGCGCTGCGTGCCCGCATCACCCGCAACGACGTGATCGTCTACAACGGCTCGATCGCCTCGCTCAGGCGCTTCAAGGACGACGTCCCCGAAGTGCGCGCGGGCCTTGAATGCGGCGTCACCTTCGAGAACACGACCGATATCAAGGCGGGCGATTTCGTCGAGACCTATGAGGTCGAGGAGCGCGAGCGGACGCTCTAGTCCGCCGAGAGGCTGGAATGCGCCAAAATGAAAGCCAGGAAGGCCGCTCCGTGCGCCTGCTTCGCGTCGGCGAGCAGGTGCGCCACGCGTTGTCGGACATATTGATGCGCGGCGACGTGCACGACGACGTGCTCGCCAGCCACAGCGTCTCGATCACCGAGGTGCGGATGTCGCCGGACCTGCGCCACGCGACCGTGTTCGTGAAGTCGCTGCTCGGCGCCGACGAGGCCGAGGTGATCGCGGCGCTGAAGAAGAACGTGCGCTACCTGCGCGGCGAGGTGTCGCGGCGGGTGAACACCAAATATGCGGCGATGCTGAAGTTCCTGCCCGACGAAAGCTTCGAGGCGGGAACGCACATCGACAAGCTGCTTCGCTCGCCCAAGGTCGCGGCCGACCTCGGGGGCGACGAGGAGGCGTGAGCCTCCACGGCTGGCTGATCGTCGACAAGCCGGTGGGGCCGGGCTCGACGCAGGTCGTGACGGCCGTCAAGCGGGCGCTTCGCGACGGCGGCTATCCGAAGGTGAAGGTCGGGCACGGCGGCACGCTCGATCCGCTCGCCAGCGGCGTGCTGCCGGTCGCGCTCGGCGAGGCGACCAAGCTTAGCGGGCGCATGCTGGACGCCGACAAGGGCTATGACTTCACGATCGGCTTCGGCGTCGAGACGAGCACCCTCGACTCCGAAGGCGAGGCCGTCGCCCGCTCGGAGGTGCGGCCTTCCAGGGAGCAGGTGGAGGCGGTGCTGCCGCGTTTCACCGGCCCGATCGAACAGGTGCCGCCCGCCTATTCGGCGCTGAAGGTGGACGGAAAGCGCGCCTATGCGCGGGCGCGGGCCGGCGAGGCGCTGGAGATGAAGGCGCGCTCCGTCATCATCCACTCGCTCTGCCTCGTCCAGGCCGGTCCCGGCGAGGTCACGCTGGCCGCGCGCGTATCGAAGGGCACCTATATCCGATCGCTGGCGCGCGACATCGCCAAGGCGCTGGGCAGCGTCGGCCATGTCACCATGCTGCGTCGGACCAGGGCCGGGCCGTTCACCCTGGAAGGGGCGATTTCACTGGACAAATTGGCCCGGATCGCTAGTGACCGCCGGCTTGAACAGGCACTCTTGCCGCTGACGGCGGGGCTGGACGACATCCCGGCTCTACCCGTCGCCCCCGACCAGGCAAGGGCGCTCCGCGAGGGGCGCAGATTGGCCGGGATCGCTGCCAAGCCAGGGCTCTATCTTGCGACCGACGGACCTGTTCCGGTTGCGCTGGTGGAGCTTATCGGAGCCGAGCTCCGGGTGGTCCGCGGCTTCAACCTGTAGACACGAAGGAGTATGACGATGTCGGTTACCGCCGAACGCAAGCAAGAATTGATCAGCGACAATGGCCGCCAGAGCGGCGACACCGGTTCGCCCGAAGTTCAGGTCGCGATCCTCACCGAGCGCATCGCCAATCTGACCGAGCATTTCAAGACACACGCCAAGGACAACCATTCGCGCCGCGGGCTGCTGATGATGGTCAACAAGCGCCGTTCCTTGCTGGATTACCTGCGCAAGACCGACGCGGACCGCTACACCGCCCTGATCGCGAAGCTGGGCCTTCGCAAGTAAAAGCCGAGGCGGCCCTGCGGGGCCGCTTCGCATATCGGGCGCCTGCAATCCGGCAGCGCCCGATAGGGTCGCATGGACCCGACTGCCGGGCAGAAGCCCGGATATAGGCCCCCGCCGCATACGGCCGCGGGTGAGTTAAGGAAAACAGATGTTTGACATGAAGAAAGTGGAAATCGAGTGGGGCGGAAAGACCCTCACACTCGAAACGGGCCGCGTTGCCCGCCAGGCCGACGGCGCCGTGCTGGCGACCCTCGGCGAGACCGTCGTGCTGTGCGCCGTCACCGCGGCCAAGAACGTCAAGCCGGGGCAGGATTTCTTCCCGCTGACCGTGCACTACCAGGAAAAATTCTCGGCCGCCGGGCGCATCCCGGGCGGCTTCTTCAAGCGCGAGCGCGGCGCCACCGAAAAGGAAACGCTGACCAGCCGACTGATCGATCGTCCGATTCGGCCTTTGTTTCCGGAAGGCTTCTATAACGAAGTTTTGGTCATCGCGCATGTGCTCAGCTATGACGGCGAGAACGAGCCGGACGTGCTGGCGATGATCGCGGCCTCGGCGGCGCTGACCTTGAGCGGCATCCCGTTCATGGGCCCGATCGCCTCGGCCCGGATCGGCTATGCCGACGGCGACTATATCGTCAATCCCAACCAGGACCAGATCAAGGCGGGCGAGCTCGACCTCGTCGTCGCCGGCACCCGCGACGCGGTGATGATGGTCGAATCGGAGGCCAAGGAGCTTTCCGAGGACGTCATGCTGGGCGCGGTCATGCTCGCCCACCGCGAGTGCCAGAAGGTGATCGACGCGATCATCCGCCTGGCCGAGCAGGCCGCCAAGGAGCCCTGGGAGCTCGAGCAGCAGGCCGACACCAAGGCGATCAAGCAGAAGCTTCGCGA
>DASWSP010000055.1:0-4811 GCA_036402575.1 Allosphingosinicella sp. | reverse complement strand
TGCATGCTGCGCGGCTCGGACGACGTGCTCGCCGCCTGCGTCGCCAAGGGCATGAAGAAGGGCGCGACCACGCCCGACGGCCTGTTCACCCTCACCGAGGTCGAATGCCTCGGCGCCTGCGCCAACGCGCCGATGGTGCAGATCAACGACGACAATTACGAGGACCTGACGTTCGACAGCATGACCGCCGTGCTCGACGCCTTGGCCGCGGGGCAGGTGCCCAAGCCCGGCCCGCAGATCGACCGCCAGACCAGCTGCCCCGCCGGCGGCCCGACCTCGCTGCCCGAGATGGCCGGCGAGAACCACGATTACCGGGAGCTGTGGAAATGAACCTCTACACGCAGATCGCTCGCTCGCACGTCGGCTCGAGCCTCCTGTTCGGCGCCTTCTTCCTCCCCCTCGCTGGCGCTGACGGCGCGGCCGAAGCCGCCACCGTCGCCGGGCTTGCCGCGGCGGCCTGGTTCGCGAGCTTCCCGCTGATGAAGCGACTGATCGGAGCGGTGCCCGGTGCTTGAGGACAGGGATCGCATCTTCACCAACGTCTACGGCTTCCAGCCCTGGGGGCTGAAGGCGGCCGAGAAGCGCGGCGACTGGGACGACACCCGGGCGCTGATGGCGCGCGGCCAGGACCAGATCATCGAGGAGATCAAGACGTCGGGCCTTCGCGGCCGCGGCGGCGCCGGCTTCCCGACGGGGCTCAAATGGTCGTTCATGCCCAAGGAGCCCAAGGAGGGGAAACCCAACTTCCTCGTCATCAACGCCGACGAATCCGAGCCCGGATCGTGCAAGGACCGCGAGATCATCCGCCACGATCCGCACAAGCTGATCGAAGGCGCGCTGATCGCCGGCTTCGCGATGCGGGCGCGGGCCTGCTACATCTACATTCGCGGCGAATTCATCCGCGAGGCCGAGGTGCTCTTCGCCGCGGTGCAGGAGGCGTATGACGCCGGCCTGCTCGGCAAGAACGCGGCCAAGTCGGGCTACGATTTCGACGTCTTCGTGCATCGCGGCGCCGGCGCCTATATCTGCGGCGAGGAGACGGCCCTTCTCGAAAGCCTGGAAGGCAAGAAGGGCATGCCGCGCCTCAAGCCGCCATTCCCGGCCGGAGCGGGCCTCTACGGCTGCCCGACCACGGTCAACAATGTCGAGAGCATCGCCGTCGTCCCCACCATCCTTCGTCGCGGCGCCGCCTGGTTCAAGGGCTTCGGCCGCGAGAAGAACGAGGGCACCAAGCTCTTCCAGCTCACCGGCCACGTCAACAAGCCGTGCGTGGTCGAGGAGGCGATGTCGATCCCGTTCCGCGAGCTGATCGACAAGCATGCCGGCGGCATCCGCGGCGGCTGGGACAATCTGCTGGCGGTGATCCCGGGCGGCTCCTCGGTCCCGCTCGTGCCGGCCCACGAGATCATCGACGCGCCGATGGACTTCGACGGCCTTCGAGACCTCAAGTCCGGTCTCGGCACCGCGGCCGTCATCGTCATGGACAAATCGACCGACATCGTCCGGGCGATCGCCCGCATCTCATACTTCTACAAGCATGAGAGCTGCGGCCAGTGCACGCCGTGCCGTGAGGGCACCGGCTGGATGTGGCGCGTGATGGAGCGCCTGCGCGAAGGCAATGCCGAACTCCACGAGATCGACATGCTGTGGGACGTCACCAAGCAGGTCGAAGGCCACACCATCTGCGCGCTTGGCGACGCCGCCGCCTGGCCGATCCAGGGCCTCATCCGCCACTTCCGCCCGGAGATCGAGCGCCGGATCATCGAGAAGCAGGACCAGGCGCTGGAGGCGGCGGAGTGAATTGGCTGTTTTATGCCGTGGCCGTTCTTGTTGCTGAGCCAGCCGAGGAGCGGGTGGCGGGATTGGACAAGGCGTCAATACGGGCGACCAAGGCGATGATGAATTTTGGTGAGTGCGTCGCCCGTTCGAGAGCAACGGACGTGGGAAAATTACTTGATACCAAGTTCGGCTCAGACGCGGAACTAAAGGCTTTATTGTGGGTGGCGCGGACCGATATGGACTGCGACCTGTCTGGGTTCGGACAAATTAAGATTAGCCGAGAACTGCTGATGGGAGCCATCTTGGAGGCTTATTATCACCAGAATCTTTCGAAGAATCAGATGAAGCTTAACCCCTTGCAGACGGACGGTCCTTTCCTGCCGGCCAAATCGGACCAGCCCGACTTGGTTCGGCGAGGAATTGTGCTTACTAATTTTGGCACGTGCTTGAGCAACCGAAACCCGGCGGCGGTTGGAGCTCTGCTCAAGACCACACCAATGACACGTGGGGAAGCTGCAGCGACGAACAACCTGCAACCGACATTTCGTGCGTGCAGCGCTGCGAAAGGTGCCTCTTTAGCTACGCAGGAACTTCGCGCCGTCGCGGCAACCGGACTGGTGAACCGGCTAACTGGCCGCTTCGAGCTCGCGCAATCTGATTCCTCCGGAGCAATTTGATGCCCAGGGTCACAGTCGACGGCGTCGAGATCGAGGTTCCCGCGGGCGCTACCGTGCTGCAGGCGTGCGAGCTGGCGGGCAAGGAGATCCCGCGCTTCTGCTATCATGAGCGGCTGACCATCGCGGGCAATTGCCGGATGTGCCTGGTCGAGGTGAAGCCGGGGCCGCCCAAGCCGCAGGCCTCCTGCGCTCTGCCCGCCGCCGAGGGCCAGGAAATCGTCACCATGTCGGAGATGGTGAAGAAGGCGCGCGAGGGGGTGATGGAGTTCCTGCTCATCAACCACCCGCTCGACTGCCCGATCTGCGACCAGGGCGGCGAATGCGACCTCCAGGACCAGGCAATGGCCTATGGCCGCGGCCATTCGCGCTTCGCCGAGAACAAGCGCGCGGTCACCGAGAAATATATGGGCCCCGTGGTCAAGACGATCATGACCCGCTGCATCCAGTGCACGCGCTGCGTGCGCTTCGCCGAGGAAGTCGCCGGGGTCGAGGAGATCGGCGCGATCGGGCGCGGCGAGAATATGGAGATCACCTCCTATCTCGAAGGCGCGGTCACTTCCGAGCTTTCCGGCAACGTGGTCGATCTCTGCCCGGTCGGCGCGCTCGTTTCCAAGCCCTACAGCTTCGAGGCGCGGCCCTGGGAATTGAAGAAGGTGCCTGCGATCGACGTGATGGACGGCGTCGGCACCAACATCCGCCTCGACGCGCGCCTGCGCGAGGTGATGCGCGCGCTGCCGCGCATCAACGAGGACGTCAACGAGGAGTGGGCGAACGACAAGACCCGCCACTGCGTCGACGGCCTCGTCCGCAACCGCCTCGACCGGCCCTGGGTGCGCCGCGACGGCAAGCTGCGCCCCGCGACGTGGGAAGAAGCGTTCGAGGCGGTCGCGGCGCAGCTCCGCACCGCCAATGGAAGCGTGGCGGCGATCGCCGGCGACCTGCTCGACGTCGAGACCATGTATGCGGCCAAGGCGCTGCTTCGCTCGCTCGGCTCCGAGCGCCTGGAAGGGCGACAGACCGGGCTCCGCTACGACACGTCCAGTCTGGCGGCGGTCAGCTTCAACTCCACCATCGCGGGCATCGAGACCGCCGACGCGATCCTGCTCGTCGGCACCAACCCGCGCTGGGAGGCGACTCTCGTCAACACCCGCATCCGCAAGGCGGTGAAGGCGGGCGCCAAGGTGTTCGGCATCGGCCCGGAGTTGGACCTCACCTATCCCGTCACCTGGATCGGCAACGATCTGGCGCTGCTGACGAACCTGCCGGAAGCGGTGACCAAAGCGTTCGCCGGCGCGGCGCGCCCGGCGGTGATCGTCGGCGGCGGAGCGCTGGCGGTCGAAGGCGCGCAGGCGGCCAGCCTGGCGCTGGCCGGCAGCCTCAACCTGCTTCGCGACGGCTGGAACGGCTACAACGTCCTTCACGCCGCCGCATCGCGCACCGGCGGGCTGATGCTCGGCTATGCCCAGCCGGGCGGAATCGCCGCGCTGGCGGGGGAGGGGCCGAAGGTCGCCCTGTTCCTCGGCGCCGACGAGGTCGACTTCTCCGCCTTCGCGGGGACGTTCAAGGTCTTCATCGGCCATCACGGCGACAAGGGCGCCGCGGCCGCCGACGTGATCCTTCCGGGCGCCGCCTACAGCGAGAAGCACGGCATCTACGTGAACCTGGAAGGGCGCGTTCAGTATAGCGAGCGCGCCGTCTTCCCGCCCGGCGATGCGCGCGAGGACTGGGCGATCCTTCGCGCCCTCTCCGATGCCGTCGGCCGGCCGCTGCCCTTCGACGACTTCACCGGCCTTCGCCGCGCGCTCCTCGCGGAGCATCCGGCGTTCGCCCAGCCGGGCCTCGTCCGCTTCGACTGGGCGCCGCCCTCGCTGCCCGCGACGCTCAAGGGCGAAGCGCCCGTCGTCTATCCGATCAAGGACTTCTACCTGACCAACTCGATCGCCCGCGCCAGCCCGACGCTTCAGCGCTGCTCCGCCGAGATCCTCCACGGCCAGACCTTCCAGGAGGCCGCGGAATGACCGGGCAGTACGCCGACACCGTTCGTCCCGAGCGTAGTCGAGGGGCGCGTGTGATGACTCAGTGCCAGCGCCCCTCGACTTCGCTCGGGACGAACGAGGTTGTGATCGGCGTGGAGGGCGAGGACCAATGACCGAATGGTTCCAGGGCACGCTCGGCTACGGCTTCGGCTGGTTCGTGGCGACTCTCATCCTCATTCTTATGATCGCTCTGCCGCTGATGCTGGCGGTGGCGATGATCATCTATGCCGACCGCAAGATCTGGGCGGCGATGGCGCTGAGGCGCGGCCCCAACGTGGTCGGGCCGTTCGGACTGCTGCAAAGCTTCGCCGACGGCCTC
>DASWSP010000054.1:0-2283 GCA_036402575.1 Allosphingosinicella sp. | reverse complement strand
GTCGACGGCTTCTTCTTGAGCCCGGGGACCTCGCGGACCTCGTAGAACACGTCCATCGCCTTTTGCACCAGCATCTTCTGGATGCCGGGGAAGTGGACGTCGATGATCGCCTGCATGGTCTGGCGGTCGGGGAACCTGATATAGTGGAAGAAGCAGCGGCGAAGGAACGCGTCGGGCAGCTCCTTCTCGTTGTTCGAGGTGATGACCACGATCGGACGCTCGACCGCGCGGACCGTCTCGTGGGTCTCGTAGACATGGAACTCCATGCGATCGAGCTCCTGGAGGAGGTCGTTGGGGAACTCGATGTCGGCCTTGTCGATCTCGTCGATCAGGAGCACCGGAAGCTGCGGCGAGGTGAATGCCTCCCACAATTTTCCGCGCCTGATGTAGTTGGAAATGTCGTGGACCCGCTCGTCGCCCAGCTGGCCATCGCGGAGCCGCGCCACCGCGTCATATTCGTAGAGCCCCTGGTGGGCCTTGGTGGTCGACTTGACGTGCCATTCGATCAGCGGCGCGCCGACCGCGGCGGCGATCTCGTGGGCAAGCACGGTCTTGCCGGTGCCCGGCTCGCCCTTGACCAGCAGGGGACGGCGCAGCGCGACCGCGGCGTTGACGGCGACCTTGAGGTCGTCGGTCGCGACATAGCTTTGGGTGCCTTCGAAGCGCATTCCCGGCGCTTAGGCCATGCCGGCGCCGCAGCGCAACTCTCAGAGCTCGCCGCGGGCCTCCGACCTGGCTTCGAGCAGGTCCCACAGGCCGTGGTGCTGGACGACGATCTGCTCGGCGCCGAACAGCAGGGCGCGCTCGACCGCGGCCGCTCCGGCGGCCTGGTTGGCGAGGCTTAGGATCACTGCCGGATCGTCGAGCCTGTATTCCGGCGGCTCGAGGCCGAAGCGGCTGGCGGCGACGGCGAGCACGTCATGGATGCTGCCCCAGTCGACGATCAGCGCCACCGCCGCGCCGAGCGCGCAGCCGCGCCGCTCCGACTGGGCGAGCATCTCGATCGCGTGGCGCTGGCCCATCACCGCGCCTTCGTTGTCGCTGGCGCCGGGGGTCGAGGGGATCGGCCCGGCGGCGACCGCGAGGCGGGTGAGGAAGCCGCGCTCGGCCGCGAAGCCTTCCAGCGCGGTGTTGAACCAGGCGCGCGCGGCGGGTTCGGCGCAGCGGTTGGCGGCATGGTCGACCACGCCCGGATAGCGGCCGTGGAGGGTGCAGATGAAATGGACCGCGTCCGAAAGGTTGCGGGCGGCGTGGGGCCCGCGCAGAAGCGCGTCGCTGGTGAGGTAGGGATGGGCGGCGCTGCCCTGTTCGGCGACGCAGGCGAGAAGCCGATCGCCCGGGCGGGCGCTGCCTGCATGTCCGACCGACGGGAAAGCCATCCTGAACCCTTTCGAAGCGCTGAAAATCCGGTGCCGGCGCTTAGCCGTCCGCACATATATCAATTCGCGTAAAAGGGAGGTTTACGAGCCATTAGGGGCTTGGTGACGCTTGCTCCGCCGCCGGGGTCGGGAAGGGGCCGGGGAGGGGCCTGGGAGCGGCCCCGGGCCGCCCGCGGTCGGCCGCCGTATCAGGCGGCGAGCCGCATCGGCTGGGCCTCGGCCAGCGCCTCCACGATCTCGGGCTGGGCAACGAACGCCGCGGCTGGGCGCGGGCTCGGGAAGATCAGTCGCGAGAGGGCGACGACCACGCCCGCCGCCGCATAGGCGACGAGGGTGGCGGCGGGATTGAAGAACAATGCCAGTCCGAAGCCCAGCCGAAGGAAGTTCGAATGGATCCCCAGATCCTCGCCGAGGCCCTGGCACACGCCGAAGAAGGTGTCTTCGCGGGCGAAGAGGGAAGGCTGAACGTTCTGCATGTCGGGCTCCGTCGATGTTCGCTGAGCCCCCCTCAGCACGAGCCGTGCCAGGACAAGGAAATGGCGGTTTTCCAAGGAAACGGAGCCGGAGCGCACGCCCAACCGCGAAGCCGCCCCAGGGAGTCTCGCCAATCATTAGGAAAAGCCGCCAACGACGGGCAGCGCGGCGGATCCGCGCCCGAAGCCGCACACGCCCTTAGCGGACCTCAGGAGGATGGCATTCCCGGGGTTGCTGACGATGCTACCTCTGTCTTCTCCGGAACTGCCGGAGCAGCGCTACCCCCGACTGCCGGACCAGCCTCGCTCCGGGGTCTCCTCGCAATAGCCCCACTTGCCGGCGAAGGCGTCCGTGGCCGGATTGAAGGCGAACTCGACGCGGCCCCAATAATAGGTCCCGCCCCGCTTCGTGGCGCATTTGTTCGAAGATT
>DASWSP010000053.1:0-16554 GCA_036402575.1 Allosphingosinicella sp. | reverse complement strand
ATTTCCACACCTTGCTGGGCGAGCTCCTTCCGGCGCGGCTGGCCGAAGTGCTCGCGAAGAAGATCGGCCTGTGGGGCGAACTCGCCAACCTCCCGGACCGCAAGCTCGGCGAGGCCGAGCGGCAGCTCGCCGGCTGGACCTTCAACCCGAGCGGCACCGAGGGCTTCGCCAAGGCCGAGGTCACCGCCGGCGGCATCTCCACCGACGGCCTGTCGAGCCAGACGATGGCCGCCAAGGCGGTGCCCGGCCTCTACGCGATCGGCGAGGGGGTCGACGTCACCGGCTGGCTCGGCGGCTACAATTTCCAATGGGCCTGGGCGAGCGGCTGGGCTGCCGGCCAGGCCCTCTGAGCCTCAGAAGGCCGCGATGCCGGTTATCGCGCGGCCGAGGATGAGGCCGTGGACGTCGTGCGTGCCTTCGTAGGTGTTGACCGTCTCCAGGTTCGCCGCGTGGCGCATCACCTGGAATTCGGCGCTGATGCCGTTGCCGCCGTGCATGTCGCGGGCAACGCGGGCGATGTCGAGCGCCTTGCCGACATTGTTGCGCTTGATGAGGCTGATCGTCTCCGGGATGAGCTCGCCCTCGTCCATCCGCCGGCCGACCCGAAGCGCCGCCTGCAGGCCCAGCGTGATCTCGCTGATCATGTTGGCGAGCTTGATCTGGACGAGCTGGGTGGCGGCCAGCGGCCGGCCGAACTGCTTGCGCTCCAGCGTGTAAGTGCGGGCGGCATGGTAGCAGGCCTCGGCGGCGCCCATCGATCCCCAGGCGATCCCGTAGCGGGCGCGGTTCAAACAGCCGAACGGCCCCTTGAGGCCGCTGACGTTGGGAAGCAGGTTCTCCTCCGGCACCTCGACCTCGTCCATCACGATCTCGCCGGTGATCGAGGCGCGCAAGGAAAGCTTCTGCTTCACCTGCGGGGCGGTGAGGCCCTTCATGCCCTTTTCGAGGACGAAGCCGCGGATCTGGCCGCCATGGGCGTCCGACTTGGCCCAGACGACGAAGACGTCGGCGATCGGCGAGTTGGTGATCCACATCTTCGAGCCGGACAGGCGGTAGCCGCCGTCGATCTGCTGGGCGCGGGCGCGCATGCTGCCGGGATCCGAGCCGGCGTCGGGCTCGGTGAGGCCGAAGCAGCCGACCCATTCGCCGGTGGCGAGCCTGGGCAGATACTTGCGGCGCTGCTCCTCGGAGCCGTAAGCGTGGATCGGGAACATAACCAGGCTGGACTGGACCGACATTGCCGAACGGTAGCCGCTGTCCACCCGCTCGACCGCCCGAGCGACGAGGCCGTAGCTGACGTAACTCAGGCCCGCGCCGCCATATTCGGTCGGGATGGTGGCGCCGAGCAGGCCGAGCTCGCCCATCTCGGTCATGATCGAGCGGTCGAAATCCTCGTCCATATAGGCGTCGGTGACGCGCGGCTGCAGCTTCTCCTGCGCATAGGCCTCGGCGGTGTCGCGAACGAGCCGCTCCTCGTCGCTGAGCTGCGCCTCGAGCCCAAACGGGTCCGTCCAGTCGAACGCGGAAATGCGGCTTTCCTTCATGGCGATGTCCTTTCTGGCGGAGAGAGTGGGATTCGAACCCACGGTGAGCTTGCACCCACGGCGGTTTTCAAGACCGCTGCCTTAAACCACTCGGCCATCTCTCCCGGGGCCTCAGCTCCCTAGGCGGCAAGCGCCGTCTCGTGCAAGCCGCGCGACGGAACCGGTGTCGCCCCTTTCGCGCTTATGCAAAGAGGCAAGCCGAGCGAAGGGGTAGTTGATGCGTTTTTTCCACCAGATGATAGCGATTCTGCTCGCTGCCTTTCCGCCGTACAGCGCGATGAGCGCAGCCGCGATCGCGCAGACCTTGCCGTCGACGCCGATCAGCGAGGAAGGGTTCCGCGCCTATCTGCCGCAGCTGCGCGCCCAGGCGCAGGCCCAGGGGGTGAGCCAGGCGACGATCGAGCGCGTCTTCCCGACCCTCCAGCTCAGCCGCCGCACGATCGAGCTCGACCGGGCGCAGCCGGGCGGCGCCTCGGGGTCGAGCGCGATCCCGCCCTTCGCCCCCTACCGCGCCGAGCACGTGACTCCCGCGCTCATCAGCCGCGGCCGCGACCGCTACGCCGCCAACGTCTCGCGGCTCAACGATATCGGCCGTCGCTATGGCGTCCAGCCCGCGGTGCTGATGGCGATCTTCGGCCACGAGACCAGCTACGGCGCGGTCACCGGCGATTTCGACCTGCTCAACTCGCTGTCGAGCCTCGCTTATGAGGGCCGCCGCCGCCAGCTGTTCGCCGACGAGTTCATCGCCACGCTCAAGCTGCTCGACCGCGGCATTCCCCGCAGCCAGCTCAAGGGCAGCTGGGCCGGCGCCACCGGCTATCCGCAGTTCCTCCCTTCGGTCTACCTGCGCGTCGCCGCCGACGGCGACGGCGACGGCCGGCCGAACATCTGGACCAGCCAGACCGACGCGCTCGCCTCGATCGCCAACTACCTCAGCAACGCCGGCTGGAAGCCCAACGTCCCCTGGGGCGTGGCGGTGAACGTACCCGACAGCTTCAGCCGCGCCGGCCTGTCGACCCGCCTGACGAGCCCGCGCTGCCCCCGAGTCCACGAGCGCCACAGCCGCTGGCTGACGGTCGGCGAATGGCGCCGGATGGGCCTGGTGCCGCTCGGCCGCCTCGCCGACAGCGAACTCGCCACTTTGCTCGAGCCCGACGGCCCGGGCCGCACCGCCTATCTGCTCACCACCAACTACCGCACCATCCTCGACTACAATTGCTCGAACTTCTACGCGCTCTCGGTGGGCCTGCTGGCGGACGCGATCGCGCGTTGATGAGCTGAAGCCGCTGGCGCCCGCCGCCGCCGCTGGTTAATAATGCCCGCGGCGCCGCCGCGCCGGAGCTCAACATCTTTGGGAATGACATCAACCATGAAGCGTAAGGCGCTGTTCTTCGGTCTTCTCGTCACCGCTCTCGCTCTTCCGGCCACGGCTGCGGCACCGCCCTTCGACACGCCCGCGCCGGTCGCCTTCCTGAAGGATCTGTCGTCGGGCGCGGTGCTCTACGCCAAGGATCCGGACCGCCGCATCCCGCCCGCCTCGATGGCCAAGATGATGACCACCCATCTCGCCTTCTACCTGATCAAGAAGGGGGATTTGAAGCTCAATCAGATGTGCCAGGTCCGCCCCGAGACTTGGCGGCAGTGGCACGGGCCGCAGGCCGGATCGACCATGTTCCTTTCGGCCGGCGAGCAGGTCAGCGTCGAAAACCTCCTCCACGGCATCGTCACCCTCTCCGGCAACGACGCCTCCGTCGTGCTGGCCGAGTGCGTCGCGGGGACCGAGCCCGCCTTTGCCGCCCTGATGAACCAGGAGGCCAAGCGCCTCGGCATGGCCAATTCCAACTTCGGCAATTCCAATGGCTGGCCGGACGAGGGCGTCACCTTCACCACCGCGCGCGACCTCGCGCGGCTCGCCCAGGCGACGATCGAGGAGACGCCCGACCTCTACAAGCAATTCTACCAGAAGGAGAGCTTCACCTGGGGCCGGACGCTGGGCGGCAACCAGCCGATCACCCAGGGCAACCGCAATCCGCTGCTCGGCAAGGTCGCGGGCGCGGACGGCCTCAAGACCGGCCACACCGCCGAGGCCGGCTACGGCTTCACCGGTTCGGCCGAACAGAACGGGCGGCGGCTCGTGATGGTCCTCGCCGGCCTCGGCAGCTACAACCAGCGCATCGACGAGAGCGTCAAGTTCATGAACTGGGGCTTCCGCGCGTGGAAGGCCCAGCCGCTGTTCGCCAAGGGCAGGCAGGTCGCCGTCGCCAGGGTCCAGCTCGGCGACGAGGACGAGGTCGCCTTGCTCGCGCCGCGCAACCTGGCCGTGACGCTGCCGATGGGTCCGAGCGGCAACGTGCGCGTCAAGGTCGTCTATGACGGCCCGATCAAGGCGCCGATCCGCCAGGGCCAGCATGTCGCCAACCTGGTCGTCCAGACCGGCGACACGCCGCCCCAGTCGATGCCGCTGGTGGCGGCCCAAGCGGTCGGGGAAGCGGGCTTCTTCGACCGGCTGTTCGCGGGCTTCGCCGCCCTCTTCGCCTGAGCGGTGGCAGGCCGCTTCATCAGCCTCGAAGGCGGGGAGGGGGTCGGCAAGTCGACGCAGGCGCGCCGCCTCGCCGAGGCGCTCCGGCAGCGAGGCCATGACGTCATCCTGACCCGCGAACCCGGCGGAAGTCCGGGCGCCGAGGCGATCCGGGGGCTCCTCCTCGAGGGCGAGACCGACCGCTGGACGGCCGAGGCCGAAGCCCTGCTGTTCGCCGCCGCCCGAGCCGACCACGTCGCCCGCACGATCCGTCCCGCGCTGGCGCTGGGGCGCTGGGTGCTCAGCGACCGTTTCCTCGACAGCTCGATTGCCTATCAGGGCGGGGCGGGGGGTGTCGGCGCCGACGCCATCCGCCGCCTCCACGACATCGGCAGCGGCGGTTTCCTTCCCGATCGGACGCTGCTCCTGCGTCTCCCGGCGCAGGCCGCGGCCGCCCGCGCCCTGAGCCGGGACGGCGATGCGGGCGACCGAATGGCCGCCAAAGGAGAGGCCTATCACGCCCGCGTCGCCGCCGCCTTCGAGGCTTTGGCCGCCGAGGAGCCGGACCGCTTCCGCCCGGTTGACGCGAGCGGGACCGCGCAGGAGGTGACGGCGCGTCTGCTCGCGGCGCTGGAGGACCTGCTGTGAGCCCGTCCCGATCCCGCCACGCCGATCCCGTGCCGGGATCCATCGCCCAACCCGCGCTGGCGGCGGCACCCTGGACCCTGGCGCGGGTCAAAGGCGGCGGCGGGGCCCTATGATCCCGCTGCTGGGCCACGACGCCGCCGTTACCGCTTTCCGCGACGGCCTCGATTCCGGCCGCCTCCACCATGCCTGGCTGATCAGCGGCGCCGAGGGCGTCGGCAAGGCGCTGTTCGCCGACAAGGCGGCGCTTCGCGTCCTCGCCCACGGCGCCGGCCCGCCGGTGGAGGAGGGGGGCCTCGACGTTCCGGACGGCCACCGCATCGCCAGGCTCGTCCAGGCCGGCAGCCATCCCGATCTGATGCGGCTGGAGCGGCTGACGAAGGACAGCGGCACCGATCTGGCCCGAAGCATCACCGTCGACCAGGTGCGCGGCCTGCAGCGCCTGTTCTCGACCACCGCCTCGCTTTCGCCGTGGCGCGTCGTCGTCATTGATTCGGTCGACGACCTCGAACGCCCCGCCGCCAACGCGCTCCTCAAGAATCTGGAGGAGCCGCCGCCGGCCAGCCTGTTCCTGCTGGTAAGCCACGCGCCGGAGCGGCTGCTGCCGACGATCCGCTCGCGCTGCCGCCATCTGCGGCTCAAGCGCCTCGACGAAGCGGCCATGGCGGCGGCGCTCTCGGCCGCCCTGCCCGATGCGGAGCCGGACGAGATCCGCGCGCTCGCCGCGGTGGGGGAGGGCTCTCCGGGCCGGGCCATCCAGTTCCGGGGGCTCGACATCGGCGCTCTCGACCGGGCGCTCGAGGAGCTCGCCGCCGGCGGCGATCCCACCAACGCCCGGCGCAGCCAGCTCGCCCAGAGCCTCGCCCTCAAGTCGGCCCAGCCGCGCTACGAAGCCTTCCTGGCGCGCGCTCCTTCGCTGATCGCCGCCAGGGCCAGGGAGCGGCGCGGCCCCGCCCTTGCCGAGGCGCTGCGCCTGTGGGAGCGCGCCCAGGATCTGGCGCAGAACGCGGTCCGCCTGTCGCTCGAACCGCAAAGCGTCACCTTCGAGCTGGCCGGCATGGTGGCGGCGCTCGCCCGGCCGGGTTGAGCCCGCCCCAAAAGTGTCTATGTCGCAGGGCCCATGCCCGACCCCTTCTATATCACCACCGCCATCAACTATCCCAACGGTCCGCCCCATGTCGGCCACGCCTACGAGGCGATCGCGGCCGATGCGATCGCCCGTTTCCAGCGCCTGCAGGGCCGCGACGTCCGGTTCCAGACCGGCACCGACGAGCACGGCCTGAAGATGGCCCAGACGGCGCGCGACCGAGGCGTCGAGCCGGCCGCGCTGGCGGCTGAAATGTCCGCGCTATTCAAGGCGTTGGATGATCGCCTTGGCATCTCCTACGATCGCTTCATCCGCACCACCGAGCCCGCCCACCACAAGGCCAGCCAGGCGATCTGGCAGGCGATGGAGGCCAGCGGGGACATCTACCTCGGCCGCTACGAAGGCTGGTACTCGGTTCGCGACGAGGCTTATTACGACGAGAAGGAACTGGTCACCGCCGACAGCGGCGAGCGGCTGTCGCCGCAGGGCACCGAAGTCGAATGGACGGTCGAGGAGAGCTGGTTCTTCCGATTGTCCAAATACCAGGAGCCCCTGCTCCGCCACTATCGGGAGAATCCCGGCTTCATCCGTCCCGAGGCGCGCCGCAACGAGGTGCTGCGCTTCGTCGAGGGCGGCCTTTCGGACCTTTCGATCTCGCGCACCAGCTTCGACTGGGGGGTCAAGGTGCCGGGCAGCGGCAACCACGTCATGTACGTCTGGCTCGACGCCCTGACCAATTACATCACCGGGGTAGGCTACCCAGAGGAAACAGAGGCTTACAAGCGTTACTGGCCGGCGGATGTCCACATCATCGGCAAGGACGTGGTGCGCTTCCACGCCGTCTACTGGCCGGCTTTCCTGATGTCCGCCGGAATCCCGCTCCCGAGGCAGGTGTTCGGCCACGGCTTCGTCCTCCACCGCGGCGAGAAGATGTCCAAGTCGCTCGGCAACGTGGTCGACCCGCACGAACTTGCCGACGCGTTCGGGGTCGATCCGCTGCGCTATTTCCTGCTGCGCGACGTCACCTTCGGCCAGGACGGAAGCTACAGCGCCGAGGCGATCGTCACCAGGGTCAACGCCGATCTCGCCAACAGCTACGGCAACCTGGCCCAGCGCACGCTCTCCTTCATCGCGAAGAATTGCGCCGGCGCGGTGCCGCTGGGAGGGAAGGGGGACGAGGCCGACCGGGCGCTGCTCGACACCGTGCGAGACGCCACCCAGCACGAAATGCCGCGCCTGTTCCGCGAATTGGCGCTCAGCCACGGCATCGAGGCCTGGCTGCGCGCCGTCTTCGCCTGCAACCAATATATCGACTCGCAGGCGCCCTGGGCGCTTCGCAAGACCGATCCCGAACGGATGACGGCGGTGCTGGAGACGCTCTACCGGTCGATCATCGACCTCACCATCGCGATCCAGCCGGTGATCCCGGCCTCGGCGGCGAGGCTGCTCGACCAGATGGGCGTACCCGCCGACGAGCGCGACGACGATGCGCTTCGCGACCCGCGGCGCTACGAACGGCTGGCCCGATCGGGCTTCACGCTGGCGCTTCCAACCCCCATCTTCCCCAGGCTCGAACTGCCCGCGGATGCCTGAATGTTCATCGATAGCCACTGCCACCTGAACTACGAAGGCCTGGCGGAGGACCAGCCGGCCGTGCTCGAGCGCGCCCGGGCGGCGGGCGTCTCGGCCATGCTCAACATCTCGACGCGGGCGAGCGAATGGGACGACGTGCTGGGCGTGGCGGAACGCGAGAGCGACGTCTGGGCCTCGATCGGCATCCACCCGCACGAGGCCGATCTCCACCCCGACGTCGAGACCCGGACGCTGGTCGACCGCGCCCGGCACCCGCGGGTGGCCGGGATCGGCGAAAGCGGGCTCGACTACTACTATGACCGCTCCGACCGCGACCGCCAGCGCGCCAGCTTCCGAAGCCACATCGCGGCCGCGCGCGAAGCGCAGGTGCCGATCATCATCCACACCCGCGAAGCCGAAGCCGATACCGCGCTGATCCTCGGCGAGGAGATGGGGAAGGGGCGCTTCACCGGCGTCCTCCACTGCTTCACCGGCACCCTCGATCTCGCCCGCACCGGCCTCGAGCTCGGCCTCTACGTGTCGATCTCCGGCATCGTCACCTTCAAGAACGCCCGGGAGCTGCAGGAAACCGCCAGGGCGATCCCGCTCGATCGGCTTCTGATCGAGACCGACGCGCCGTTCCTCGCCCCGGTGCCGCACCGCGGCCGCACCTGCGAGCCGGCTTTCGTCGCCGACACCGCGCGGTTCCTCGCCGAATTGCGCGGCGAACCGCTCGAAACGCTCGCCGCCGCCACCAGCGCCAACTTCAGAACGCTTTTCAACAAGGCGGCTTGAGGTGAAGGTGCGGATCCTCGGCTGCGGCACCTCGTCGGGCGTGCCGCGGGTCGGCAACGACTGGGGCGATTGCGACCCGGCCGAGCCGAAGAACCGGCGGCTGCGGGTCTCCATCCTGGTCGAGCACCAGGATGCCCGGATTCTCGTCGACACCAGCCCCGATCTTCGCGAGCAGCTGCTGGGCGCCGGCGTCAGCGACCTCGACGCGGTGATCTGGACCCACGACCATGCCGATCATTGCCACGGCATCGACGACCTTCGGCAGGTCTATCACGCCCGCGGCGCGCCGCTCGCCGGCTACGCCCGGCGCGGCACGCTCGACACGCTGCTGGCGCGCTTCGGCTACGCGTTCGAAGGGAAGGGCGGCTATCCGCCCGTCGTGACCGGCCAGCTGCTGCCCGACAGCCTGCGGGTCGGCACGGTCCGCATCCGCGCCGTCGACCAGCCGCACGGCGACATCACGTCCGCCGGCCTGCGCTTCGACGCCGAGGGCGCCTCGATCGGATATTCAACCGATTTCAACGCGCTGACGGACGAGATGCGGAGATTGTTCGAGGGCGTCGACCTGTGGATCGTCGATGCGCTCCGGCGGCGGCCGCATCCGTCGCACGGCCATCTCGACCAGGTGCTCGGCTGGATAGACGCCGTTCAGCCGAAACGGGCTATCCTCACCCACATGGACCAGTCGATGGACTATGCCGGGCTGCTGGCCGAGCTGCCCGGCGGTGTCGAGCCCGCTTACGACGGTCAGGAGATCGCGCTGTGAGCGGCGACCGCACGGCCGAATTCATCTACCTCGTCGCGATCCTGGTGTTCGTGGCGAGCGCGCTGACGGTGCGCAGGATGCCGATCGGCAAAGGCCTCAAGATGTTCGCGGGCTGGGTGATCATCTTCCTCGCGGCGTTCGTGGCGTTCGCGCTCAAGGACGACGTCGTCAGCTTCGCCAACCAGGTGCTCGACGAGCGCCGCGCCGAAAGCACCGGCGTCCAGGTCGGCCAGGAGCTGCAGATCAAGCAGTCGCTGGACGGTCATTTCTGGGTCGAGGCGCGTCTCAACGGCCAGGAGGTGCGCTTCCTGGTCGACAGCGGCGCCACGACCACCAGCATTTCCGGCCGAACGGCCCGGCGCGCGGGCATTGAGCCCAGCAGCGGCATTCCGGCGGTGGTGCAGACCGCCAACGGCAAGGTCGCGGTGCAGCGCGGCCGCGCCGAACGGCTCGAGGTCGGCCATATCGTTCGCGAGGATCTCGCCGTCCACATCTCCGATGGCTTCGGCGAGACCAATGTGCTTGGGATGAACTTCCTCTCTTCGCTTTCCGGGTGGGGGGTCGAGAGAAACCGGCTGATCCTGAAACCCTAGCCGGATTTTACATAATGTATATTATCGCACTTTGAGATTTGGCTTCGCAGGTGCAACTTCGATGACATCAGCCGCGCCCTCTCTGGCCGATCTGGTCGAAATCATGCGGCGGCTGCGCGATCCGGTGAACGGCTGCGAATGGGACCGCGAGCAAAGCTTCGAGACGATCGCGCCGTACACGATCGAGGAAGCCTATGAGGTCGCCGACGCGATCCGCCGCGGCGACATGGCCGAGCTCAAGGACGAGCTTGGCGATCTCCAGCTCCAGGTCGTCTATCATGCCCAGATCGCCGCTGAATCCGGCGCCTTTTCGATCGATGACGTCATGGCGTCGATCTGCGCCAAGATGGTCCGTCGCCACCCGCACGTCTTCGGCCAGGCCGCCGCAAGTCCCGGTTGGGAGGCGCTCAAGGCGGCCGAGCGCGAGCGCCACGACGACCGCAGCGCGCTGGCGCACGTCGCCATGGCGCTGCCGGCCCTCAAGCGCGCCGAGAAGCTCCAGCGCCGCGCCGCCCGCGTCGGCTTCGACTGGCCGGACGCCAGCGGCCCGCGCGCCAAGATCGACGAAGAGCTCGCCGAGATCGACGGCGCGGCAACGGCCGAGGAGCGCGCCGCGGAGCTCGGCGACCTGCTCTTCTCGGTCGTCAATTATGCGCGCCACCTCGACATAGATCCCGAAGCGGCGCTGCGCGAGGCCGCGAGCCGCTTCGAAGCCCGCTTCCGCAAGGTTGAGACGCTGTCTCAGCGGCCGCTCGGCGAGATGGACATCGTCGAGCTGGAGGCGATGTGGCAGCGCGCCAAGGCGGAGCTTTAGCCGAGCGCCTGCAGATAATTGTTCTGGAAACGCGCCCAGTCGGCGTCCGAGATGCGGACTTCGTAATCCGTCTCGAGATCGCGGCTGCGCTGGTCGACGATCTCGCCATTGGCATGGAGCCAGGCGATCGCCTCGCCGTCCGATGCCGGCAGCGTCACCTTCCGGATCTTCGTGCCCTTGCGCAGATGCTCGGCCGCGCAGCTCATCAGCCGCTCCACCCCCTGCCCGTCGAGCGCCGAGATGATCACCACATCCTCCCGCCGCGCCGCCTCGGCATGGATCCGCTCTGAATCCTCCGGCGACACGGCGTCGATCTTGTTCCACGCCTCGATCATCGGCTGCCCCCCCTCCTCGGCCGCGCCGATCTCCGCGAGCACCTGCTCGACGTCCAGCCGCTGCGCCTCGCTGTCGGGATGCGAGATGTCGCGCACGTGGATGACGAGGTCGGCCGCGATCACCTCCTCCAGCGTGGCTCGGAAGGCCGCCACCAGCTGCGTCGGCAGATCCGAAATGAAGCCCACCGTGTCGGAAAGGATCGCCTTGTCGAAGCCCGGGACGGCGATTTCGCGCATCGTGGGATCGAGCGTCGCGAACAGCAGGTCCTCAGCCATGACGTCGGCGTTGGTGAGCCGGTTGAACAGCGTCGACTTGCCGGCATTGGTGTAGCCGACCAGGGCGACCACCGGCCACGGCGCCTTTTGCCGGCGGGCGCGGTGCAGCGAGCGCGTTCGAGATACTTGCTCCAACTCCTTGCGAAGCTTGGCCATTCTGTCGCGGATGAGGCGCCGGTCCGCCTCGATCTGGGTCTCGCCGGGGCCGCCCAGGAAGCCGAAGCCGCCGCGCTGGCGCTCGAGGTGGGTCCAGGACCGGACCAGCCGTCCCGCCTGATAATCGAGATGGGCAAGCTCGACCTGGAGCCGGCCTTCCGCAGTCGCGGCGCGCTCGCCGAAGATTTCGAGGATCAGGCCGGTGCGGTCGATCACCTTGGCCTTGGTCGCCGTTTCCAGGTTGCGCTGCTGGATCGGGGTGATCGGCGCGTCGACGATGATCAGCTCGGCCTCGGCCATCCGCGCGGCTTCGGCGATCTGCTCGACCTGGCCGGAACCGAACAGGGTCGCCGCCTTGGGTGCGCGGATCCGGAAGTGCAGCTTTTCGACCACCACTACGCCGATCGCCTCGGCCAGGCCCGCCGCCTCGGCGAGCCGCGCGTCGACGTCGCGCCGGGCCTCGCCGCCGAGCTCCGGAAGCGTCACCACGGCGCGGGCGCCGCGCGCGACGTCGGCATTGTCATCGCGATCGAAAACGCTCAGCTGCCCGACTCCTCGTCATCCGCCTCTATAAAGCTCACCGGCTTTTCGGGTTGCACGGTCGAGATGGCATGTTTGTAGACGAGCTGCGACAGCCCCTCGCGCTGGAGCAGCATGCAGAACAGGTCGAAGGCGGCGATCTCGCCCTGCAGCATCACGCCGTTGACGAGGAACATGGTGACCGGCTCGCCCGAGCGGCGGACGGCGCTGAGGAACACCTCCTGGAGGAGGGTCGGCTTCCGCTTCTCGATCTGCTCGGCGAAAGCGCGCTGGATCTCGCTGAGGTCGAGCGGCTGCGACGGCATGATCGTCGAGATGGCATGCTTGTAGATGAGCTGGGCCTGACCGTCGCGGCGCAGCAGCACCGAGAAATTGTCGAACCAGGTGATGATCCCCTGGAGCTTCACCCCCTTGACCAGGAACATCGTCACGGGGGTCTTCGAACGCCTGAGGCTGTTTAGGAACATATCCTGCAGGTTGTTGACCTTGTCGGCCATCTCCTATTCTCCTTATTGGCATGCGCGCATGCGCGGGCGCAGCCCCTGCTAGGTAGATGCGCCACCCCTCCGCTGCAATATCATGGCTGAGCGGGGGCGGCTATTCGGCGTCCTCGTTCCTGGTGTCGCCGATGCCGAGCGCCTTCAACTTGCGGTGCAGCGCCGATCGCTCCATGCCGATGAAGGTGGCGGTGCGCGAGATGTTGCCTGAGAAGCGGCGGATCTGGACGCGCAGATATTCGCGCTCGAACGTCTCGCGCGCCTCGCGCAGCGGCGTCCCCATGATCGCCTTGACCGCCTCGCCCGGGCTGAGCTGGGCCTGCTCGTTGAGCAGCTCGGGCGGCAGCATGTCGATCTCGATGCAGCCCACCCGCGCCCCGGGCGCCAGGATGATCGTGCGCTCGACGACGTTGCGCAGCTGGCGGACGTTGCCGGGCCAGTCATAGGCCTGCAGCGCCGCCAGCGCGTCGTCGGAGAAATCGGGAGTCGCCAGCCGCTGCTCGGCCGCATAGCGGGCGGCGAAATGGGCGGCGAGCTCCGGAATGTCCTCGCGGCGGTCGGCCAGCGCCGGGATGTGCACGGGCACGACGTTGAGCCGGTAGAACAGGTCCTCGCGGAAACGGCCGCCGGCGATCTCGTCCGACAGCGTGCGCGCGGTCGAGGAGACCACCCGCATGTCGACCTTGACCATGCGCTGGCCGCCGACGCGGGTGAAGCTCTGGTCGGTCAGGACGCGCAGGATCTTGGCCTGCGCCGGCATCGGCATGTCGGCGATCTCGTCGAGGAACAGCGTGCCGCCGTGCGCCTGTTCGAGCAGGCCGGGGCGGGCGAGTTCGCCCCCCTCCTCCACCCCGAACAATTCCTCCTCGACCCGCTCGGGCGTCATCCGCGCGGCGCTGACGACGATGAACGGGGCGCGGACGCGCGGGCTCCAATCGTGGAGCAGCCGCGCGGCGACCTCCTTGCCGCCTCCGGCGGGGCCGGTGATGAGGACTCGGCTCCCCGTCCCGGCCACCCGTTTCAGGGTGGCGCGAACCGCGTTGATGGCGACGCTGGAGCCGGTAAGCTCGGTCTCCTGCCCGATCTGCGCCTTGAGCGTCTCGTTCTCGCGCCGCAGCCGCTCGGTCTCGGTGGCGCGGGCGACGAGGTGGAGCAGGTGCCCCGCCTCGAACGGCTTCTCGATGAAATCGACAGCCCCCTGCCTGATCGCGGCGACCGCGGTGTCGAGATTGCCGTGGCCCGAGATCATCAGCACCGGCAGCGTGGGATCGCGGCGCTTGATCTCCTCGAGCAGCTGGAGCCCGTCCAGCTTGGAGCCCTGCAGCCAGACGTCGAGCAGCACCAGGCTCGGCCGCCGGTCCGACATCGCCGCCAGCGCCTCGCTGCTGCTCGCCGCGGTGCGCGCCGAATAGCCCTCGTCCTCGAGCACGCCCGAGACGAGCTCCCGAATATCCTGTTCATCGTCGACAACCAAAATGTCTAAAGCCATAATTTCAACCGTTTACCACGCTGTCTTCTGAATGGATGACGCCGCTGCCGTCGAGCCTCGCCAGGCTCTCGGCATCGAACACGAGCCGCACCACGGTGCCGCCGCCCGGCGCATCGTCGAACGAGATGCTGCCGAAATGCTCCTCGACGATCTTCTTGACGATCGCCAGGCCAAGCCCGGTGCCTTTGACGCGCGTGGTCATGTAGGGCTCGGTGAGCCGCCCGCGCTCGGCGGGAAGGCCGATTCCGCTGTCCGAAATCTCGATGCAGATGTGCCCGGCCTGCTCGGCGATCCGGATCTCCACCCGCTCCTCGTCGCCGCCGAGCCCCTCCTCCTTCTTCTGCTGGATCGCCTCGACGCCGTTCTTGACGACGTTGGTGAGCGCCTGGCCGAGCTGGCGGCGGTCGCAGACGAGCAGGGGCGACGGCTCCGGGGCGTCGAGCATGAAGCGGATGTGCGGGTGCGCGACCTCGTGCAGGAACAAGGCCTGGCGGGCGATCTCGGCGATCGATTCCTCGCGGAACACCGGCTTGGGCATGCGCGCGAACGAGGAGAATTCGTCGACCATCCTCCGGAGGTCGCCGACCTGGCGGACGATCGTTCCGGTGAGCTTCTCGAACGTTCCCTCGTCGGACGTGATCTCCGAGCCGTAGCGGCGTTGCAGCCGCTCGGCGGCGAGCTGGATCGGGGTCAGCGGGTTCTTGATCTCGTGGGCGATCCGGCGGGCGACGTCCGACCAGGCGGCGCGGCGCTGGTCGAGCAGCTGGTTGGTGATGTCGTCGAAGGTGAGGACGTGGCCGCCCTCCACCTTGACCCGCTTGACCGCGAGCGTGCGCGGCTCGCCGCCGCTCGAGAACTGGATGATGTCGTCGCGCTCGTCGCTGTCGAGCTGCTTGTCGAGCTCGGGGGCCAGCATCCCCAGCTTCTTGCCGATCGCCTGGTCCTTGCCGGTCTTGAGCATCGCTTCGGCCGAGCTGTTGATGAGCCGGACCTGGCGGTCGTGATCGACCGAAATGACGCCGGCCGAGACTCCCGACAGCACCGCCTCGATGAACGCCCGGCGGCTTTCGAGCTGGCTGTTGGCGGCCACCAGGGCGCCGGTCTGCTCCTCGACCCGTCGGGTCATGCGGTTGAAGGCATTGCCCAGCGTCGACACCTCGTCGTTGACCCGCGAGGTGGGAACGCGCGCCGACATGTCGCCGGCGGTGACCCGGCGGGCAGCGTCGACCAGCTGGCCGACGGGCCGGACGAGACGGTCGGCAAGCGTCAGTGCGATCCAGATCGAGATCGCCACGATCAGCAGCGACACGAGCAGCAAGGCGGCGTTGAAGCGGAACTGGAGGGCGCGCGACCGCTCGAACAAGGCATCGTAATCGGCGATCACGGCTTCGCCGCGCTTGATCTGGTTCGCCATCAGCGGATCGAAGACCCGCGCCGCGTAAAGGTAGGTGTTCTCGCCGATCGGGAAGCGGGCGATCGCTCCGATCCGGTCCTCGCGGGCGGCCGCCACGCTTTGCCGGCCCTGGCGAAGCTGCTGGAACAGCTCGGGCGTGACCGCCTCCTCGAGCGAGCGCTCGTAGGGGTTGACCAGCGCCAGCGTCTGCACGCCGCGCTGGTTCACGTTCATCAAGACCGCTTCCGAGAGGTTCCGGAACAGCACCTGCTGGGCGAAGAATTCGGCGAATTCAGGACTGTCCATCGGCCGCTCGCTCAGGAACTGGGCAAGGTCGCCGGCCATCGTCACGGTTTCCCGATCGACCCGGTCGAGCTCGCCCCGGTAGCTTTCCTGCGCGATCTGCGAAGCGTTCTGGAGCATCCCGCGGGCCCGGTCCGAGAACCAGAATTCGGTGCCGCTCTGGAACAGCAGCGAAGCGAAGATCACGACCAGCACCGTCGGCACGGCGGCGATCACCGAGAACAGAGCGACCAGCCGCACGTGGAGGCGCCCCCTCCCCCCGATCGGCGAGCTGGCGGCCCGGCGCATCGCCATCCGGCGGGCGACCAGCACCATCAGCGCCATCGCCGGCACCAGGTTGGCGATCAGCAGCATCGCCACCATCGGCGGGGTCAGCAGCGACTGCGGCGAGCCCTGGCGGGTGATGATGAAATAGCTGATCGTCGCCATCGCGATCACCGCGACCACGGTCGCAAGCTCGACCAGCGGCACCAGGCGGCTTCGGCGCAACACGATCGAAAGGCGCCGCCGCCAGCGCGGCCTGGAATCAACCGAGATGGGCGCTTCGATGTTCACGTGGCCGCTCTACCACAAGAATGTGGCCCAAAGAACACAGCAGATTGGGTCCGGTTCTTCGATTGGACGTGCCGGATGCGTGTTTCGGCGCTCAGGCCTTCCGGAAAAGTGGGAGCCCTCAGGCGGCCGCCCTGCTCAGCCAGGGGGAATAGAAGTCGCGCAACATCGCCAGAGCCCGCTTCGGGTCGGCCTCCTTGTTGAAGGCGTTTCGGAATTCGGCCGAGCCGTGCAGGCCGCGCGTGTACCAGCCGATATGCTTGCGCGCGCAATTGCCGCCCACCTCGCTGCCATAATGGTCGAGCATCGCCTGATACTGCTCGGTAATGACCATGAACTGTTCGTCCATGCCGGGGTCGGGCAGGCGCTGCCCCGTCTTCAGCCAGTGCATCACCTGGCCGAGCAGCCACGGCTTGCCATAGGCGCCGCGGCCGATCATCAGACCGTCGGCGCCGGACTGGTCGAGCGCCGTCTCCGCGTCCTCGATCGAGTTGATGTCGCCGTTGACGATGACGGGGACGCTCACCGCTTCCTTGACCTTGCGGACGAACCGCCAGTCCGCCTCGCCCTTGTAGAGCTGGCAGCGGGTGCGGCCGTGGACGGTGATCATGTGCACGCCGAGATCCTCGGCGATGCGGGCGAGCTCGGGCGCGTTGAGGCTCGAATGGTCCCAGCCCAT
>DASWSP010000052.1:0-9036 GCA_036402575.1 Allosphingosinicella sp. | reverse complement strand
GTCGGCCTGGGCGACGTCGAGCAGGCGCTCGCCGGCGGGCGCCGCCACCTCGCGCACGCTCGACCCGTCCGCCGAGATGAAGCGCACTTTCACCGTCTTGGGGGTCATGCGGCGAAGCTCAGCTGGCGTTCGGCCGCCGCGTTGAGCAGGCCGAGCGCTTCCCGCAGCTCCGCTTCGGTCGTGTAGCGGCCGAAGCCGAGCCGGATGCTGGCGTGCGCCTCGGCTTCCGAAAGCCCGATCGAGCGCAGGACGTGGCTGGTCTTTCCCGAGCCGCTGCCGCAGGCGCTGCCGAGGCTGAAGGCGACGGAGCGGAGGTCCGAGAGCAAACGGACGCCGTTCACGCCCTGCCGCCGGACGTTGAGGTTGCCGCGGTAGCGCCGGGCGATCGATCCATTCACCGTCCAGCCCGAGAGCAGCTCAAGCGCGATATCCCACAGGCGCGCGACGTGATCGGCATCGGCGGTCATCCGCTCGGCCGCGAGCCGCGCCGCCGCGGCGAAACCGGCCACCAGCGCCGGCGACACGGTGCCCGAGCGCATGCCGTGCTCCTGGCCGCCGCCGAGCAGCAACGGCGGGAGGCGCACGCCGTCGCGGACCCACAGCGCGCCGATGCCCTTGGGGCCGTGGATCTTGTGCGCGCTGATCGCGATCAGATCCGGCCCTTCCGGAATGGCCATCCGGCCGTAGCCCTGGACCGCGTCGCAAAGCAGCAGGCTGCCCTTGGCGTGCGCGGCGGCAGCGTAGTCGGCGACGGGCTGGATCGTCCCGATCTCATTGTTGACCAGCATCAGCGCCACGATGCCGCGCTCGGGCAGAACCGCCTGCCCGGCGGGCGGAACGAGTCCCTTCGCATCGACGGGAATGATTTCGGCGCCGAGGCTTTCGAGGCCCTGCAGCGCCGCCTGGTGCTCGATCGCGCTTCCGGCCAGGCCGCCCGGCGCGATCCGGATGCCGCAGCCCAGCGCCCAATTGAGCGCCTCGGTGGCCCCGGAGGTGAAATGAACCTGGCCGCCCGCCGGAAGGAGCGCGGCCACCTGCTCGCGCGCCACCTCGACCGCCGCCGCTGCCGAGCGGCCGGCGCGATACTGGCTGGCCGGATTGGCGAAGCCCTCGCTGCCCGGCCCGCCGAGCCACGGCAGCATCGCCTCCAGCGCCTCGGGAGCGAGCGGCGTGGTGGCCTGATAATCCAAATACAGCAATGCAGCCTGCTTATTATTGCGAACGATTCGCAAAAGTTGCGATCCGGGACGAGCCCCTATATAGGCCGCAACCGCTCGGCTGCCAGCATCCCGCATGGCGCTGCACAACCCGGAATATCGTCCATGCCCGAAGTCATCTTTCCAGGCCCCGAGGGCCGTCTCGAAGGCCGTTTCAGCCCAGGCCCCCGCCCCCGCGCCCCGGTGGCGATGATCCTCCACCCGCATCCGCAGGCCGGCGGAACAATGAACAACGCCATCGTCCAGGCGCTCTACCGGACCTTCGTCAGGCGCGGCTTCGCCACCTTGCGCTTCAACTTCCGCAGCGTCGGCAAGAGCCAGGGCCTGTTCGACAACGGCATCGGCGAGCTTTCCGACGCCGCTTCGGCGCTTGACTGGGTGCAGCAGATCCATCCCGAAGCCGAGACGACCTGGATCGCCGGCGCCAGCTTCGGCGCCTGGATCGGCATGCAATTGCTGATGCGGCGGCCGGAAGTGCGCGGCTTCATCTCGATCGCGCCGCCGGCCAACATGTACGATTTCACCTTCCTTGCCCCCTGCCCCTCTTCCGGAATCATCATCCAGGGCGAGGCCGACGAGGTGGTCACTCCGAACGCGGTCCAGAAGCTGGTCGACAAGCTCAGGACGCAGCGGCACATCACCATCCACCACGACACGATCCCGGGCGCGAACCACTTCTTCGTCAACGAGATGCCGCAGCTGATGAAGTCGGTCGATTCCTATCTCGACATGCGCCTGGACCCCAACTGCCCGATCAAGTGACGTCAGAGCGTCCAGATCAGGACGTTGCCCAGCAGGACCGCGCCGGCGAGCAGCATCAGCAGGCCCTTCCTGAAATCGCGGCGGCGGACGATCAGCCAGAGGCCGCCGGCGCCGAGGGCGAAGGCGCAGATCACCATGATCGAGAGCAGGGTCGAGGCGGGGGCCGATTGCATGCGCGCCCCTTGCCATGCCTTGGGCCGCTGAAAAAGTAGGTCTTTTTTTTACGCCGGGTTAAGGATGAACGTTTAATCTCCGGCCGATGGGACGGCTGGACCAGAAGGTGCTCGACGAAGCATTCGAGCGGATCGAGGAGACGATCCTGCCGAGCCTCTCGATGGTGCTGGACACCTTGCTGGAAGCGGCGACGCTGAACCGACCCGGCATCGACGCCCAGGCCTATTCGGCCGAATTGCGGACCATCGCGCTGCAGCTTGAAGCGCTGACCCGGCAGGTCGAGGCGATCTCGCCCGCCCATGTCGAGCCCCAGGGTTATCGCGCCCCTTCCGCCGCCTGAGCGCGCACTATCTCCGCATAGACCAGCGGATCGACATTTCCTCCCGACACGACGACGACGCTGCGCTCGGTGAGCGCGCCCGCCTTTCCGGCGAGCGCCGCCGCCAGCGCCGCCGCTCCGCCGGGCTCCGCCACCAGCCGCAGGTGACGGGCGGCGAACGCCATGGCGGCGGCGATCTCGACCTCGCCCACCGCGGTCCCGCGGGCGCCGTGCCGGAGCAGCGGCTCGAGCGTGAGCGGCGAGACCAGCCTGGTCTGGAGCGCGTCGCAGCGGGTCGCGGGCGGGTTCGGGCCGACCGGCACCGGCTCGCCCGCCTCAAGCGAGCGCGCCATGTCGTCCCAGCCCTCGGGTTCGGCGGTGACGATCCGGGCATCGGGAAGGGCCAGCGCGATGCCCGCCGAAAGGCCGCCGCCGCCGCAGGGAACCACGACCTTGTCCGGCGCCCGCCCGAGCGCCTCGCGCAGCTGCCGGCCGATCTCGACCCCGACGCTCCCCTGGCCTTCGATGACGTCGACGTCGTCGAACGAGGGCACCAGGGTGGCGCCGCTGTCGCGGGCGAGGCGGGCGCCGATCTCCTCGCGGCTTTCGGTGTCGCGGTCGTAATCGACGATGCTTGCGCCGGCGGCGAGCGTCGCGGCGCGCTTCACGGCGGGCGCATCGGCGGGCATGACGATGGTCGCGGCGATGCCGAACCGCCTGGCCGCCAGCGCCACCCCCTGGGCGTGGTTGCCCGACGAGAAGGCGACCACGCCGCGGGCGCGCTCCCCGGGGCTCAGCAGCATCAGCCGGTTGGTGGCGCCCCTCAGCTTGAAGCTGCCGCCGCGCTGCAGGCACTCGGCCTTGGCCCACAGCCGAACGCCGCCGATCTCCAGCGCAAGCAGCGGCGTCAGCGTGATCTCGGCGCGGATCCGGGCGGCCGCCGCGGCCACGCCCTCGCTCGTCGCACGTCCCTTGCCCACATCAATCTCCATCTACCGCGCGCCAATCACGTCCAGTCAGCCAGATCTAACCGTCCGCGACAGCCAACGCTTTGACCCGCATGAGGAAAATGCAGGTCTTTACAGGGGGGGCATACGCCCATATATCGCGCCTTCGCTGCCCCATGGGGACTTCCAAACCGCAAGGCAGCCCTTGTCGTCAACTACCCGTTGGAGGTCCCTTGAGTTGCACACGCATCATAGCGCGCTGGGGCTAGCTTCGTCCCTTCGGCCGGTCCAGCCGGTCACGCTCCTTCGTCCGCACGCCGCCCGGCGGGCTGCCCGATTCTTCGTCGAGAAGTTTCCGGGCCGCTCGATCTATGCGGTCAAGGCGAACCCGTCCGCCGATCTGCTCGAGATCCTGTGGGACAGCGGAATCACGCATTACGACGTGGCTTCGATCGCCGAGGTGCGCCTGGTCGCCCGGACGCTGCCGGAGGCGACGCTCTGCTTCATGCACCCGGTCAAGGCCGAGGAGGCGATCGAGGAGGCGTATTTCAAGCACGGCGTGAAGACCTTCTCGCTCGACACGCTCGACGAGCTGGACAAGATCGTCCGTGCGACGCGCGGCGCCGCCGACCTCAACCTGTGCGTCCGGATCCGCGTCTCGTCGGACCATGCCAAGCTCAGCCTCGCCTCGAAGTTCGGGGTGGAAGCCTCTGAGACCAAGGCGCTGCTGTTCGCGGCCCGCCAGGCGGCGGACGCGCTCGGCATCTGCTTCCACGTCGGCAGCCAGGCGATGACCCCGGCCGCTTACCTTGAGGCGATGGAGCGGGTGCGCGCGGCGATCGTCGAGGCGGCGGTCACGGTCGACATCGTCGATGTCGGCGGCGGCTTCCCGTCGTCCTATCCGGGCATGGAGCCGCCGCCGCTGGAGGCCTATTTCAAGGTCATCCACACGGCGTTCGAGAGCCTTCCGATCAGCTATTCGGCCGAGCTGTGGTGCGAGCCGGGGCGGGCCTTGTGCGCGGAATATGCGAGCGTGCTGGTGCGGGTCGAAAAGCGCCGCGGCGACGAGCTCTACATCAACGACGGCGCTTACGGCGCCCTGTTCGATGCGGCGCATATCGGCTGGCGCTTCCCGGTGAAGCTGATCCGCGAGGAGGCTTCGGAGGCCAAGGAGATGGGGTTCAGCTTCTACGGGCCGACCTGCGACGATCTCGACCATATGGCGGGGCCGTTCCTGCTGCCGGCGGACGTCCAGCCGGGCGACTATATCGAGATCGGCATGCTCGGCGCCTATGGCTGCGCGATGCGGACCGGGTTCAACGGCTTCGGATCGGACGTGAAGGCGGTCGCCGAGGACGAGCCGATGGCGACGCTTTACGGCGGAGCCCACCGCGTCGTCGCACGTTCCAACGTCGTCAAGCTGTAGCAAGCCACCGGCACTGATCCCTGCGCTCGCGCAGGGCACGTATCGAGCGGAGCGCCCCAGCCGGCGCTCCGCTCCCCACGGGTTTCCGACGTCCCCATAACGACGGCGGTTCTGGTGAGTATGGGGAGACCCCAAAGTGAACGACATCCGTGCGAACGACACCCGCAAGGCCCAGCTGCTTTCGAACGTCGTCGAGCATATCGACATCAAGAGCTTCGACGCGCGCCCGATCGTGGACGCGATGAAGAAGATGAGCTTCACCTCGCGCGACCTCGGCCGCGCGACCGAGATCTACAACCAGATGCTGGCCGATCCCGATTGCTCGATCTTCCTGGTGATCGCGGGCTCGACCTCGGCCGGCGGCTGCATGGACCTCTATGCCGACCTCGTGCGCAACAACATGGTCGACGGCATCGTCGCCACCGGAGCCACGATCGTCGACATGGATTTCTTCGAAGCGCTTGGCCACAAGCACTACCAAGCACTTGAAATCCCTGACGACGACACGCTGCGCTCGCTCTACATCGACCGCATCTACGACACCTATATCGACGAGGAGAAGCTGCAGGAGACCGACCACACGATCGGCGACATCGCCAACAGCCTCGAGCCGCGGCCCTATTCGTCGCGCGCCTTCATCCGCGAGATGGGCAAGTGGCTGACGGTGCACGGCAAGAAGGAGAACAGCCTGGTCAAGCTCGCCTACGAGCATGACGTGCCGATCTTCTGCCCGGCCTTCACCGACAGCTCGGCCGGCTTCGGGCTGGTCAAGCACCAGGTCGACGCGATGAAGGCGGGGCGGCAGTATCTGACGATGGACTCGATCGCGGACTTCCGCGAGCTCACCGACATCAAGATCAAGGCCGGCAGCACCGGCCTGCTGATGATCGGCGGCGGCGTGCCCAAGAACTTCGTCCAGGACACGGTCGTGTGCGCCGAGATCCTCGGCCACGAGGACGTCGAGGTGCATAAATATGCGGTCCAGATCACCGTCGCCGACGTGCGCGACGGCGCCTGCTCCTCCTCGACGCTCCAGGAGGCGGCGAGCTGGGGCAAGGTCTCGACGGCGATGGAGCAGATGGTGTTCGCCGAGGCGACCAGCGTTCTGCCGCTGCTGGCCTCCGACGCCTACCACCGCGGCCACTGGAAGACCCGCGCCAAGCGGGCTTTCAGCAAAATGTTCGACTAAGCGGCGGTTGACCGCCTGAGCTGAAACGAGGCACCTTCCCCACCAGGGGGAGGTGCCTTTTTCATGCTCGGAACGAATGCCATTCTCGCGCCGGTGGTGGCGCTGGTCGCCTGGTCGCTGGTGATGATGATCTGGATGTACGCGGTGCGCTTTCCGGCGATGAAGCGGAAGGGCATCTCGCTGAAGGGCCGGGTCGGAAGCAAGACCGGCAGCCTCGACGGCGTGGTCGAGGACCGCGTCAACTGGAAGGCGCACAATTACAATCACCTGATGGAGCAGCCGACGCTGTTCTATGCGATCTGCATCACGCTGGCGCTGCTCGGCAAAGGCGAGGTCTGGATCAACCTCGCGCTGGCGTGGGGCTACGTCCTGTTCCGGGTCGGTCACAGCCTGGTGCAGGCGACGGTGAACGTGGTGAAGTGGCGCTTCTACCTGTTCATCGCCGCCTCCTTCTGCCTGCTGGGCCTCACCGTCCACGCGGCGGCCGTGGTGATCCGATCGCTCTAGCCACGTCATTGCGAGCGGAGCGCTACGCTCCTCGCAACGACGGTCATGGGCGGCTGAACGCTGCGGCCAGCTCGACGTGGGTGGACCAGCGGAACTGGCCGACCGGCTTCACCCAGTCGAGCCGGTAGCCGCCATCCAGCAGCGTGCGGGCGTCGCGCGCGAAGGTGGCGGGGTTGCAGGAGACCGAGGCGATCCTCGGCACCGCCGAGCGGGCGATCAGCGCCGCCTGCTCGCGAGCCCCCGCGCGCGGCGGATCGACGACCACGGCCTCGAAACGGCCGAGCTCCTTCTCGTCGAGCGGGCGGCGGAAGAGGTCGCGGTGGTCGACGAAGATCTGGCGGCCGGCGCGGTTGGCGGCGGACTTGAGCGCGAGCGCGGCGTCGCGGGCGCCCTCGGCGGCAAGGATTCGGCCCTCCAGCGACAGCGCGAAGGTGCCGAGGCCGGCGAACAGATCGGCGACGATCCGCGCCGGGCCGACCGCCTCGCGCACCGCTTCGACCAGGGCCGCCTCCCCTTGCGCGGTCGCCTGAAGGAAGGCGCCGTGCGGCAGCGGCACGGCGACGCCGCCCAGGGTGACGGTGACCGGCTCCGGCTCCCAGCGGGTCTGCGGGCCGTAGCCGTCGTCCAGCGCGAGCCGCGCCAGCCGGTGGGTCTCGGCGAAGGCGGTCAGCGCCTCCGACGCCGCCAGCCCCTCCGCGCTCACCTTCTCGAGCAGGATGTCCGCGCCCTGATCGGCAAGCGTGAGGCGGACGCCGCCATTGCCGCGCGGGCCGAGCAGTCCGCCCAGCAGCTTCCTCAGCGGATCGACCAGAGCGAACAGCTCGGGGCGAAGGATGTGGCATTCGCGCATGTCGACGATTCGGTGGCTTTGCTCGGCGTTGAAGCCGAGCCGGACCGGACTTCCCCGCTGCTCGGCCCGGAGCGAGGCGCGGCGGCGGCTCATCGGCGGCGAAAGGTGGGGCGGCCGGATCTCGGCCGCGACGACGCCCTGGGCGGCAAGCGCCTGCGCCACGCGATCGACGAGGAAGGCGGCGTAGGCGTGGTCGTCGAGATGCTGGAGCTGGCAGCCGCCGCATTCGGGGAAGTGGCGGCATGGCGGCACCGCGCGGTGCGGGCCTGGCGCGACCGTCCCGTCCGGCCGCACCGAATCGCCCGGCGCGGTCATCGGCACGTGCCGGCCGGTTTGCGTGACGCCGTCGCCGCGCGCGGCGACTCGGACGATGACGTCCTCGCTCAGCATAGCGCGATCACGGCGGGCAAATGGGCAAGGAGGTCGTCGGCGACCAGACCCGGACCGGCAAGCTCGGCGGCGCGCGCGTGCATCCAGACACCGGCGCAGGCGGCTTCGAAGGCGTCCAGCCCTTTCGAGCGGGCGGCGGCGATGATTCCGGTCAGCACGTCGCCGGTGCCGGCGCTCGCCAGCCAGGGCGGCGCGGGCCGGGCAATGGCGGCGCGGCCGTCGGGAGCCGCGATCACCGTGTCCGAGCCCTTGTAGACCACCACCGCGCCGGATTTCGCGGCGGCCTGCCGCGCCTGATCGGGCTTGCTTCCTTTGAGGCTGCCGAACAGCCGGGCGAACTCGCCCGCATGCGGGGTCAGCACCGGGACCTGCTCGGCGCCTTCGAGGGCATAGAGGTCGAGCAGCACCAGCGCGTCGGCGTCGAGCACGAGGGGACGGCCGCTGGCGAGCGCGGCGTTCAGCAATTCAGCGCCCCGCTCGCTCCGGCCGAGGCCGGGCCCGATCGCGACGGCGCCGATGCGCGGATCGGCAAGGGCGGAGAGATCGGCGCTCTGCACGACCGCCTGAGGCGCTCCGGCAAGGGGGTGCGGCGCGATCAGGCGCACATAGCCCGCGCCGCCGCGCAGCGCCGCGCCGGCGGCGAGCGCGCTAGCGCCGGGCATTTCGCCAGCGACGACGGCGACATAGCCGCGGCTGTATTTATGATCGTCCGCTCCCGGCGGCGCGATGCGGGGCTTGCCGAGCGCGTGCAGCCGGCTCTCGGCCTCGATGCCGATGTCGGCGACGGCGATCCGGCCCATGTGGCGCGCGGCGGGCTGGAGGAGGTGGGCGGGCTTCAGCGTCGCGAAGGTGACGGTGAGGCCGTAGTCGGGCACCGGCGAGAGGATCCGGCCGTCGTCGGTCGAAACCCCGCTCGGCAGGTCGACGGCGACGCAGGTCGCGGCCGCGCCGGCGAGCCGCATCAGCGCGCCCGCCGCCCCCTCGTCGAGCGGCCGGGTGAGCCCGGTGCCGAACAGGGCGTCGATCAGCATCGGCGCCGGCGCGGCCTGGAGCAGCGGCTCGACCGGTCCCTGCCACCCGGCCGCGGCCCGGCGGGCGGCGGGGCTGCGCGGTTCGGCGAGCGCGGCGACCCGGACACTCATGCCGCGCGCCTGGAGTTCCCGGGCGATCACATAGCCGTCGCCGCCATTGTTGCCGGGGCCGCACAGCACCAGGGTGGGAAGCGGGCCGGCGAAGCGCCACGCCGCCTCGGCCG
>DASWSP010000051.1:0-24362 GCA_036402575.1 Allosphingosinicella sp. | reverse complement strand
CTGGAAGGCCGCCACGGCCGCTGCCGGCCCGTCGGGATGGTTCCAGACGGCGCTGCAGACGGCAAGGAAGTCCGCGCCCGCCTGCGCCAGCACCCGCCCGTTGCCCGGCGTGATCCCGCCGATCGCGACGCACGGCAGCTCGAACAGCCGCGACCACCAGGTCAGGAGGGAGGGATCGGGGCGGTGGATCGCTTCCTTGGTGGCGGTGGCGAAGAAGGCGCCGAACGCGACATAATCCGCCCCCGCCTCCCCGGCCTCCATGGCGAGGTGGCGGCTGTCGTGACAGGTGACTCCGATCTGGGCCGAGGGGCCCAGCAGCGCCCTCGCCTCGCGCGGATCGCCGTCGCCCTGGCCGAGATGGACGCCGTCGGCGCCGAGCCGCTTGGCCAGCACCATGTCGTCATTGACGATGAAGGCGACGTCGCGCTCGGCGCAGATCGCCTGCAACGGCTCGGCAAGCCGCGCCGCCTCGTGCTGGTCGACGCCCTTGACCCGGAACTGGAAAGCCGCGACCGGCCCCCCGCCCAGCGCCCGCGCCAGCCGCTCGGGAAAGTCGCCGGCGACGTCGAGAGGCGAGATCAGGTAGAGCTGGCAACCGGGCGCGTCCATCCGCTTGGGCCGCTCAGGATTTGACGGTCGACGCCCGATGGATCTCGTCTATCGCCGCTCCGAGCGCCCGGTCGAACGCCGCGTCGTCCATGTCGTGCCGGAGGTCCTCCAGCAAGGCCCGCGAGAAGCTCGCGATCATGCCGCGGTTCCGGGCGAGCGCGCGGCACGCCTCCGGGCGCGAGAAGCCGCCGGACAAGGCGACGACGCGAAGCACGCGCGGATGGTCGACGAGCGGCTGGAACAGGCCGGCCTCGGCCGGGATCGAAAGCTTCAGCATCACCTTGTCGTCGCCCGGGAACGCGTCCAGCGCCTTGACGAGCTCGTCGAGCAGGATCCGGTCGGCCTCGGCCCGCTCGGGGCTCTTGATGTTGACCTCCGGCTCGATGATCGGAACCAGGCCGGCGGCAAGCACCTGCCGGGCAACCTCGAACTGCTGACCGACGATCGCGGCGATGCCCTGCCGGTTGGCGAGGTTGATCACCGATCGCTCCTTGGTGCCGAACACGCCGAGCCCCCGGGCGCGGCCGAGCAGAGCGTCGAGCTCCGGCATCGGCTTCATCAGCTGGACGCCGTCATTCTCGGCTTCGAGGCCCTTGTCGATCTTGATGAAAGGGACGACGCCGCGCTGCTTCAAGGCATCGGGCACGGGCGTGCCGTCGATGTCGCCGTCCATCGTGCGCTCGAACAGGATCGCGCCGATGACCTTGTCGCCGGTGAAGGCCGGCGAGCTGATGATGCGGCAGCGCATCTTGTGGATGAGGTCGAACATCTCCTGCTCGCTCGACCAGGCTCCTTCTTCGATCCCGTAGCCCTGGAGCGCCTTCGGAGTGGAGCCGCCGCTCTGGTCCAGGGCAGCGATGAACCCCTCGCCTTCCTTCATCTGCGCTATCATCTTCGCGTGTTGCATGGGGATTCCTTGATTTCAGGTGGCTTTGGCGCCGGCTGATAGCCGCTGAACGCCGATCCTTCAACGAGGCCCGCCGCGAGCGTCAGGCCGGCCCAAGCGACCCCGGCACGGCGGCTCAGGCTTCCAGCGCCTGGACGCCGGGCAGCGGCTTGCCCTCCATCCATTCGAGGAAGGCGCCGCCGGCCGTCGAGACGAAGGTGAAGTCGGAGGCCACGCCCGCATGGTTGAGAGCCGCCACGGTGTCGCCTCCTCCCGCGACCGACACCAGCGAGCCGCTCTGAGTCAGCGCCGCCGCGGTCTGCGCCAGCGCAACCGTGGCGCGGTCGAAAGGGGGGATCTCGAACGCGCCGAGCGGGCCGTTCCACACCAGGGTGCGGCAGGTCTTGAGGGCGTCCGCCAGCGCCTCGACGGCGGCGGGGCCGACATCGAGGATCATCTCGTCGGGCGCGACCTCGTGGACGTTGCAGACGCGCAGGCTCGGCGGGTTGGCTTGGAACTCCTTCGCGACGGCTACGTCGTAAGGCAGATGGACGGTGCAATTGGCCCGCTCCGCCGCATCGAGGATGGCGAGCGCGGTGTCCCTTAGGTCGTGCTCGGCCAGCGACTTGCCGACGTCCACCCCGCGGGCGGCGAGGAAGGTGTTGGCCATGCCGCCGCCGATGATCAGGTGGTCGACCTTGGCGACCAGGTTGGTGAGGACGTCGAGCTTGGTCGAGACCTTGGCCCCGCCAACGACGGCGGCAACCGGCCGATCCGGCTCGCCGAGCGCCTTTTGCAGCGCCTTCAGCTCCGCCTCCATCGCGCGCCCGGCATAGGCCGGGAGGAGATGCGCGATCCCCTCGGTCGAGGCGTGGGCCCGGTGGGCGGCCGAAAAGGCATCGTTGACGTAGAAGTCGCCCAATCGGGCGAAACGCTCCGCGACGGCGGGATCGTTCTTCTCCTCGCCGCCGAAGAAGCGGGTATTCTCGAGGATCGCCACGTCGCCGGGGCGCAGCATCGCGACGTTCTCGGCATCGGCTTCCCAGTCGATATAACGGACCGCCCGGCCGAGCACCTCCTGGTAGGGCCGGGTCACGCGCGAGAGCGAGAAATCCGGGCTCGGCGCCTTGGGCCGTCCGAAATGGGCGAGGAGCAGGACGATCGCCCCCCGGTCCGCCAGCTCCGTGACGGTCGGAAGCGTCGCCCGGAAGCGGGTGTCGTCGGTGACCCGCCCGTCCTGCATCGGGACGTTGAGGTCGACCCGGACCAGCGCCCGCTTGCCGCGGACCTCGCCCAGATCGTCCAGGGTTCGGAACGACGCCATGACGTCAGCCGAGCCGCGCCATCGCGCCGGCGGTGTCGACCATGCGGTTCGAAAAGCCCCATTCATTGTCGTACCAGGAGACGACGCGGACGAGCTTGCCCTCGAGCACGGCGGTCTCCAGGCTGTCGACGGTCGAGCTGGCCGGATTGTGGTTGAGGTCGATCGAGACGAGCGGCTCATCGGTATAAGCCAGGATGCCCTTCAGCGGCCCGCTCTCGGAGGCGGCCTTGAGCGCGCCGTTGACCTCCTCCAGGCTGGTGTCGCGCTTGGGCGTGAAGGTGAGGTCGACCAGGCTGACGTTCGGCACCGGCACTCGGATCGCCGAGCCGTCGAGCTTGCCCTTCAGCTCCGGCAACACCTCGCCGACCGCGCGCGCGGCCCCGGTCGTGGTCGGAATCATCGACATGCCGGCGGCGCGCGCTCGGCGCATGTCGGGATGGATCTGGTCGAGGATCTTCTGATCGTTGGTGTAGGCGTGGATCGTCGTCATCAATCCCCGTTCAATTCCAATGACATCGTTCATGACCTTGGCAACTGGTGCAAGGCAGTTGGTGGTGCAGGAGGCGTTCGAGACGATCCGGTGCTCGGCGGTCAGCTTCTCGTGGTTGACGCCGTAGACGACCGTCAGGTCGACGCCCTTGCCAGGAGCCGAGATCAGCACCCGCTTGGCGCCGGCGCTGAGGTGCGCCCCGGCCTTGTCACGGTCCGTGAAGAAGCCGGTGCATTCGAGGGCCAGATCGACCCCGTTCTCGCCATGCGGCAGCTTGCCGGGATCGCGCTCGGCGGTGACCTTGATGCGCTTGCCGTCGATGATGAGGTCGTTGCCTTCGTATCCGACCTCGCCCGGATAGGGGCCGTGGACGGAATCGCGCTTGAACAGCAAGGCGTTGGAACGGGCGTCGGCGAGGTCGTTGATCGCGACGAGCTCAAGGCCGCTGTCCGCCCGCTCGAGGATCGCCCGCGCCACCAGGCGGCCGATCCGCCCGAACCCGTTGATCGCAACTCTGGTCGCCATATCATTGATCTCCTTGTGTTTTAAGCGCCGCGAGAACCCGCGGCACGATCGCTTCGACGGTAAAGCCGAAGCGCTCGAAAAGATCTTCGGCGGGCGCCGAGGCGCCGAACCGGTCGATGCCGACGGCGAGGCCGCCGGGGCCGATATAGCGCTCCCAGCCGAACGTGGTGCCCGCCTCGATCGAGACCCGCAGCACGCCCTCCGGCAGCAGGTCGGCGCGGTAGGCGGCGTCCTGCGCGTCGAACAGGCTCCAGCACGGCATCGAGACGACGTCGGCGCCGATCCCCTGCCCCTCCAGCGCCTCCGCCGTCGCCGCCGCCAGCTCGACCTCGGAGCCGGTGGCGATCAGCACCACCTGGCGCTCGGCCTTGGCGGCCCGCAGCCGGTAGGCGCCCCGCGCGGACAGCATCGGCTCGCCCTCCAGCCGCAGCTGCGGCAGGTTCTGGCGGGTCAGCGCCAGCAGCGAGGGTCCGTCCCGCCGCTCCAGCGCCAGCGACCAGCATTCCGCCGTCTCGACGATGTCGCAGGGGCGATAGACGCTGAGGCCCGGCATCATCCTCAGGCTCATCAGATGCTCGATCGGCTGGTGCGTGGGTCCGTCCTCGCCGAGGCCGATCGAATCATGGGTCATCACATAGACGACATGGGCATTCTGCAGCGCCGACAGCCGGATCGCAGGTCGGCAATAATCCGAGAAGACCAGGAAGGTGCCGCCATAGGGGATCACGCCGCCGTGCAGCGCCATCCCGTTCATCGCCGCGGCCATGCCGAACTCGCGGATGCCGTAATAGATGTAGCGGCCGGAATAATCGTCCTTGGTGAGCGGCTTCTGCGCCTTCGTTTTGGTGTTGTTGGAACCGGTTAGGTCGGCCGAGCCGCCGATCATTTCCGGAACCACCGCCGTGATCACCTCCAGCGCCAGCTCAGAGGCCTTGCGGGTGGCGACCTTCTGCGGGGTGGCCAGCAGCGCCTGGAAGCCGCGCGCGACGGCATCGCCCTCCGGCAGCCGCCCTTCCATCCGGCGCAGGAATTCCGCCCGCTCCAGGTGAGCGTCGAGCCGGGTTTGCCACGCCTGGCGCTCGCCCGCACCGCGCCGCCCGGCCTTGCGCCATGACTGCTCGATCTCGCCTGGAAGATCGAACGGCTCGCTGTCCCACACCAATTGCTTGCGGGCGGCGGCGACTTCGTCGGCGCCCAGGGCGGCGCCGTGGGTCGCCGAGGTGCCCTGCTTGTTGGGAGCGCCCCAGCCGATGATCGTCCGGCAGTCGATCAGCGACGGCCGCGGATCGGCCAGCGCCTCGTCGAGCGCTCGGCGGATGCTGTCGAAGTCGTGGCCGTCGCACGACACGGTGTGCCAGCCGCTCGCCCGGTAGCGGGCCGGGATGTCCTCCGAGGTGGAGAGGTCGGTGGCGCCGTCGATCGTGATCTTGTTGTTGTCCCACAGGACGTTGAGCCGGCCGAGCTGAAGGTGCCCGGCCAGGCCGACCGCCTCATGGTTGATCCCCTCCATCAGGTCGCCGTCGCCGGAGAGGACCCAGGTGCGGTGATCGACCAGCGCGTCGCCGAAGACGGCGTTGAGGTGGCGCTCGGCGATCGCCATCCCGACCGCCATCGCGAAGCCCTGCCCCAGCGGTCCGGTGGTCGCCTCGACCCCCTCCAGCATGAAATTCTCGGGGTGGCCGGCGCAGGGGCTGCCGAGCTTCCGGAAGCCGCGGATGTCGTCCATCGTCGGGCGCGCATAGCCGGTCAGGTGGAGCAGCGAGTAGATCAGCATCGAACCGTGGCCCGCCGACAGCACGAAGCGGTCGCGATCATGCCAGCGCGGCTGTTGCGGGTCGTACTTCAGATATTCTGTGAAGAGGATGGTGGCGACGTCGGCCATCCCCATCGGCATTCCGGGGTGGCCTGAATTGGCCGCCTGCACGGCGTCCATTGACAGCGCCCGGATGGCGTTGGCGAGCAGTCTCGGTTGGACGGACATCGGCATCCCTTGTGGAACGTCGCGGAAGAGAATGGCGCAGGACTCGAAACGTCCCGTGGCCGCTCCTTTAAGGGCGGAGGCGCGGTCGTCAACCGCGAGCCCCACGCGCGCGCTTGCCGCGGCTCCCGATCATGCTATTCACGGGCGCCATGTCAAACCAACGCGCCGCCCAGGCGCTCGAGCGGATCGAGCGCGCGCTTGCCAGGATCGAACGCGCTGCGGGCGAGGCCCCGCCCCCGGACGACGGGGAACTGCGCCGGCTGCGCGAGACCCACAAGGCGCTGCGCGGCAAGGTCGAGGGTGCGATCTCGCAGATCGACCGGCTGATCGCGGCCGGCGGGAGGGCGTAGCTATGGCTTCGGTGGACGTCGAGATCGGCGCGCGCAAATATTCGGTCGCCTGCCGCGACGGCGAGGAAGAGCATCTGAAATCGGTCGCCGCGCTGGTCGACAAGAAGGCGCGCGACGCCGAGGCCGCGCTCGGCAACATGGGCGAGGCCCGCCAGCTGCTGTTCGCCTCGCTGCTGCTCGCCGACGAGCTCAAGGATGCGCGGGCCGGGACGGCGGCCGCAGCGCCGGAGCCGCAGCCGGCGCAGGAGGATCCCGCGGTGGCGGAGGCGCTGGAGCGGATCGCCGAGCAGATGGAAACGCTGGCGCAAAGGCTTGAGCAAGGCGCCGCAACCCCCTACATAGGCAGTTGACGGGTACTGCCCGGTACGAGGCTTTTGAGAACATCCCTGGGCGATAAGCATCCTAGGGGGCCGTCCCTGCCCGGGCCGTGGTCCGGATCACATGGTCCCCACCTGACGTTGACGCGTCAGAGGATATTCCAGCAAACGGCCATGGCGGTCCCGTCACCCACCAAACCGCAACTGCGAACCGAAGCGCTTGCCCGCCGCCGCGACTATGCGCGCGCGCTCGCTCCGGGCGTTCGCACGGAGCTGGAGGCCAAGCTCGTCCGGATCATCGTCCCGCGCCTGATCGGCGCCCGCATCGTCGCCTTCTATCATCCGATGAAGGACGAGATCAGCCCCTACCAGGTGCTGGCGGCGCTCGGCGGCGGCCAGACCGCGGCCCTGCCCTGGTTCGCCGACCGCGACGCCCGGATGATGTTCCGGCAGGCGCCCGCCGCCGAGGCGGGGCCGTGGGGCGTGCTCCAGCCTTCCGCGCAGGCGCCCGCGCTGGCGCCCGACGTGGTGCTGGTGCCGCTCGTCCTCGCCGACCGCCGCGGCAACCGGATCGGCCACGGCAAGGGCCATTACGACCGCGCGCTGGCGCACCTGCGCGAAGCCGGCCCCGTGCTCACGATCGGAATCGCCTGGGAGGAGCAGGTCAGCGCGCAGCCGATCCCCGCCGACCCCTGGGACGTGCCGCTCGACGCCATCGCCACCCCCGCCGAATGGATCGACTGCCGATGATTCCTCCACAGCCGAGCTGGCGCAAGCCCGCCGGGATGTTCCTGATCCTGCTGCTCATCCTGGTCTGGGCGGTGATCGTCGTCAGCGCCTCGGGGCTGCTGACCGGCCTCCCCTGGCCCCTCCACGCGGTCTATTACCTCGTGGCCGGAATCCTTTGGATCCTGCCGCTCAAACCCCTTCTGAGGTGGATGGAGACGGGGAAGTGGCGCGCCTGACCGGGCCGCCGGCGGGCGCGCGCCTGGCGCCGTAGAGATAGTCGGGCACCCACGGCCGCGGATCGTCGAGGCGGCGCTCGAGCTCGAAGCCGTGGCCGCGCAGGAAGGCGGCCACCGCCTCGCGGGTCCGCATCGCCTCGGGACCGCCGCGCTCGGCCAGGAAGTCGTGGCATGAGATGGCGATGTGCCGGACCCGGCCGATCATCTCGCCCATCCCTTCGAGGGCAGGCTTTTCAGCGCCTTCGATGTTCATCTTGAGGAGATCGATCCGCTCCAGCCCCAGTTCGGCGGCGAGCGAGTCGAGCGAGCGCGCCGGCACTTCCACACCCCCTGAAACGCCGATCACGCTGTTGCCGAGATGGTCGACGTCGTTGGAGATGGCGAGCGTGCCGTCCTTAGCGGTCACGGCGCAGGAGACGAGCTCGACATTGCCCAGCCCGGAGCGCCGGACCGTCTCGCGAAGGCAGTCGAAAGTGCCCGGATGGGCCTCGATCGCGATCACTCGGCCGCCCGGTCCCACCAGCCTGGAAAAGGGGATGACCTCCTCGCCGATGCCCGCGCCGACGTCGACGATGACGTCGCCCGGCCGAGGCCGGTATCCGTAGGCCCAATGATCGAGGTCGTTCTGCTCGAGCGCCTCGTGCTCGAGCGTGTGTATCACCGGGCTGACGATGGCGCTGCGCCCCTGCCGGTTGACCCAGCGCCCCTCCTTGTCGACGAAGAACAGGCGCGGCCGCCGCGAAGCCAGGCTGTAGAACAGGGTCGCGAGCGGCCCCAGCAGCGGCTGGGGCTTGCCTCCTTCGAGGCTGCGGGCAGCGCGGCGCAACAGGCTGATCATGCCAGGCTGCTAGCGCCGCCGGGACTAAGGATGGATTAAGGATGATGGCGCGAGTGACGGGACTTGAACCCGCGACCTCCGGCGTGACAGGCCGGCGCTCTAACCAACTGAGCTACACCCGCGTAAGGATGAGCGGGCGGACTAGTTGAGGCTCCCATAGCTGTCAAGCAACGCGAAGAGCGCGTCACCGTCCCTCTTCATGCTCCTCGTAATGAGCGCCGGTAAGGGTGCCTTCCTCGAACAGGAAGCCGGCGATGTCGGGCTTGCCCGCGGCGTCGAGCACGGTCTTGAGGATGATCAGCAGGGGCACCGCGAGCAGCGCCCCGGTCGTGCCCCACACCCAGGCCCAGAAGCTCAGCGCGATCAGGATCAGCAGCGGGTTGATCGTCAGCCGGCGCCCGACCAGCGCCGGCGTGATGATATTGGCCTCGACGAGGTGGATGACCGCGAAGCTCACCGCCGGAAGAAGCGCGTACCAGGGGTCGGCGAACGCCATCAGGCCCCCCACCCCGAGCAGCAGCGCCGAGGCGATCGGCCCCAGATAGGGGATGTAGTTGAGCACCGCCGCGATGCCGCCCCACATCAACGGGGTCGGCATGTCGAGCATCCACAGCACGAGCGCGACGAGCAGGCCCAGACAGATGTTCACCAGCGTGATCGTGCCGAGGTAGAGCGAGGTGGCGTCGACCACCTGCTGGATCACCCGCGCCGTCGTCATCGCCCCGTCGAAGCTGGCGCGGGTCGTGATCGTCTGCTTGCGCATGCGCGTCCAGCCGGCGAGGAAGAAGAAGATCACCAGCAGCGCGAAGAACAGCTGGATCGCGGCGTGCGGCGCCGAGGTGGCGATGAGGTCGAGCATCGAATTGGGCGCTTCGACGGTGACCGTGCGGTCGGCGACCCCGGCGGTGCTGCCGAAGTCGGTGACGATGTCGTCGACGAACTTCTCCGCGCTCGCATAGACGTCGAGCAGCGGCGCCAGCGTCTCGCGGATCCGGCCGATCCGCGACGGGAGCAGCCGCACCCACTCCGTCGCCGGAAGCACGATCGCGGCCACCGCGACGTTGGCGATGGTGAGGAACAGCACCACGCAGATCAACGCCGCCAGCCCGGACGGCACCCGGCGCCGCTCGAACCATTCGAGCAGCGGCACCAGGGCGATGGCGATGACCAGCGCCGCCGTCACCGGCAGGAAGAACTCGGCCCCGGCCCGAAGCGCGAACGGCACCGCCAGCGCCAGCCCGACGCCCGAGATCAAGGTCAGCGAGGCGAGCAGCCGGTCACGGCGATAGGCGATCGCGGCGGTCTCGCCGAGCGGATCCTCCAGATGGCGCTCGGCGACCGGCGTCTCGGCCTTGGGCTCGGAACCGCCAAGCTTCTTCCCCTGTCTGGCGTCCTGATCCGCCATCCGCCTCCGCCAAAATTCCTAAAGCGCCTTTAACACCTTCTTAGCCACCATGCCGTCATAACCCCTTCTTGACCAGACGGCTTGTGGGGGTTGCTGGATGAGAAGGTTTCTGCAGGGCGCCGGCATGCCGGGGCCCGCATCGGCATTGAAGGGGGCGCTGCTCGGCGCCGTGACGGCGGGCTTCGCCGCGCCGGCCTTCGCTGCGGGAACCCTCGCCGGCACCAACATCACCACCGTCGCGACCGCCACCTACGATATCCCCGGCAGCGGCGCCGCCAGCGTCACCTCCAACAGCGTCACGCTCAGGGTCGACGAGCTGCTCGATGTCAGCGTTGCCCGCACCAGCCCCGGTGACGTCATCACGTTTCCGGGCGCGACCGGCCAGCTGCTGAGCTTCACGATCAGCAACGCGGGCAACGGCAGCGAGCGCCTCGCGCTTGCGGCCAGAGATGCGATCGGCGGCGACCAGTTCGACCCGTCGGTGAATGCGATCGTGCTCGATAGCAACGGCAACGGCGCTTACGACGCGGGCGTCGACACCCTCTATGTCGCCGGCAGCAACGATCCCCAGCTCGCGCCGGACAGCTCGCTCGCCGTGTTCGTGCTCTCCTCGATGCCGGTGGCGAGCCTGAACGGCCAGCGCGGCCAGATCGATCTCACCGCCGTCGCGGTGACCGGCTCCGGCGCCCCCGGCACCAGCTTTGCCGGCCAGGGCCAGGGCGGCGTCAACGCCGTCGTCGGCGCCACCGGAGCGGATGGCGTGGCGAGCGGCTTCTACGCGGTCGCCAATATCGCCTTGAGCTTCGTCAAGAGCGCCACGGTCGCCGATCCGTTCGGGGGCGCCACCAGCGTCCCGGGCGGCACCATCACCTATACGGTGACGGCGACGGTGAACGGCTCCGGAAGCCTTTTGAACGTCCGGGTCGCCGATCCCATCCCGGCCGGCAGCACCTACGTTCCCGGATCCATCACGCTCGAGGGGGCGGCGCTGAGCGACGCCAACGACGGCGATGCCGGCGCCTTCACCGGCACCGGCATTTCGGTGGCGCTCGGCACCCTCGCCACCGGCGCCACCCGCGCCATCACCTTCAAAGTCCAGATCGATTGACGGAGACGAACATGAGATATCTCCTGCCCCTGCTCTTCCTCCTGGCGCCCGCCGCGGCGCTGGCCGGGAACAACGTCACGCTGGCGAGCAGCGTGTTCGTCGAGCGCGTGAAGGAAGATGCCTCGGGCAAGCGCTCGACCGTGCTCGAGCCGCCCAGGGTGGTGACGCCGGGCGACCGGCTGCTGTTCGAGCTTTCCTACAAGAATGCCGGGGCCGAGCCGGCGGCCGACTTCGTGGTGACCAATCCGATCCCCGACGCGGTGGCCTATGCCGGCGTCGAGGACGAGGGCGCGCTGGTTTCGATCGACCAGGGCAAGAGCTGGGGGACCCTGGCGTCGTTCAGCGTGCGCAACGCCGACGGCACCTTCCGCCCGGCCCAGCCGAGTGACGTCACGCACGTCCGGTGGAGCTTCAGCAAACCGATCGACGCGGGGGAAACGGGCAAACTCAGCTTCAGAGGCGTCGTCAAATAGCGCCGAGCCCGCATCACGGCGCCAGCGGGTGGGGAATAGGCGCCGGGCAACGAGTGGACCAGACTCATGACCAGATCAATGCGATTGCTCACTACCGCCAGCGTGCTGGCGGTCGCGGCATTGGGGGCGACCCCGGCGCTTGCGACCGGCACCGTGGCGGGAACCACCATCACCAACACCGTCACCCTGAACTATCAGGTCGGCGGCGTGGCCCAGAGCGCGGTCACCGCGAGCGACAGCTTCACGGTCGACCGCAAGGTCAACCTGACCGTCGCCGAGGACGGCAGCGCCACCACCAGTGTCTCGCCGGGCCAGGTGTCGGCGGTGACGACCTTCATCGTCACCAACACGTCGAACGCTCCGCTCGACCTCGCGCTGGCGGCCAGCCAGCTCGCCGGCGGCAGCGCGGCCCATGGCGGGACCGACACTTTCGACGTCTCCAACGTCCGAATCTACCGGGATGACGGCGACGGCAGCTATGATTCGGGCGACACGCTGGTCACCTATCTCGACCAGATGGCGGCCGACGCCATCACCCGCGTGTTCGTGGTCGTCGACGTGCCGCTCGGCCTCTCGACCGCCGACGTCGCCGGCGTTCGGCTGACCGCCGCGGCGGCCGAGGCGACGGCGGCGGGTTCGCAGGGCGCGGCCGTGACCGAGACCAGCGGCGCCAACACCGCCGGCGTGGACACCGTCTTCGCCGACACCAGCGCCAACGGCAACACCGCCCGCGACGGCGCCGACTTCGCCGGGGACGACTATACCGTGCTCGCCGCGGCGCTGTCCGCCGCCAAGACCAGCCGGGTGATCAGCGATCCGTTCAACGGCGTCACCGATCCGAAGATGATTCCCGGCGCGGTGGTCGAATATTGCATCGCCGTGAGCAACGCGGCGGGAAGCGCGACCGCGACCAACGTCAACATCTCGGACACGCTGCCGGCCACCACCAGCTTCCTGGCCGGCTTCGGGATCCTGGTGAACGGCACCGTCACCGGCGCGACCTGCAACGCCGACGGCACCGCCGGCGGATCGCAGGCGGGCGGCGTGGTCAGCGCGCCGCTCTCCGACATCGCCGGCGGAGTCACCCGCACGGTGCTGTTCCGGGTGACGGTGAACTAGGGGGGATCGGAGGGAGCCGGCGACGATGCGCCCTCCCCACCCCCGCGCAGCGATGCGACGCTCGGCCGAACTTTTCGGGGCGATCCTGCTCGCCCTCCTGCTTGCGCTGCTGCCGGGTCCGGCGGCGGCGCAACCGGCTTCGCGCACGATCAGCAGCGTGGCGACGATCGAATGGGACTTCGGCGGGAGGCACATGCGGCTTTCCTCCAATCGCGTCGACGTCGTCGTCGCCGCCGCCGAGGCGCGCGGCGCGGCGGCGCAGGGCGCCGTCTTCGACAGCAGCGACGGCCGATTGCTGTCCGGCGTTCGGATCACCCTGGTGGACGCCGCCACCGGCCAGCCGGCGGAGGTCTTCGGCGACGACGGCGTCGCCCGCTTCCCCGCCACTGTGGTCACCGGCGCCGGCGCCACCGACAGCGCCGGCCGCATCTACGAGTTCCCGCCCGGGGGCTACCGGTTCCCGCTGGTGCGGCCGGGGCGATACCGGCTGGCCGCGGAGCCATCCGCGCCCCTCCTGGCTCCCTCCACCGTAGCGCCCGCCCAACTGGCGGGCCTTCGCGCACCTGAGGGGGCACCGTTTTCGCTGTCCGAGGCGTCGTATGGCGGCGCCATCCTGCTGGTCGAGGCGGCGCCGGTGCAGGTCGATATTCCGCTCGACGGCGCAGCGGCGGAGCTCGTCCTGGCCAAGACCGCATCGCAGCCGGTCGCTGAGCCCGGCGATGCGATCCAGTACCGGATCACGATCCGCAACCGCAGCGGCCGCCAGGCGAGCGGCGCCGTCCGCCTCACCGACCTGGTGCCCGAACAGATGCGGCTGCGGCCGGACAGCGTCCGCCTCGACGGCCAGCCGCTGGCGGCCGCCGTCGCCGGCGGCGTGCTGACGCTGGACGCTCCTTCGTTGGCGCCCGGCGCGACGGCGATCGTCACCTACCTGCTCGACGTCCGGCCGGACGCGCGCGCCGGCGGCGCGCTCAACCGCGCCCAGGCGAGCGACAGCCGCGGCGCCCTCAGCAACGTCGCCGACGCGCTGGTGCGGATCAGCCGCGAGACGATCGCGGGCCGGATGACGATCCTGGGCCGGGTGATCGACGGCGGCTGCTCGGCCGGCGCAGCGGCGCGCGGGATCGGCGGCGTCCGGATCATGATGGAGGACGGCAGCTACGCCGTCACCGACGAGGACGGCCGCTATCACCTGGAGGGGGTGACGCCCGGCGCCCATGTCGTCCAGCTCGACGAGGCGACCCTGCCGCGCGACCGCGCCGCCGTTGATTGCGCCCGCAGCGTCCGCTCGGGCGGCAACGCCCTGTCGCGCTTCGTCGACGGGAGCGGCGGAGCGCTGAAGCGGGTCGATTTCCACGCGGTCGAAGTCGCTCCCCGCGGCGAAGCCGGCGTGGCGGCCGCCGCGCGCGCCGTCGCCACGACCGACGCCGCGGCGGCGGGGGCCGAACGCGACTGGCTGACGGGGCAGCAGCCCGGCATCGCCTGGCTGTTCCCCGAGCTCGATCACAACCCGCGCGCGCCGGTCGTGCGGGTGGCGGTCAAGCATCTGCCGGGCCAGTCGGTCCGCCTGCTCGCCGACGGGCGGCCGATCGACCCGATCGCCTTCGACGGCACCCGCAAGAACGGCGGCGTCGCGGTCAGCCTGTGGCGCGGCGTTCCGCTCGAGAAGCGCGCGACCCGGCTCGTCGCCGAGGTCCGCGGCCCGGCCGGCGACACGGTCGAGACGCTCGAGCGCATCGTCCATTTTGCTTCGAGCCCGCTCCAGGCCGAGCTGCTGCGCCACCGTTCCAGGCTGGTCGCCGACGGAGTCACCCGTCCGCTGATCGCGCTGCGCCTGACCGACCGGGACGGCCGCCCGGTCCACCACGGCCTGGTCGGCGACTTCGAGGTGCCTGCCCCTTACTATCCCGCGGTCGAAGCGGATGCCCAGCAGGCCCGGCAGCTCGCCGGGCTCGAGCGGGCGCGGCCGGTATGGCGGGTCGAGGGCGACGAGGGCATCGCCTATGTCGAGCTGGAGCCGACCAGCGCCTCCGGCACCGTCAGCCTGCGCTTCCGCTTCCGCGACGGCGAGGCGGTGCGCGAGCAGCGCGTCGAGGCGTGGCTCGACCCGGGCCAGCGCCCCTGGACGATCGTCGGCCTGGCCGAGGGCACGATCGGCTACAACCGGCTGAGCCAGCGGCTGGAAGAGGTCGGCCAGAGCGGCGACAAGCTGCTGAGCGACGGCCGGCTGGCGCTCTACGCCAAGGGCCGGATCAGCGGCAAATGGCTGATGACGCTGGCTTATGACAGCGACAAGGACGAGGACGAGACGCGCTTCGGCGGGGTCATCGATCCGCAGGCCTATTACACCGTCTATGCCGACCGCAGCGAGCGGCGCTTCGACGCCGCATCGGTCCGGAAGCTCTACCTCAAGCTCGAGCGGCCGCAATTCTACGCGCTTTTCGGCGACTATGAGACCGGCATCGACGAGCCCGAGCTCGCCCGCTACGTGCGCGCCTTCAACGGCGCCAAGGCGGAGTACCGCTCGGAACGCATCTCCGCCCTCGCCTTCGCCGCCGACACGCCCAACCGCCACCGCCGCGACGAGATCCAGGGCAACGGCCTCACCGGCCCCTATGCGCTTGGCGCCCGCGACGTCCTTGCCAATTCCGAGCGCGTCGCGATCGAAGTGCGCGACCGGCTGCGCTCCGACCGCATTGTCGAGCGCCGCCTGCTCACCCGTCACGTGGACTATGACATAGACTATGTCGCAGGCACCCTCCGCTTCCGCGACCCCCTCCTCAGCCGCTCGTCCGAGCTGGACCCGCAGTTCATCGTTGCGGACTATGAGGTGGACGGCGTCGCCAGCCGTTCCCTCAATGCGGGCGCCCGCGCCAGCTGGCGGAGCGAGGATCAGAAGCTGCAGGTCGCCGCCACCGCGCTTCACGACAAGGATGACGGCGGCCGCACGTTGCTCGGCGGTGTCGACGTGCGCTACCGGCACTCCGCCTCGAGCGAGATCCGCGCCGAAGTCGCCGTCAGCGATTCCGACGCGCGCGGGACCGCTGCCGCCTGGCAGGTGGAGGCCGAGCATCACGGCCCCCGCTTCGACGCCCTCGCTTACGCTCGCCAGCGGGAGACCGGCTTCGGCGTCGGCCAGCTCAACGCATCCGACAACGGCACCCGCAAGTTCGGCTTCGACGGCCGCGCCCGCCTCACCGACACCCTCTCGCTGACCGCAAGCGCGTGGCACGAAGAATATCTCGACAGCGACGCCCGCCGGATCGCCGGCCGGGCGCTGATCGAATATCGCGGCCGCGACATCGCCGCCCGCGCCGGCATCACCATCGCCGACGACCGGCTCGCGGACGGGCGCAGCGCCCGCTCGAACATCCTCCAGCTCGGCGCCACGAGGCGCTTCCTCGACAACCGGCTCGAGCTCGACGCCCAGACCGAGCTTCCGATCGGCGGCAAGGACGAGAGCATCGACTTCCCCGCCCGCCACCGCCTCAGCGCCCGCTATGCGCTGAACAGCGACGTGCAGCTGATCGGCGCCTACGAGATCGCCGACGGCGAGCATATCGACGCCCGCACCGCGCGCATCGGCTTCGACCTTAAGCCCTGGGCTGGAGCGCGGATCGCGCTTACCGGCAACCTCCAGGACATCGCCGAATACGGCCCGCGCAGCTTCGCCGCCTACGGACTGTCGCAGTCGCTGGTGCTCGACGAGCATTGGTCGGTCGATCTCTCGCTCGACGGCAACCGTACGCTTGGCGGCTTCGATCCGACGCGGGTGCTGAACCCGCTCCACCCGGCGGCGAGCGGCGGCTTCATCGGCAACGGCACGATCCTCACCGAGGATTTCACCGCCGTCACCGCCGGCGCCACCTACCGCGCCGACCGCTGGAGCGTCACCGGCCGCGCCGAATATCGCGCCGGCGACCGCGGCGACCGCTACGGCGTCACCGCGGCGGCCTTGCGCCAGATCGGCGAAGGCAGCGCGCTCGGCGGCGCCTTCAACTGGTTCACCGCCGAAAGCGAGGGCGGCGCCGAGACGCGCACGACCAACCTCCAGCTGAGCTGGGCGCATCGGCCGTCCGGAAGCGCGCTGTCGTGGCTGGAGAAGCTCGAGCTTCGCGAGGACCGGGTGACCGGCGCGGTGGCCGGCGAGCCGGGGCCCATCGGCACGCCCCTGACCGTCACCGGCGACGCGCGCTCGCGGCGGGTGGTTAACAGCCTTTCAATCAATTGGACGCCACAAAGCCGGCTGGGCGAAGTCTCGCTTTTCTGGGGCTCGCGCTACGTTTCGGACAAATATGGCGAGGACGACGTGAAGGGTTGGAGCAACGTGGTCGGCGCCGACGTCCGCTTCTCCCTGTCGGACGCGATCGAGGTCGGCGCATCCGGCACCGTCCGCCAGGGCACCGGCGGCCGCTTCCTCAGCTATTCGGGCGGCCCCAGCATCGGCATCAAGCCGTTCGAGAACGGCTGGATGACGGTTGGCTGGAACATCAGGGGGTTCAGCGACCGCGATTTCGAGGAGAACCGCTACACGCGCAGTGGCCCCTATGTGACGATGCGCATGAAGTTCGACCAGCTGAGCCTGGCCGGGCTAGGGCTGGGCCGGCGATGATTGCCCGTTTCCTCTGGCTCCTCCTGCTCGGCTTCGTCGCGGCCGTTCCAGCGTCGGCGGCAACTTACACCGCGATAGCGAACCGTGACGCACGCATTCGAGAGGATAGCTCGGGGAGCAACTTCGGTTCGGAAGCGGAGCTGCAGGTCCGGCCGGTCAGCGGGGACAACCGCCGCTCGGTCATCGGCTTCACGATTCCCGCTATTCCGTCTGGAGAGATCGTCACTTCAGCGACCCTCCGTCTCTACGTCACCAGCCGTGACAATTCTGGCACCGTCCGGGTGCATCAAATCACCGACAGCTGGACGGAGGGCAGCGTCACCTGGAACAATACTTCAGAAGACTACGCACCAACCGCGGAAAGCTCCGCGAGCATGGGCAGCAGCGGCACCTTCGTGACTTTCGACATCACCGCCTTAGCCAGGGGCTGGCGCGACGGGACCATCGTCAACAATGGCGCCATGGTCATCAGCAACGGGAGCGCCGATGGGAGATTCGGATCCAGCGAGAACGGCACTTCAAGCCGCCGTCCGCTGCTGACTATCAACACGGTAGTGGCGCCGGTACTCACTGTGCTGAAATCGGCCTCGGTGTTCTCCGATCCTCTGAATGGCACGACCAACCCCAAGGCGATCCCCGGCGCGGCGATGACTTACACGATCAGCGTCAGCAACTCCGCCAACGGAACCACCACTACCGGCACCACTCAAATCGTTGATGCGGTGCCGACGAATATGGAATTGTATGTAGGGGATCTTGGCGGTGCCGGTTCGGGTCCCGTTTCGTTTACCAATGGCACGCCTTCAAGCGGCCTTACCTATACCTACGGCGGCATTGGCAACACCGGCGACAGCCTGTCCTTCTCGACTGACGGAACCAACTACAATTACGTTCCCAATCCCGCCGTCAACGGGGGCTACGACGCGAGCATCACTCACATCATGGTCAACCCAGCGGGCAGCTTTGCCGCCAAGACCGGCGCCAGCAATCCCAATTTCACCATGCAGATGCGGATGCGGGTCAAATAAGACGCGGCGGCTCGCCGGCCGAAGCCGCGGGGCGCGAAGGCTGGTGCCCCTGGCCCGAGTCGAACGGGCACTCCTTGCGGAACTCGATTTTGAGTCGAGCGCGTCTACCAATTCCGCCACAGGGGCACGCTGCCGCTGCTAGCCGAGCGGCCGCGGCGGAGCAACGTCTAGCTCGCCTGAGGTGCGGCGGCGGCGGCCGAGTCCGCTTTCGGGTCCGGGCCATATTGATTGGGGCCGCGGGTACCGTCCAGAACGAAGAAATAGAGCAGCACCAAGGCGACCAGCGAGAGCAGGTTGAGGACCTCGATGCCCGTCATCATGGACAGCGCCACCGTAACCGCCGGCAGGAAGCCCAGCAGCACCCACCAGCCGGACCGGCCGGTATCGTGCAGGCGGCGGACGCTGACCGAGAATTGCGGCGTCAGCAGCGCCAGGAAGGCGAGCAGCGAAACCGGGCCGTACAGCCCGCCGAACATTCCCGACATGCCGAGCGCCCGGTCGATCATCCCCGCGACCATCGAGATGATCAGCATCAGCAGCATGAACAGCCAGAATTCCTTCCGGCGCGAGCGGCCGGAGAATTCGGAATAGCGCTTCAGCGGCAGAACGGCCCATTGCATTGCAGGTCCCCCTTCTATGGCTGCGGAAACCTAGTCGCCTCGCGTTGGCGCGCAAGCGCTATCCGCCCGTGCAGAGCGGATCGCCCACCAGATCCCTGGCCTTGGCCGCATCCGCCGCGGTATCGCCCTTCTGGGTGAACTGCGCGCCGTTCATCGTCGCCCGCTCGCCGCAATAATAAGCGCAGCCGTCCGGCACCGCGCTCGGCAGGACGATTGTGGTGCCGCTGATCGCGGCATCGATCGTACAGGCTTCATCGCCGGTCATTCGGAGCCGCAGCCGATCGCCGCTGCGGCTGGCGGTGCCGCTGCCCGAGCAACTGTGCAGGTTCGAGCCCCACACGACGAGGCCGAATCGCGGCTCGCCGCCGCCCTCGACGACGCAGAGCTGGTTGGGCGGGGAGACCTCACCGCCTTCGTAGAGGCCGGTAAGGCTGGTCAGGCGGCCGCCGCCGGCCGGCGACTTGCCGCCCGCCGCCGGCGCCGCGCTGCGGGCCTGGTTGCCCTCGCCCTCGCCTTCGCCGTCGCCCGAACAGCCGGTGAGGAGGACGAGCGCGATCAGGAGCCTCTTCATGCAACCTCTTCCAGGCACAGCCTTTTGCCGGCTTGTACAGCCAGCGCCGGTTCAGACAAGCGCCGCTAAGGCACGGCTCGTTCCACAATCCACATCAATCTGCGGCGGCGGGGAGACAAACCTTCGAGGTGCCCCTATATCCGCACCAGTTCGGGCCTAGCGACGGAATGATGCTGACCACCCATCCCTTTGACGACGACAAGCTGCGCGAGGAATGCGGCGTATTCGGGATCTGGGGGGCCGAATCGGCGGCCGCCCTGGTCGCGCTGGGCCTCCACGCATTGCAGCATCGCGGCCAGGAGGCGGCCGGCATGACGAGCTGGGACGGCCGCACCTTTCACAGCCACCGGGCGCAAGGCCGTGTCGCCGGCAATTTTGACCGCGACGACATCATCCGGAGCCTCGCCGGCAGCGCCGCGATCGGCCACGTCCGCTACTCGACCACCGGCGAGACCGCGCTCAGGAACGTCCAGCCGCTGTTCGCCGAGCTCTCCTCGGGCGGCTTCGCGGTCTCGCACAACGGCAACATCTCCAACGCGATGAAGCTGCGCCGCGAGCTGAACCGCCGCGGCTCGATCTTCCAGTCGACCTCGGACACCGAGGTCATCATCCACCTCGTCGCCACCTCGAGCTACCGGACCCTGCTCGACCGCTTCATCGACGCGCTGAAGCAGGTCGAGGGCGCCTACAGCCTCGCCTGCCTGACCAGCGAAGGCATGATCGCCTGCCGCGATCCGCTCGGCATCCGACCGCTGGTGATGGGCCGGCTCGGCGACGCCTATATCTTCGCTTCGGAAACGGTGGCGCTCGACGTGGTCGGAGCGACCTACATCCGCTCGGTCGAGCCGGGCGAGCTCATCATCGTCTCGGACCGCGGCGTCAAATCGATCCGCCCGTTCGCATCGGTCAGGCCCCGCCCCTGCATTTTCGAGCATGTCTATTTCTCCCGCCCCGACAGCATCGTCGACGGCTCCTCGGTCTACACCGTGCGCAAGCGGATTGGCGCGGAGCTGGCGATCGAGAACCCGGTCGAGGCCGATTACGTCGTGCCGGTGCCCGACAGCGGCGTGCCGGCGGCGATCGGCTACGCCCAGCAATCCGGCATCCCGTTCGAGCTCGGCATCATCCGCTCCCATTATGTCGGCCGCACCTTCATCCAGCCGGGCGACCAGGTCCGGCACCTCGGCGTGAAATTGAAGCACAACGCCAACAGCGCGCTGATCGCAGGCAAGAGCCTGGTCCTGATCGACGATTCGATCGTCCGCGGCACCACCAGCCTCAAGATCGTGCAGATGCTGCGCGACGCCGGCGCCCGCGAAGTCCATATGCGGATCGCCTCGCCGCCGACCCGGCACAGCTGCTTCTACGGCGTCGACACGCCGGAGCGCGCCAAGCTGCTGGCGGCGCAGATGAACGTCGCCGAGATGGCCGATTTCATCAACGCCGACAGCCTCGCCTTCGTATCGATCGACGGCCTATACCGGGCGCTGGGCGAGGACATGCGCGACGAGGCGGAGCCGCAGCATTGCGACGCCTGCTTCACCGGCGCCTACCCGACCCGCCTCACCGACCATGAGGAAAACGAGCCGACGGACCAGCTGGCGCTGCTGGCCGAACGCTACGCTTAGTCTCCCATCGTCCCTCTGAACGCGTCAGAGCCTGCCCGGGCTTGATCCCGGGGTCCATCTTCGAGCATCGCGCGTCACGAGCATGGATGCTGAAACAATCTCAGCATGACGAAAGGATGCGATGGCTGGATTTCTTGACGGCCGGCTGGCGCTGGTCACCGGCGCGAGCCGGGGCATAGGCGCGGCGACGGCCGAGGCGCTGGCGCGCGAAGGCGCCCATGTCGTGATCACCGCCCGCACCACCGCCGGCCTGGAAGAGGTCGAGGAGCGGATTTTCGCCGCGGGCGGCAGCGCCACCATCGCTCCGCTCGACCTTGCCGAGGGGGAGAGCATCGGCAAGCTCGCCGCCGCGATCGCCGAGCGCTGGGAGGCGCTCGACATCCTCGTTCTCAACGCGGCGATGCTCGGGTCGCTGGGGCCGGTGCCGCACATCGACGGCAAGGAATTCAACAAGCTGCTGACGCTCAACCTGCTTGCCAGCCAGGCGATGATCGCGGCCTTCGATCCGATGCTGCGCAAAAGCGCCCAGGGGCGGCTACTGGCGGTCACCTCCAGCGTCGGGCGTCGGCCGCGCGCCTTCTGGGGGGCGTACGGCGCCTCGAAGGCGGCGCTGGAGACGCTGGTCCTGAGCTACGCCGACGAGGTCCGCAACGTGGCGCCGCTCAAGGTCGCGATCGTCGACCCCGGATCGACGGCGACGACGATGCGGGCGCGCGCCTTTCCGGGCGAGGACCAGGCGACGCTGAAGCCGCCGTCAGCGGTGGCGGACGCCGTGGTGGACCTGCTCAAGCGGGATTTCGAGACCGCCCACCGCCTGGAAGTGCAGGGCTGAAGCGCAGACGTTCTCAGCCGTTCTTCACCAGCGTCACCTGGGCGACATCGATACCGCCGCCGCGGAAGCCGCCCTCGCTGTACATGAGGTAGTAGCGCCACAGCTTGTGGAAGGCCGGATCGAAGCCGGTGAGGCGCCCCTCCTCCACCGCCGCGTCGAAGCGCTCGCGCCAGCGCTTCAGCGTCTCGGCATAATCGAGACCGAAGCCGGTGCGGTCGCGCCAGGAGAGGCCGGCCAGTTCCGCCATCGCTTGGAACCGAGCCTCGCTGATCAGCATGCCGCCGGGGAAGACATAGGTCTGGATGAAGTCGGCGCTCGCCGCATAGGAATCGAACAGCTCCTCGCGGATCGAGATCAGCTGCAGTGCGGCTCGTCCGCCTGGCTTCAGCACCCGGGCGATGGTCTGGAGATAGGAGGGCCAATAATCCTGCCCCACCGCCTCCACCATCTCGACGCTGGCGACGGCGTCGAAGCTGCCGGTGACGTCGCGATAGTCGGTGAGCTCGATCGAGACTCGGTCGAACAGGCCGGCCTCCTGCATGCGCCGGTCCGCATAGGCCTTCTGCTCCGAGGAGAGGGTGAGGCCGACGACCTGGACGCCGTGCTCACGCGCGGCGATCTCGGCGAGCGAGCCCCAGCCGCAGCCGATGTCGAGCAGCCGCTGCCCCGGCTGCAACTCAAGACGCCCGAGCAACGCCCTGATCTTCCTCGACTGCGCCGCCTCCAGCGACTCGGCCGGATCGGCGAACAGCGCGCTCGAATAGGTCATGCTCTTGTCGAGCCAGGCGCGGTAGAAATCGTTGCCGAGGTCGTAATGATGGGCGATGTTGGCCCGCGCCCGCGCCTTGCTGTTGCGGCGCAGCAGATGGGCCAGGCGGTTGACTCCGCGCCATACCCCCTTCGCCCGCGCCACCTCGCCCAGGCTGACGCCGTTGCGCATGAACAGATCGAACAAGGGCACCGGGTCAGGGCTCGACCATTCGCCCACCGCCCACGCCTTGTACCAGCCGACGGAGCCGGAGGTCATGAGCCGCACCAGCGCCCGCCAGCTGTGCAGGCGGACGACCGGCATCGGCCCCGGCGCACGCCCGCCGAGGATGCGGCGCGACCCGTCCGGCAGCGTCGCGTCGATCCCGCCCTCCAGCAGGCCGCCGTCGATCCGGTCGAGAACCTTATGGAAACCGCCGCCGAACAGCCGCGCGAGCAGCCCGCCGCCGGTCGCGAAGCCGCGGTCGGCGGCGACGAGATGGCGGCCCCTGGATTCCCGGTTCACGTTTCGGCCTGGCTCAAATGGCGTGCGGCTCTTTCTCGACGAGCCAGCTCTGGCCCCTGCCGACCAGCGCCTGGAGGTCGGGAATCTTGCCGGCGGCGGCCTGGGCATTCTGCTCGATCACCGCTGCCTCGAAGGTGGGCGCGGGATCCTCGTAGATGACACCGAGCGCCATCGGGAACGGCCCGAACGGCATGTCGACGAGCATGTGGGCGACCGCCTTGTTGCGGGGATCGTGGACGATCACGTCGGCGGCCTGCCAGTCGCCTCCGACGACGTCGACGACCCGGAGGTTCAGCGCCTCGCGGTCGAGGCACAGGCCCTTGGTTCCGCCCGCGAACAGCATCGGCTCGCCGGCCTTCAGCCAGAGCTGCTTGTCGGCGGCGAATTCCTTGGCGGTGAAGGGCGCGAACACGTCGTCATTGTAGACGATGCAGTTCTGGAAGATCTCGATGAAGGCGGCGCCGCGATGCGCCTTGGCCGCCTTCAGCACCTCGCCCAGATTCTTGTGCACGTCGATGCCGCGGGCGACGAAGCGGCCCGCCGAGCCGAGCGCGAAGGCGCAGGGATTGACCGGACGGTCGACCGAGCCGAACGGCGTCGAGGGCGAGCGGGTGCCGACCCGGCTCGTCGGAGAATATTGGCCTTTCGTAAGCCCGTATATCTCGTTGTTGAAGAGCAGTATCTGGCAATCGAGGTTGCGGCGCAGGACGTGCATCGTGTGGTTGCCGCCGATCGACAGCGCGTCGCCGTCGCCGGTGATGATCCACACGTCGAGCTCCGGATTGGCGAGCTTGATCCCGGTCGCGAAGGTCGGCGCGCGGCCGTGGATGGTGTGGAAGCCGTAGGTCTCCATGTAATAAGGGAAGCGGCTCGAGCAGCCGATCCCCGAGACGAAGACGATGTTCTCCGGCCTGACGCCGAGCTCGGGCATGGTGCGCTGCACCGCCTTGAGCACGGCATAGTCGCCGCAGCCCGGGCACCAGCGCACCTCCTGATCGGTCGCGAAATCCTTCGCGGTAAGCGGGGTCATCTCGTTCATCGTCTCAAATCCATCCCCAAAGATAGGCTATAAGCGCCGTCACCGCGACCAGCATCAGGATAAGCGGCAAGGGACGCGGCGTGTTCATGGCCAATGTCCCGCCATGCCGGCGAGGCGGTTGGAGGCTCCGCCCGGACCCCAGCCTGCGCCGGGGTGACGGTGGAGCCAGATCATCCCAGCGCCTCCTCGATCGCCGCTTCGATCTCGGCGATCTTGAAGGGCTGGCCCGAGGTCTTGTTGACCGGCCGGGCGTCGATCAGGAACTGGTCGCGAAGCAGCGTCTTGAGCTGCCCCGTGTTCATTTCAGGAACGATGACCCGGTCGTAAGACCTTAGCAGATCGCCCAAATTGCCCGGCGTCGGCCAGATG
>DASWSP010000050.1:0-82765 GCA_036402575.1 Allosphingosinicella sp. | reverse complement strand
GAGCGGTCGCGGATCGCGCGGAATTCGTCGCCCTGGTACCAGTTTGGCCAGGCGTCGCTTTCCGCCAGCTCGCGGCCGATCCGGTAGTAAATCTGGAGGTCGCGGATCGCTCCCGACCAGTCCCAGTTCGGGTCGTACTCGTCGCCGGGCTTGTGGTAGCGGTTGGTGGTGTAGTCCTCCGCCGCCGTCCGGCCGGCCGCGGCGCCGCCGGCGACGAGGTCCTCGCCGCTCTCGGCATAGAGCATCGGCACGCCGAACTTGGCGAGGCTGAAATGGTCGGAGCGGTAGTAGAAGCCCTTTTCCGGCGTCGGCTCGTTCTTCACCACCAGGTTCAGGTCGGCGGCCGCGCGCTTGAAATAATCCTCGAGCTCGGATTTGCCCATGCCGACCACCACCAGGTCGCGCGTGGTGCCGACGATGTTGAGCCCGTCCATGTTGACCCCGCCGACCGTCCGGGCAAGCGGGTAGACCGGGTTCTCGCCATAGTAACGCGAGCCCAAGAGGCCTGATTCCTCGGCGGTGACGGCGAGGAAGATGATCGAGCGGTCGGCCGGGCCGGCGCGGGCATGCGCCTCGGCCAGCGCGACCAGGCCGGCCGTTCCGGTGGCGTTGTCGAGCGCGCCGTTGCAGATGTCGTCGCCGTCCGGATCGGGATCGCAGCGGCCGAGATGGTCCCAGTGCGCGGTGTAGATCACATATTCGTTGGGCCGGGTGGCGCCGGGCAGGATGCCGATCACGTTCTTGGACGCCTGGCGCTTGATCTTCTGGGTGAGTGACACCGAAGCTCGGGTGCCGAGCGGGACGGCGCGGAAGCCGGGCCGCTTGGCGGCGGCGGTGAGGCTGCGCAGGTCCTGCCCCGAGGCGGCGAACAGGCGCTCGGCCGCCTCGCCGGTCAGCCAGCCGATGATCTTGGACTGGTCCATGTGGTTGTTCGGATCGTCCATATTATATTGCGGCCCCGTCCACGACGAGGTGACGACGCCCCACGGATAAGCGGCGGGGACGGTGTCGTGGACGATGAAGGCCGCGGCGGCGCCCTGCCGGGCGGCTTCCTCATATTTGTAGGTCCAGCGGCCGTAATAGGTCATCGCCCGGCCGTTGAAGGGGCCCTTGAGCTCCGGCGTCTCGTAATCGGGATCGTTGACCAGGATGACCACGGTCTTGCCGCGCACGTCGATGCCTTCATAGTCGTTCCAGCCGCGCTCGGGCGCGTTGATGCCGTAGCCGACGAACACGATCTCGCTGTTGTCGAGGCTGACGCGCGGCTGCACCTGATAGCTGTTGGCGACCATGTCGGTGCGGTAGGCGAGCGTCAGCGGCTGGCGCCCGCCGGTGATGCGCAGGGCCGTCGGCGAGGCGGTGGTCTCGACCAGCGGCACGTTCTGGAACCAGCTGCCGTTGTTGCCGGGCTGCAGCCCCGCCTGCTGGAAGCGCTCGGCGAGCAGCTTGACCGTCTTCTCCTCGCCGGCCGTGGTGGGGGCGCGGCCCTCATAGGCATCGGAAGACAGGATCTGGGTCAGCGTCGTCAGCGTGGCTTCGGAGATCTGCGCGGGCGGCACGGCGGCGGCGCTGCGCGGGCCGCCGGTCGGCTGCGCGCAGGCGGCGAGCCCGCAGGCGGCGAGGAGGGGGGCGAGGCGGATGAGGTGGTGCATGGCGGGGCCTCCGGGACGAGCGGTCAAGGGCGGGCGTGACATGGCACCGTAACGCTTCTGCCGCAAGTTTGGCGCCGAGCCTCCGGGAAGTTCGTTTCGGACCTAGGCAGGATCGCAGTTTTAAGCGAAGAAACAGTTACATAGAGGATGAGGGAGGTGTTCCGTGCGCCGTCTGCCTTGTTTGGCCCTGTTCACGCCGCTGCTCGTCGCGGCGACCAGCCTCGCGCCGCAGGAGGCGGCCAAGGTGTTCGGCGCCCGCGAAATGGTCCAGCACATCGACATCTCGCCCGACGGCAGGAGCGTCGTCTACATCGCGCCGGGTCCGGGCAAGCGGACGATGGCCTATGTGGCTTCGCTGGAGACGCTGAAGCCGAAGGCGGTGCTCACCTCCGACGCCGATCCCGAGACGCTGCGCTGGTGCAACTTCGTCAGCAACACGAGGATGGTCTGCCAGATCACCGCCTTGGTCGATCTGGAAGGCCGGCTGATCCCGGTGTCCCGCCTGTTCGCGATCGACGCAAACGGCGCCAACTCCAGGGAGCTTGGCCAGAAGCAGTCCTTCTATGACGAGCGGCTGCGCCAGTATGACGGATCGATCCTCGACTGGCGCCCGGCCGGCGATCTCAACTCGGTGCTGATGGCGCGCGAGTACATTCCCGAGGCCGGGCGGATCGGCACTCATATCTCGCGGACCGCCGATGGGCTCGGCGTCGACCGGGTGGATACGGTGACTCTGAAGTCGAGCCCGGTCGAACGGCCGAACAAGATGGCGTCCGACTATTTCACCGACGGGCGCGGCGCTGTGCGCATCATGGAAGTCCAGCCGGTGCGCGGCGCCACCGGCCAGCTGTCGGCGCGGACTCAGTACAAGTACCGCCTCGCCGGCTCCTCGGACTGGAAGGATCTCGGCAGCTACGACATCAACAGCCGCGACGGCATTCTGCCGCGCGCCGTCGATGCCGACCTCAACGCCGCCTATGTGCTCAAGAAGCTCAACGGGCGGCGGGCGCTGTACCGGATCAAGCTCGACGGGACGATGGCGACCGAGCTCGTCTATGCCAACGACAAGGTCGACGTGGACGACGTCGTCCGGATCGGCCGGGGCCAGCGCGTGATCGGCGTCACCTTCGCCGAAGACAAGCGGCGGACGATCTATTTCGACCCCGAGTTCAAGGCGCTGTCGGCGGCGCTCTCCAAGGCGATCCCGAAGCTGCCGCTGGTCCAGTTCGGCGGCGCCAGCGCGGACGGAAGCAAGCTGCTCGTCTTTGCGGGCAGCGATTCCGATCCGGGGCGCTATTACGTCTATGACAAGGCCAGGCGCTCGCTGAACGAGATCATGCTCGTCCGCCCGGCGCTGGAGCAGGCGGCGCTCGCGACGGTGCGGCCAATCTCCTACCCGGCCGGCGACGGCACCCAGGTGCCGGCCTACCTGACTCTGCCGCCCGGCAAGGAGGATGCGCGCGGCCTGCCGGCGGTGGTGCTGCCCCACGGGGGCCCCAGTTCGCGTGACGAATGGGGGTTCGACTGGCTGTCGCAATTCCTCGCCAGCCAGGGTTACGCCGTCCTCCAGCCCAATTATCGCGGGTCCGAAGGCTATGGCGAGGAGTGGCTTCAGAAAAACGGCTTCCAGAGCTGGCGGACTTCGATCGGCGACGTCACCGCCGGCGCCAGGTGGCTCGCGGGCCAGGGTATCGCCGATCCCGGCAGGATGGCGATCGTCGGCTGGTCGTACGGCGGCTATGCGGCGCTGCAATCGGAAGTCGCCGAGCCGGGGCTGTTCAAGGCGGTGGTGGCGATCGCGCCGGTAACCGACCTCGGGACGCTGAAGGAGCAATATCGCTACTTCACCAGCTTCAGGCTCGCCTCCGAGTACATCGGTTCAGGGCCGCACGTGCGCGAGGGCTCGCCGCTGCAGAATGCGGAGCGGATTACCGCGCCCGTCCTGCTCGTCCACGGCACCCGCGACTTCAACGTCGCGGTCTCGCACTCGCAGAAGATGGAAAGGCAGCTGCGCGCCGCCGGCAAGAAGGTGGAATATATCGAGCTCCCCGGGCTGGAGCACAGCCTGGCGGATTCGGAGGCGCGGGCGCGGATCCTCGAAAGGACCGCGGCTTTCCTGGCTACCCACCTCAAATGATCATCCCCCCCTCTGGCGAGGAGGGGACGATCGCTTGCTCGATTAGCGCGAGTAGAACTCGACGACCAGGTTCGGCTCCATCTTAACCGGATAGGGCACTTCGTCGAGCGTCGGAACGCGCGAGAAGGTGACCTTGGCGGTGCCGTCGGTAACGACGTACTCGGGGATGTCGCGCTCGGCGAGGCTCTGCGCTTCCATCACCAGCGCCATCTCCTGCGCCTTCGGGCCCAAGGTGATCTCGTCGCCGACGTTCACCCGGCGCGAGGCGATGTTGCACTTGGCGCCGTTGACCCGGATGTGGCCGTGATTGACCATCTGGCGCGCGGACCAGATCGTCGGCGCGAACTTGGCGCGGTAGACGACCATGTCGAGCCGGCGCTCCAGGAGGCCGATCAGGTTCTGGCTCGCGTCGCCCTTCATCCGGCTGGCGTCGGAATAGGTGCGCTTGAACTGCTTTTCGGTGACGTCGCCGTAATAGCCCTTGAGCTTCTGCTTGGCGCGCAGCTGGATGCCGAAGTCGGACATCTTGCCCTTGCGGCGCTGGCCGTGCTGGCCGGGGCCGTATTCGCGCTTGTTGACCGGGCTCTTCGGGCGGCCGAAGACATTCTCGCCCATCCGGCGGTCGAGCTTGTACTTGGCGCTGGTGCGCTTCGTCATGACATACTCCAATTCGCGTTTCGTAAAATGATCCAGCCCTCCCGTCCGTTGTCCGGATGGAGGGCTGAGATCCCTGGAACCGCACCGCCGGACCTCAAGTCCGGCGCGGCCGCCGCTTCACCAGGGGTGCGGAGCCAATTGCGAAGGCGCGTCCCTACCCCGACGCGCTCCGTGAATCAAGAGGTTGGGCCGCGCGGCCCGTCCGGGCGGCGGACCGGATCCCGCTGGCTGCCGGCGCGGCCAGGGTCGCCATGTTCCTTGCGGGTTTCGCACGAGATCGCCCAAAACCTGTTTTTTCAGGCGCGGCTGCGGCGAAGCCTAGTTGCCGCCGCCGGGCGAGTTGCTCATGGTGTCGCGGTCGTTTTTCAGCGACTCGCGCTCCGCCTGCGCCTGCGCCGCCCACTCCGCCTTGGTCCGGCAGACCTTGGTCGAGCTCAGCCGCCAGCCCGTTCCGGCGACGCGCTTGCAAACCACCTTGTTGGCGTCCGAAACGGCCTTGTCGTTCTCTTGCGGCGCGGCAACAGCCGGGGACGCGGCCAAAGTCAGGCTTGCGGCAATCGACAGGAACTTAAGCATCGGGCTCTCCATGGATTATCGACGAACGCGCCAGGCGAATCGTATTATAGAATGAAATACTATCAATAAAACACTTAGAAAACAAGGGAGAGGTAGCAACACTACGCCTTCTGGCGAAATTGCGGGGAAATATGCGACGAGGGTCACAAAACAACGACGAGGGTCCCATGATTGAAGGAAAGGAGCGTGAACCGTCATCCGCGACGACGATGGCGCAGGTGCGGATCGGCATCGACGCGCTCGACCGCGAGATCGTGGCGCTGCTGGGGCGCAGGATGCGCTGGATCGAGCAGGCCGGCCGCATCAAGCCCGACCGCGAGGCGGTCCGCGACGAAGCGCGCAAGCAGGATGTGCACGCCAAGGTGCGGGCGGAGGCGGAGAAGCACGATTTCCCGCCGGCTCTGCTCCACGAACTCTACGAGGTGCTGATGGAGGGGTCGATCGCGCACGAATTCGCGGTGTTCGACACGCGCTAGCGCTGCCGCGGATTGACCAGCGCCCGGACCATCCCCCGCAGCGCCTGGATCTCCCGGTTCGACCAGCCCGCCTTGGAAAGGATCGTGCGCATCGTGTTGCGAGTCGTCGGCACCCGGTCCGGCGGGTGGTAGTAGCCGGACTGGACGAGCGCCTCGTCCAGCTGGCCGATCAGCCCTTCGAGCTGCTCCTGGGTGGCGCGCGGCTCGGCCGGCTCGCCGTCCGTGGGCACCGCAAGGTCGCCGCGCTTCGACCATTCGTAGGCGACGAGGATCACGGCCTGGGCGAGGTTGAGCGAGCGGAAGTCCGGATTGATCGGCACCGTCAGGATCTTCTGCGCGACCGCGACTTCGTCGGTCTCGAGCCCCGACCGCTCCGCTCCGAACAGCACCGCGGACGCTTCATTCCGGCCGCGCATCTCCAGCGCCGCTTGCTCCGGAGTCACCACCGGGATGACGAGGCCGCGCTTCCTGACCGTGGTCGCGTAGACGAACGGGCAGTCCGCCACCGCTTCGGCGACGCTGTCGAACACGCGCGCTTGTTCAAGGACGATGTCGGCGCCCGACGCGGCCGGCCCGGCAGAGGGGTTGGGCCAGCCGTCGCGCGGGCTCACCAGCCGCAGGTCGGTGATGCCGAAATTGAGCATCGCCCGCGCCGCCTTCCCGATATTCTCGCCGAGCTGCGGGCGGACCAGCACGATCGCCGGCGGCATGGTCACTCGCGCGCCGCCTCGCCGACGGTGCCGGCGAATTCCTCGAAATCCCTGGCCTCGCGGAAGTCCTTGTAGACGCTGGCGAAGCGTATGTAGGCGACGGTGTCGAGCGCCTTCAGACCCTCCATCACCCTCTCGCCGATGCTGCTCGACGGCATCTCGCTTTCGCCGCTGGTCTCGAGCTGGCGCTGGATCGACGAGACGAGCTTGTCGATCCGCTCCGGCGGGACGGGTCGCTTGCGGCAGGCGATCGCGACCGAGCGCTCGAGCTTCTCGCGATCGAAGGATTCGCGGCGGCTGCCCGATTTGAGGATGGTGAGCTCGCGCAGCTGGATGCGTTCGAAGGTCGTGAAGCGCGCGCCGCAATCCTCGCACTGACGGCGCCGGCGGATCGAGGAGCCGTCCTCGGTCGGCCGGCTGTCCTTAACCTGGCTGGCGTCGTGCGAGCAGAAGGGGCAGCGCAATTACTGCTCCGGGTAGATTGGAAAGCGCGCGCAAAGCTCGCGCACGCGCGTCTTCACCGCCGCTTCGACGGCGGGATCGCCTTCCTCGCCGTTGGCCCGGACTCCTTCCAGGACGTCCGCGATCATGTCGGCGATGTCGCGGAACTCGGCGACCCCGAAGCCGCGGGTGGTGCCGGCCGGCGATCCGACCCGGATGCCGCTGGTCTTCAAAGGGGGCAGCGGATCGAACGGAACGCCGTTCTTGTTGCAGGTGATGGCGGAGCGTTCGAGCGCCTCGTCGGCATCCTTGCCGGTGATCCCGAGCGGTCGAAGGTCGACCAGTGCGAGGTGGGTGTCGGTGCCGCCGGCGACGAGGTCGGCGCCGCGCTCCTTGAGGCGGCCGGCGAGCGCCTTGGCGTTGGCGATGACGGCGCGGGCGTAGCTCTTGAACTCGGGCTGGAGCGCTTCGCCGAACGCGACCGCCTTGGCGGCGATGACGTGCATCAGCGGGCCGCCCTGAAGGCCGGGGAAGACGGCGGAGTTGATCTTCTTGGCGATCGCCTCGTCGTCGGTCAGGATCATGCCGCCGCGCGGGCCGCGAAGCGTCTTGTGGGTGGTGGTGGTGACGACATGGGCGTGGCCGAACGGGGTCGGGTGCTCGCCGGCCGCGACCAGCCCCGCGAAGTGCGCCATGTCGACCAGGAACACCGCTCCGACCGCGTCGGCGATGGCGCGGAAGCGGGCGAAATCGATGTGGCGCGGATAGGCCGATCCGCCGGCGATGATCAGCGTCGGGCGGTGCTCGCGGGCGAGGCTCTCGACCTGGTCGAAGTCGATCCGGTGGTCGTCGGGCCGGACTCCGTATTGGACGGCGTTGAACCACTTGCCCGACATCGCCGGGCGGGCGCCGTGGGTGAGGTGGCCGCCGGCATCGAGCGACATTCCCAGGATGGTGTCGCCGGGCTTGGTCAGCGCCAGCATCACCGCGCCGTTGGCCTGCGCGCCCGAATGCGGCTGGACGTTGGCGAAGCCGCAGCCGAACAGCTGCTTGGCGCGCTCGATCGCCAGCGTCTCGACCGCGTCCGAAGGCGCGCAGCCCTGATAGTAGCGGCGGCCCGGATAGCCTTCGGCATATTTGTTGGTGAGCACCGAGCCCTGTGCCTCCAGCACCGCGCGGCTGACGATGTTCTCGGACGCGATCAGCTCGATCTGGTTCTGCTGGCGGTCGAGCTCGGCGCGGAGCGCCGCCGCGACGTCCGCATCGGCAGCCTCGAGCCGATCGCTGAAGAAGCCGCTATGCTGGACTCCGCTGAGGTCGTTGGCGGGGCGGGTGCTCATGCATTTTCCTTCGCGAAGACGGGATTGGAAAGTTTGTCGACTCGGCGCTGGTGGCGCTCACCGCCGAACGGGGTGGTCAGGAAGGCGTCGAGGCAGGCCTTGGCCATCTCCAGGCCGATCAGGCGCGCGCCCATCGCGATCACGTTGGCGTCGTTATGCTCGCGCGCGAGCCGCGCCGACAGCGGCTCGGAAACGAGCGCGGCGCGGGCGCCCGGATGGCGGTTGACGGCGATCGAGATGCCGATCCCGGAGCCGCAGATCGCCACTGCGCGGCTCGCTTCGCCCGAGGCGATCGCCTCGGCGAGCTTGTAGCCGTAATCGGGATAGTCGACCGGATCGACGCCGTCCGGCCCCAGATCGAGCACGTCGTGGCCGAGGCCTCGCATATGCGCCGCCAGCGCCGCCTTAAGCTCGAGCGCGGCGTGATCGGAAGCGATGGCTATGCGCTCTGCCACGCGGAATCTCCAATTATCCGTGAAGCACATGCTGTAGTGGATCGCGCGCATCGGCGCCACCACGGATTGGCGCGGCTCAGGCCGCCAGCCGCATCTCCAGCCGGTCCCAGATCTCGACCAGCGCCTTGGCGAGCTCCTCCATCATCTCCACGCTGTGCGCCGGGCCCGGAGTGAAGCGAAGCCGCTCGGTTCCGCGCGGCACGGTCGGATAATTGATCGGCTGAACGTAGACCCCGTATTCGGCGAGCAGGATGTCGCTGATCCGCTTGGCCTTGACCGGATCGCCCACCATCAGCGGAACAATGTGCGTCGTCGACGGCATCACCGGCAGGTCGGCGGCGCGGAAGATCTGCTTGAGCTTGGCGGCCTGGACCTGCTGGCCTTCGCGCTCGACCGACGAGGCCTTGAGGTGCCTGACGCTCGCCAGCGCGCCCGCGACCAGCACTGGCGAGAGCGAGGTCGTGAAGATGAACCCGGGCGCGTAGCTCCTCACCACGTCGACGATGTTGCGCTCGGCGGCGATGTAGCCGCCCATCACGCCGAACGCCTTGCCGAGCGTTCCCTCGATGATCGTCAGCCGGTCGGCGACCCCGTCGCGCTCCGAAATGCCGCCGCCGCGCAGGCCGTACATGCCGACGGCGTGGACTTCGTCGAGATAGGTGAGGGCGTTGTACTTGTCGGCAAGGTCGCAGAACGCGGCGATCGGCGCGACGTCGCCGTCCATCGAATAGACGCTCTCGAACGCGATCAGCTTGGGCGCTTCGGGATCGGTGGCGGCGAGCAGCTCCTCGAGGTGGGCCACGTCGTTGTGGCGGAACACGCGTTTCTCGCAGCCCGAGTTGCGGATGCCCGCGATCATCGAGGCGTGGTTGAGCTCGTCCGAGAAGATCACGCAGCCGGGCAGCAGCTTGGCGATCGTCGAGAGCGTCGCCTCGTTGGAGATGTAGCCCGACGTGAACAGCAACGCGGCTTCCTTGCCGTGCAGGTCGGCCAGCTCCGCCTCCAGCTCGACATGGTAATGGGTGTTGCCGCCGATGTTGCGCGTGCCGCCCGATCCGGCGCCGACATTGTGCAGCGCCTCTTCCATCGCTTCGACGACCTTGGGGTTCTGGCCCATCGTCAGATAATCGTTCGAGCACCAGACGATGATCGGCTTGGGCCCGTTATGGCCGGCGAAGCAGCGTGCGTCCGGAAACGCGCCCTTGTTTCTGAGGATGTCGATGAACACGCGGTAGCGCCCTTCGGCATGCAGCCGGTCGATGGCCTGCGCGAAAATCCGCTGATAGTCCAACCTGAGCTCCCCGGTATCGCGGCTTTTATAAAGGATTTCCGCCGTGGAAGGCTAGTGCGAACACATCGCAATAAGCCGCCGGCGCTGGACTGCGCCTGCAGCAGCAATTGGGAGGCCTCGCGCCGGATGTCAATCGGGGCCTAAAGCGGCTCGATCCGGTGCAGCCCGTAAGCCGCGAGCCCGCTCCTCAGCGCTTCCACGGCGGGCGTCCAGCGGGTGAAGACGGCGAGGCTCTCGGGCGCCTGCGCGGGCCATTCCACCTCGCGCGTCAGCCACGCGGTGCGGCGGGCGATCCCTTCCTTGCCGTCGACGAAGGCGAGCGGACGGGGCGCCGCCGCCGCCGCCAGCTCGGCCTCGACCAGCGGGAAATGGGTACAGGCCAGCACCACGGTGTCGATGCGCTCGCCGTCCGGCTGGCCGAGCAGGCCGGCCAGGATCCGGCGGTACGCGTCGGCCTCCACCGGCTCGCCGCGCAGCTTGGCTTCGGCGAGGTCGACCAGCTCGGCCGAGCCGTGGCGGATGACGGTGCAGTCGGCCGCGAACTGTTCGGACAGCCGGTCGACATAGGGCTGGCGCACGGTCGCCTCGGTGCCGAGCACGCCGATCACCCGAGTCAAGGATCGTTCGGCGGCGGGCTTGATCGCGGGCACGGTGCCGACGATCGGAAGGTCGAGCGCGGCGCGCACCGCATCGAGCGCGATCGTCGAGGCGGTGTTGCAGGCGATCACGATCAGCTCCGGGTCGAACCGTTCCGCCAGCCGCCCGAGCAGGGCCGGCACGCGCGATGCGATCTCGGCCGCGCTCCTGGTGCCGTACGGATAGCCGGCGCTGTCGGCGGCATAGACGATCGGCGCGGTCGGCAGCAGCGCCCGGATCGGCCGCAGCACCGACAGGCCGCCGACCCCCGAGTCGAACACCAGCAGCGGCCGCACCCTCGTCATCGGCAGCCGCTTTAGCGGGCACGCACGCCGCCGCAAGCCGCTGCTTTCGGGGCGGCTAACCCAAATTGTTGCGCTTGCTTAATTTTTTGTTACGCTGGCGGCTCTGGGGGTAATTCGGTGAACGCTGGGTATTTGGCCGCGCCGTTGCTTGCGATTCTGCTCGGTTATCTGCTCGGCTCGATTCCGTTTGGTATCCTGCTGACCAGGCTGGCCGGCGCGGGAGATCTGCGCGCGATCGGATCGGGCAATATCGGCGCTACCAACGTGCTTCGCACCGGCCGCAAGGGGCTGGCGGCGCTGACCCTGATTCTCGACGGGCTGAAGGGCGCGGCCGCGGTGCTGCTCGTCGCGGCCTTGTTCCCGGGCAGCGAGCAGCTGCCGCCGCTGGCGGCGCTCGCCGCCTTGCTGGGCCACCTCTACCCGGTCTGGCTGCGCTTCCGGGGCGGCAAGGGGGTCGCGACGTTCTTCGGAATCATGGCCGCGCTCCACTGGCCGTCGGGGCTCGCTTATGCGGCCGTGTGGATCGGCGCGCTGCTGGTCACCCGCTATTCGTCGGTCGCCGGCATGGCGGCGGCGTTGCTGGCGCCGGCGGCGGCGGCGTTGCTCGGAAGGTTCGATCTGGCCCTGCTCTACCTCGGCGTCGGGCTGCTCGTCTTCTGGAAGCATCGAGCCAATCTGGAGCGCCTGCTGGCCGGGATCGAGCCTCGGGTGGGCGCCTCGAAAGATGTCTGATCGAACGGCGAGCGAAGACCAGATCGCTCGCCTGCGGCTGATACGATCCGACAATATCGGCCCGGTCACCTATTTCCAGCTGCTCGCCCGCTTCGGCTCCGCCCAGGCCGCGCTCGACGCGGTGCCGGACCTTGCCGCCCGCGGCGGCGGCCGCGCTCCAAGGCTCACCCCCCGCGCTGCGGTCGAGCGCGAGATCGAGGCCGTGGCGCGGATCGGCGCACGCTACCTGTTCCTGAGCCAGGGCCTCTATCCGCCGCTGCTCGCCGAGCTTGAGACGGCGCCGCCCGCGCTGATCGTCCAGGGGCATCTGTCGATGCTTGAGAAGCCGGCGATCGCCATGGTCGGCGCGCGCAACGCCTCCGCCGCGGCCTGCCGCTTCGCCCGTCAGCTCGCCCAGAATATGGGCGCGGCCGGCGCGGTGGTCGTGTCCGGCCTCGCCCGCGGCATCGATGCCGCGGCGCATGACGGCGCGCTGGACAGCGGCACCATCGCCGTCGTCGCCGGCGGCATCGACGCCTTCTACCCGCCGGAGAACGAGGCGCGGCAGCGCGCGATCGCCGAGCGCGGCCTGCTCGTCGCCGAGCAGCCGCCGGGCGTGGAGCCGCGCGCGCGCCACTTCCCCTACCGCAACCGCATCATCGCCGGCCTCGCCCACGGCACAGTGGTGGTCGAGGCGGCGCCCCGGTCCGGCTCGCTGATCACCGCCCGCTACGCCACCGAGTTCGGCCGCGAAGTGATGGCGGTGCCCGGCTCGCCGCTCGATCCGCGCGCCCAGGGCTGCAACCAGCTGATCCGCGAAGGCGCCACGCTCGTCCAGAATGCCGACGACGTGCTTGAGGCGATCCGCCCGTTCCACCTCCGCCCGCTCGCCCAGCGCCGGCTCGACTACACGGCCCCGGCCGCTCCCGCCGATGCGGACGAAGCGGCGAGGAGCAGGGTCCTCGATCTGCTCAGCCCCACGCCGGTATCGGTCGACGAGATCGTGCGCCAGTCCGGCCTGCCGCCCGCTTTGGTCCAGACGGTGCTGCTCGAGCTGGAGCTTGCGGGCAGGCTTGAGCGGCACGCGGGAAGCCGGGTGGGCCTCGCGGCTTGAGCCGCCATGATTGCCGCTCCCGAACGTTTTGAGATCAAGCGGCGCGGTCGGGAGGCCCGGGATCCTCCAGCGGCGGCGCTTCGTCGTCTTCCCGCACGAGCTCCATCAGGGCCTTGGCCGAATAGCGCACCGATAGCGCCTCGTGCACCTCGGCTGCTTCCGGTTTGTCCGAGGCGATGGCCTGGCGTGCCTCCTCGCTGGCGCGGCGCAGCAGATATTGTGTTTCGCGTTTCACGATCGGACCTCCAATGTTGCGCCGCCAGGTTGGGCCGGTTCGGCGGCTGTCTCACGCTGTTTTCGTCCGGGCGTGGCCCGCGGCGGATGAATGTTCGCCAATTGATCTTAAGCTCCCCGGGCGCTCCCGCGTAACTCGTGTCGGCGGCGGCCTTCCGGGTCCGTTTTCGCCGCTTGACGGGCTGGCGGACGGGTAACCACCCTATGCGCGTACACGTGAGGGCATTTCCAACATCATGAAACTGGTCGTCGTCGAATCGCCTGCAAAGGCGAAAACAATCGAGAAGTATCTGGGCAGCGGCTACCGCGTGCTCGCCTCCTACGGCCACGTCCGCGATCTGCCGCCCAAGGACGGGTCGGTCGATCCCGACAACGGCTTCGCGATGGAATGGGAGGCCTATGCCGACAAGGCAAAGCAGCTGAAGGCGATCATCGACGAGGCGAAGAAATCGGATTCGCTGATCCTCGCCACCGACCCCGACCGCGAGGGCGAGGCGATCAGCTGGCACGTCCAGGAAGTGCTTCAGAAGCGCCGGGCGCTGCCGGCCCATGTCGAGCGGGTGACCTTCAACGCCATCACCAAGTCCGCCGTGACCGAGGCGATGAAGAATCCGCGCGCGCTCGACGAGGATCTGATCGACGCCTACCGCGCCCGCCGGGCGCTCGATTATCTGGTCGGCTTCACGCTCTCCCCGGTGCTGTGGCGCAAGCTTCCCGGCGCCAAGTCGGCGGGCCGCGTGCAGTCGGTCTCGCTCAGGCTGATCGTCGACCGCGAGCGCGAGATCGAGATCTTCAAGCCCCAGGAATATTGGAGCGTCACCGCCACCATGGAGGCGGACGGCACCGAGTTCCTCGCCCGCCTGTCGCGCTTCAGGGGCGAGAAGGTCGACCGGCTCAGCATCGGCGACGAAGGCACGGCGACGGCCGCCAAGGCCGCGGTCGAGGCCGGCAAGTTCACCGTCGACTCGGTCGAGACCAGGCCGCAGCTGCGCAACCCGCCGGCGCCCTTCACCACCTCGACGCTTCAGCAGGAGGCGGCGCGCAAGCTCGGCTTCTCGGCCAGCCACACGATGCGCGTCGCCCAGGCGCTCTACGAAGACGGCTCGATCACCTACATGCGCACCGATGGCGTCGATATGGCGCCGGAGGCGATCTCGGGCGCCCGCCGGGCGGTCGCGGCGCGCTACGATGCCGGCTATGTGCCCGATAAGCCGCGGGTCTACACGACCAAGGCCAAGAACGCGCAGGAAGCGCACGAGGCGATCCGCCCCACCGATTTCTCCCGCGACCGCGCCGGGTCGGGCGATCACGGCCGGCTCTACGACCTCATCTGGAAGCGCGCGCTCGCCAGCCAGATGGCGTCGGCTCGGCTGGAGCGGACCAGCGTCGATCTGAGCGACGGCACCGGCCAGACGATGCTTCGCGCGACCGGCCAGGTGGTGCTCTTCCCCGGCTTCCTCGCGCTCTACGAGGAAGGCCGCGACGAGCCCGAGGACGAGGAGAGCCGCCGGCTTCCGAGGATGAGCCAGGGCGATGCGCCGCACAAGAAATCGGTCCATTCCGAACAGCATTTCACCCAGCCGCCGCCGCGTTACTCCGAAGCCAGCCTGGTCAAGAAGATGGAGGAGCTCGGCATCGGCCGACCCTCGACCTATGCCTCGATCCTGCAGACGCTGAAGGACCGCGACTATGTCCGGATCGACAAGAACCGCTTCTTCCCCGAGGAGAGCGGGCGGCTTCTGACCGCCTTCCTGGAGCGCTTCTTCGAGCGCTACGTGTCCTACGATTTCACCGCCGGGCTGGAGGACAGCCTCGACGAGATCTCCGGCGGCCGCGAGCAGTGGCAGCGGGTGCTCGAAGCCTTCTGGAAGGACTTCAAGCCCAAGACCGCCGAGGTGATGGAACAGCAGCCGTCGGAGATCACAGCGGCGCTGAACGAGTTCCTCGCGCCGTACCTGTTCCCCGACAAGGCCGACGGCAGCGACGCGCGGCTCTGCCCCGCCTGCGGCGAGGGCCGACTGGCGCTTCGCGGCGGCCGCTTCGGCGCCTTCGTCGCCTGCTCGAACTACCCCGAGTGCAAGTTCACCCGCCGCTTCGCCCAGGGCGGAGCCGAGGACGGCGCGGCCGATACGGGTCCCGAGGTGCTCGGCCAGCATCCGGAGACGGGACAGGACATCTCCCGCAAGACGGGGCGCTTCGGCCCCTATGTCGAGATGGGCGAGGGCAAGGAGGCCAAGCGCGCCTCGATCCCGAAGGACATGGGCGACCTCGACCTCGAGCTGGCGGTCAAGCTGCTCTCGCTGCCGCGCACGGTCGGCGCGCATCCGGAAACCGGCAAGCCGATCACCGCCGCGATCGGCCGCTACGGCCCCTATCTCGCCCACGACGGCAAATACGCCAAGCTCGGCTCGACCGCCGAGGTGTTCGAGACCGGCATGAACGCCGCCGTCGCCAAGCTTGCGGACGCGGCCAACAACAAGGGCAAGGGCCGCGGCGCTCGCGAACCGCTCAAGATACTGGGCGCGCATCCCCGCACCGAGCTCGAGCTCAAGCTGATGGAAGGCCGCTACGGCGCCTATGTCACCGACGGCACCACCAACGCCACCTTGCCCAAGAGCGTCGCGCCCGAAGCCCTGACGCTGGAAGAGGCCGCCCAGCTGATCGACGAGCGCGCCGCCAAGGGTCCGCCGGCCAAGAAGGGCAAGGCGAGGAAAGCCGCGCCCAAGGCCAAGGCGGCGCCGAAGAAGAAGGCGGCCCCGCGCAAGAAGAGCTGAGCTCAGGCTGCCTTGGGGGCGCGGCCCGCCGAGTGAAGCAGCGCGGCGGCGAAGATCATGATCACCGCCGGGACCGGCAGGCAGATCGCGAACAGCGCCGCGAGCCGGTTCGCCGGCGCGGTGTCGCGGGCGGCCAGCATCGCCGCCGCCGCCGGCGCGAGCGCCAGCGCCTCGTAGATCATCGCATAGGGCGTGCAGAGCAGATAGCCGCAGACCAGCGCGCCGCTGCGAAGCGCCGGATCGGCGCTGCGCCGGAACGTCTGCCAGCAGGCGGCGATGCCGAGTGCGCCGGCTGCGATCTTGAGCAGGGCCGCCGCGGCCCCGGTCAGGCCGAGCTTGGCGGCCAGCGAGGCGGGCGAGATGCCCCGCTCCAGATAATGATGCTCGCGGATGAGCTCGGGGAATTGGGCCATCGCGGTCAGCCAGGCGCTCCACAGTGCCGGTCCCTGCAAGAGCAGGCAGGCGAGCCCGACCGCGGCGCCCGCGAGCGCCGCCGCGATCAGCGCCCGCCAATGCCCGCCCGCCGCGAGCGCGAGCGGCAGCAGCACCATCGTCTGCGGCTTCAGCAGCGCGGCCGCGGCGAAGAGGAGCCCGGCGGCGATCGGTCGGCTCGGCAGCAGGCTCATTCCCGCCAGCAGCGCCGCGCACACCATCGTCGTCACTTGCCCCGTCGTGATCCCGAAGTGCAGCGCCGGCGCGATCAGCAGGAAAAGCAGGGCGGTGCCCCCCAGCCGCCGGCCGGCGGCGATCAGCAGCCCGAGCGATGCCAGCGTCCATAGCGCGAAGGACGGCCAGAACGGGATCGCGCCCAGCGGCTTCAGCAGCGCGAGCAGCGACGGCGGGCTGACGAAGGGGCGCACCCCGACCTTGCCGGTCAGCGGCTCTTGGGCGGCGGTGAGATGCTGGGCATCGTAGACGACCCTGTCCGGCACCCGCCCCGCCGTCCAGAACACCTTGAAGTCGGTGGCGAAGCTGGACCCTTCGGCGCGGGCTATGTAGACCGCCCCGATGTCGATCCGCACCGCTCCGAAGATGGCCGCGGCGATCAGCAGCAGCCGAAGCAGCCCGCCGGCGCCCGCATCCAACGGCGAAAAGCTTGCGCCTGGTCGGCGAATAGGGGTGAACAGCATCGTGCTTCGACCGGCGGCTCCTGGTGCGCGGCGGTGTAGATCAAATTGGTTCACGAGCCGTTGAGGCTGTGGTGCTGAGCGGCTGGACGATCGGCCGCGCGACCGGCGTCGGCATCAGCGCCGGCCTGGCGGCGGTGCTGCTGTGGCCGCTCTACGCGCTCTACCAGGACGCGGTGCTCGCGCCTTTCCTGCTGATGCTCTGCCTGGCGGCGTTGTGCGGCCTGTCGATCCTCTGGATCACGCTGCTCGACCTCCTCACCCACCGCCGCCGCGGCAGCCGCCTTCGGCCGGTCCGCGCCTTCGATCTTGCCGTGGCGCTGCTGCTCGCGGTGCCGAGCCTGCTCCAGCTTCAGGCGCTGCTCGCCGGGCGCTGACGCATTGTTAACCATGTCCGCGCTAGCCGGGGGCGCGAGGTGAGCGATGCATATCAGCCGGGGTTTCAAGCGCGCGGACGAGGAAGCGGCGGCGGGTGTCGACGTTCCCGAGCCCAAGACGCTTGAATACCATCTGATGCACGATCGCCTGGTTTCGCTCGAGCGCCTCGCCGCCCTGCGCGATCGCGGCGTCCTCAGCGAGCCCGAATTCGCCGCCGAGAAGGAGCGCATCCTGCGACTTCCCGGCGAGGAGCTGATCCTCCGCCCGGGGGCGGCCCGCGGGCCTTCGCTCCTCGCAAGGCTGCTCGGCTGGAAGGTGATCGCCCTGGGCGTGCTGCTCGGCCTCGGCCTCGGCTTCTTCACGCAGCCGCAGGGCGTTCAGGCGCTGGGGCCGCTCCTGCAATCCCTCACCGCGCCCTAGGGCGGTCGTTCAGGCCATCAAGAGCTGGTCGTCGCCATTGCGGGCAAGCATCTCGACGAGCCCGCCCGTTTCGATACCCGCCGGCAGGTCGGCGGCGGACATGCCGGCCAGCGCGAGGCCGCTCTGGCAGGCGACGACCTCGACCCCGAGCGCGGCCGCCTCGCCGAGCAGCTGCCCGAGCGTCGGCAGGCCGGCCTGGCTGTAGCGGGGGTCGTCCGGGGCCTGGACGGGCGTGCGCAGCAGGGTCACGGCCTCGGCCTGAAGGAAGAGGCGCGCCGGCCGCTCCAGCGCGGCGTGCGCGGCCGCCAGCGACAGCGCCGCGTGAAGCCGCGCCGGATCGGCGCCCGCCACCACGATCGTCACCCCCCGCATGACGGGCAGCCCGGGTCCTTGGGCAGCATCACGGTCCGGAAGCGGAGGGTGAGGGCGTCGACGCACAGCAGCTTGCCGGCGCTGTCCTCGCCGAAGCCGGTGATCGCCCGGATCGTCTCCATCGCCGCCAGGCTCCCCATCAGCCCGGCCATCGCGCCGAGCACGCCCTGATCCGCGCAGCTCCGCTCCGGCTGGTCCGGATCGCTGCCGACCAGGCAGCGGTAGCAGGGCTTGTCCGGCTCCCAGCCGCGGTACACGCCCAGCTGGCCCTCGAACTCGCCGACCGCGGCCGAGACGAGCGGCACCTTCAGCGCCAGCGCCGCGTCCGCAACCGCCAGCCGGGTGGCGAAATTGTCGCTGCCGTCGAGCACCGCGTCCGCGCCCTCGATCAGGCCCGGGGCGTTGGCGGCATCGATCCGCGCGGGCGAGAAATCCACCGCCACGTCCGGGTTCAGCGCCGCCACCTTGCGCTTCGCCAGCCGGGCCTTCGGCTGGCCCACGTCATCGGTGCCATAGAGCGTCTGCCGCTGCAGGTTGGAGAGCTCGACCCGGTCGTCGTCGATGATCGTCAGCAGCCCGACACCCGCCGCCGCCAGATACTGGATCGCCGGCGATCCAATCCCGCCTGCGCCGACCACCACCACTTGCGCCTCCAGCAGCTTGCGCTGTCCTTCGCCGCCGATCTCCTTGAGGATGATGTGGCGGGCATAGCGCTCGAGCTGGGCGTCGCCGAGGCTCAACGGCCGGTGGATCCGAATCCCCCGGCACCGCGCGGCGTCTCCGCCAGCTCGGGGACCTCGTCGAACCGGGCCCGAAGCACCGCCGCCGGGACGAGCTGGGCGATGCGCTCGCCGCGCACGATCTCGAACGGCTCGGCGCCGAGATTGGCGAGGATCACCTTCACTTCGCCCCGATAGTCGCTGTCGATCGTGCCGGGCGTGTTGAGGCAGGTGATGCCGTGCTTGAGCGCGAGGCCGGAGCGCGGCCGAACCTGCACTTCGTAACCCTCGGGAATGGCGATCGCGAAGCCGGTCGCGACCGCGTGCCGCCCCCCCGGGGCCAGCGTCAGGCTCTCGGCGGCGACGACATCCAGTCCGGCGGCGCCGCCGGTGGCGTAGCTGGGGAGGGGAAGGCCGTCGCCGTTCGGCAGGCGCTTCACTTCGATCTCGATCATCGGGGCTCCGGCGGATGGGCGCAGTCCGCCGACTAGCGCCCGCGCCCGAGCCTTGCAAATCCCGTCAGGTCGACGAGCTGAAGCTGATCTCGCTGCGGTACCAGCCTTCCTGGTTCTCGCCGGTCGGCCGGTATTCGCCCGACTCCACCAGGTCGAGCAGCACCCGGCCCATGATCGCCTCGACCGGCGCGCAGTTCATCTTGGGCATGATCACCCGGTCGAGCGTTCCGTCGGGCTGGAAATGCACGGCGAACGGCACCGTCAGATCGAGCTTGCGCTTGGTCTGGCCCGGCAGGGTGCATTCGCCGGTGGCGACCACCTCGTGGATCCGCGCCACCGCGCGCGAGCTGATGCCTTCGAAGCCGCGATGCTTGAGCAGCGGCAGGTTGCTCCAGTCGCCGGTGGCGGTCTCGACCGTCGCGGCGGGAGCCGCCGCCGCGCCGACCAGAAGAGCCAATGCTAGAAGACGCTTCATGTGTCACCTCCCTGGGTGAGGGAACTTCACTCTATCACCTTGAATTTCCATGTCGACGGCTTTGCGACCGGCGTCCGATCAGAGCGTCGAGCGAATAGCGCCCGGCGCCGATCGTGCCGAACAGCAAACCCAGGAACACCAGGATCAGCGCCGGCCACCAGCCGGGGAAATCCTGCGCCCAGTGCACCATCCACACGGCCACGGCGAAGTTCAGCGCCGTGATCAGCCCCAGCCACCGCGTCAGCAGTCCAAGCACGAAGCCTATCCCGGCCGCGAACTGCCAGTAGACCGACAGCGGCGCCATCAACTCGGGCGAGACGAAGTTGAACTGACCCATGAATTTGACGAACTCGTCCATGCGCGCGGCGCTGAACACGTTGTCGTGGCTCTGGTAGATGAGGAAGGCGCCGGTCACGAGCCGCAGCAGCAGCAGCCCCAGGTCGCCGAGCCGCGCCAGCGGAGTCAGCAGGAGCAGGTCGGTCCTCGTCATCGCTTCCCCCTAGAGTGCGGCGGCGATCCTTTCCGCGAGCCGGCGCGCCACCTCGCGCTTCGGCAGCCGCTCCCAGCTCTCCGTACCGCTGCCGGTGATCAGGTGGACGTGGTTCTCGTCCCCGCCCATCACGTCGCCGGACACGTCGTTGGCTACAATCCAGTCGCAGCCTTTTCTTGCTCGTTTCGTTTCCGCAACGGATTGCACGTCGCCGGTCTCGGCAGCAAAGCCGACCAGCAGCGCCGGCTTGTCGGGCCCCGCCGCGAGCTCGGCGAGGATGTCCGGATTGGACGTCCAGGCGAGCGCCGGCGGCCCATCCGCCTTCTTGAGCTTGAACGGCGCCGCCTCGACCCGCCAGTCGGCGACCGCCGCGACCAGCACCGCCGCGTCCGCCGGCAGCGCCGCCTGGACCGCGCTCCGCATTTCCAGCGCCGTCTCGACGTCCACCCGCTCCACCCCCGCAGGCGTGGCGAGGCTCACCGGTCCCGCGATCAGCGTCACCCGCGCCCCCAGCCCCGCCAGCGCCTCGGCGATCGCGAAGCCCTGCTTGCCCGAAGACCGGTTGGCGATCACCCGCACCGGATCGATCGGCTCATGGGTGGGGCCGGCGGTGACGATGACGTGCTTGCCTGAAAGCTTGCCTTCGCCCGCGCCGAGCGAGCGGGAAGGGCCCTTGCTCGCTTCGAGGAAGCGCTGGATCGCCGCCAGGATCGCCTCCGGCTCCGGCAGCCGCCCCGGGCCGTATTCGCCGCACGCCATCTCGCCTTCGTCGGGCTCGAGCACCGTCACCCCGTCCGCCCGCAGCCGCGCGACGTTGCGCACGGTTGCCGCGTGCTGCCACATGCGCACGTTCATCGCCGGGGCGGCGAGCACCGGCTTGTCGGTGGCGAGCAGCAAGGTGGTGGCAAGGTCGTCGGCGATGCCCGCGGCCATCTTCGCCATCAGGTCGGCGGTGGCGGGCGCGACCACCACCAGGTCGGCCTCGCGCGAGAGCTGGATATGCCCCATCTCGACCTCGTCCTTGAGGTCCCACAGGCTCGTATAGACCTTGTTCTCGCTGAGCGCCGCAAGCGTCATCGGGGTGACGAAATGGCTGCCGCCCTCGGTCAGCACGCAGCGTACCGTCATGCCGGCCTTGCGCATCAGCCGCACCAGCTCGCACGCTTTGTACGCCGCGATCCCGCCGCCGACGATCAGAAGAATGCGCTTGCCGCTCACTCGTCTAACCTAGGAGGAGCATGGCTCCGGCGCCAGCCGCCGCCGAAACGATCGCCGTCAGCAGGTAGCGGCCGTAGCGGTGGGGCTGGACCACGACCACGTCGGGAAGGGGCGGCGAGGGCGGGGCGGCGCCGGGGGGCGGGTAGTAATAGTCGATCCGCCGGATGAGCTCCGGGAGCTTTCGCAAGGTGCGCCAGTTGCGGACCAGCTCGTCCGCCACCCGCGCCTCCGGTCCGAGCTCGCTGCGCAGCCATTCGCGCAGGAAAGGCTCGCTCGTCTCCCACATGTTGATGTCGGGATCGAGATCGGTCGCCACCCCTTCCTCCATCACCATCGTCTTCTGGAGAAGGAGGAGGTGCGGCTGCGTCGGCATGTCGAAGTCGCGGGTGATGGTGAAGAGGCCGTCGAGCATCTGGCCGATCGAAATGTCCTTGACCGGCAGCCCCCGGATCGGCTCGCCGACGGCGCGCAAGGCTGTCGCGAACTCCTCCACATTGTGGTGGGCGGGGACGTATTGCGCCTCGAAATGGATTTCGGCGACGCGGCGGTAGTTGCCGGTGATGAGGCCGTAGAGGATCTCGGCCAGCCACAGCCGCGCCTGCCGGTCCACCCGGCCCATGATGCCGAAGTCGATCGCCGCGAGGCGGCCGTCGGGCAGCGCGAACAGATTGCCCTGGTGGAGGTCGGCATGGAAGAAGCCGTCGACCACCGCCTGGCGGAGGAACGCCCGGACCAGCGTCGCCGCGAGCGCCTTGAGGTCGTGGCCGGCGTCGATCAGCGCCTGCCGGTCGGTGAGCTTGATGCCGTCGATCCACTCGAGCGTCATCACCCGCCGGGCGCTTCGGCTCCAGTCGATCTGCGGGACGAAGAAGCCGCTCTCGGCCACCATGCCCTCGCGCAGCTCGGAGGCCGAGGCGGCCTCGCGGCGCAGGTCGAGCTCGCGCAGCGTCCATTGGCGGAAAGTGGCGATGACCAGCCGGGGCCGCAGCCGCGCCGCCTCGCTGCTCATCGCCTCGACCTGCGCCGCCGCCCACTCATAAGTGTCCAGCGCTCGGGCGAAATCCTCCTCGATATTGGGGCGCAGCACCTTGACCGCGACTTGCCGGCCGTCGGTGGTGACGGCGCGATGGACCTGCGCGATCGAGGCGGCGCCGACCGGCTCGGGATCGAATTCGCTGAAGAAGCGCTCCAGCGGCCCCTCCAGCGCCTGCTCGATCGATGCCTTGACCTGCTCGAACGGCGCCGGCGGGAGCCGGTCCTGGAGGAGCTGCAGATTGCGGGCGGCTTCGGGGCCGACCAGATCCGGCCGGGTCGCCAGCGCCTGGCCGAACTTGATGGCGGCCGGGCCGATCTCCTGGAAGGCGTCGGCATAGGTCGGCACGCGCGGGATGCGGGCTCCCAGGCGGGCGATCCGCGCCAGTCGGCGGACCGGCGGCGGCGTGTTGGGGTCGCGCTCGATGCCGCGCAGCGCCCCGTGCCGCGCCAGCACCCGGCCCCATTTCAGGAGCCGCCAGATATGGACCGCCGGCTGGGTCAAATCTTCCAGCCGCTGTGGATCGCCACGACGCCGCCCAGGATCGGCTCGACCGAGACTCGGGCGAACCCAGCCGCTTCGATCATCGCCTTGAAGGTCGCCATGTCGGGGAAACGGCGGATCGATTCGACCAGGTAGCGATACGCCTCCTCGTCGCGCGCCACCGCCCGGCCGATGCGCGGCACGATCTGGTGGCTGTAGCGGTCGTAGAGCGTCGCGAATCCGGGCCAGGTGGCGGTCGAGAATTCAAGGCAGAAGAAGCGGCCGCCGATCCTCAGCACCCGGTGCGCCTCGGCCAGCGCGGCGGCGACGTCGGTGACGTTCCTGATTCCGAACGCGATCGTATAGGCGTCGAAGGTCTGGTCGGCGAAAGTGAGCGCCTCGGCATTCTCCTCCGCCCAGACCAGCCCGTCGATGCCGCGGCGGCGGGCGCGCCCGACTCCCACGGCCAGCATTTCGGGGTTGATGTCGGCCACCGTCACCTGCGCGCCGGAGGGCGCGAGGCCGAAGGCGATGTCGCCGGTGCCGCCCGCCATGTCGAGGATCGCCTCGCCGCGCCGGGGCTTCACCCGCCGCAGGAACTGCGCCTTCCAAAGCCGGTGCAGGCCGCCCGACATGAGGTCGTTCATCAGGTCGTAGCGGCGCGCAACATTGGAGAAGACGCCGCCCACGCGCCGCGTCTTCTCGTCCGGAGCGACCTCCTCATAGCCGAATGGGACCTTGTCCATCGCCGCCGCCTCTAGCAGGGGAAAGGCAAGATGTGCACGTTCGAAGATGCCTGAGCTCCCCGAGGTCGAAACCACGGTGCGCGGACTTGTTCCGGTGCTCGCGGGGCGGCGGCTGGTCTTCGTCGAAGCGCGGCGCGAGGACCTCAGGCGCCCCTTTCCGCCCGACCTTCGCCAGCGCCTGACGGGCGCCGTGGTGACGCAGCTCGGTCGGCGCGCGAAATACGGACTGATCGCCACGGACCGCGGCGACACCCTGGTCTTCCACCTCGGCATGTCGGGCAAGTGGCGAATCGATCCGGCGGCGCTCGGCCCGCACGACCACTTCCTCCTGGTGACCGACGAGTCGCGGCGACTTGCGCTCAACGATCCGCGCCGCTTCGGCTCGCTGGATCTGGTGCGGACCGAGGAACTCCCCGATCATGCGCCGTTCACCAGGATGGGTCCGGAGCCGCTCGAGGAAGCCTTCTCGGCCGATTACCTGCAGGCGGCGCTCCAAGGCCGCACCGCGCCGATCAAGGCGCTTCTGCTCGACCAGCGGATCGTCGCGGGCCTCGGCAACATCTATGTCTGCGAGGCGCTCCATGCGGCCAGGATCGCGCCCGGCCGGGCCGGCGGCCGGATCGCGCGCGAGCGGCTGGCAGGGCTGGTGGCGGCGATCAGGGCCGTGCTGCTGTCGGCGATCGAGGCGGGCGGCTCCAGCCTTCGCGATTATGCCCGGCCGAGCGGCGAGCTCGGTTATTTCTCCAGCCAATGGCGGGTTTACGGCAGGGAAGGGGAGGCGTGCGAATGCGGCGCCGCGATCCGGCGGCGTGCCGAAGGCGGCCGATCGACCTTCCACTGCCCCCGCTGCCAGCGCTAGGTTGACCCGCTGCCGCTTCGTGCGTAGAGAGCGCGCCTGAGCGGGTGCGGCGGTTGCCGCGCCCTTTTCATTTCATCGTCACGAGGCACGAAGATGGCGAACACGCCGCAAGCAAAAAAACGAATCCGGCGCAACGACCGCCGCGCGGTCATCAACGGGGCCCGCGTCAGCCGCATCCGGACCTTTATCAAGCAGCTCGAATCGGCGCTCGCGAGCGGCGACAAGGATCAGGCGCTGGCGGCAATGAAGAAGGTGCAGCCAGAGCTTGCCCGTGGAGTCGCCAAGGGAGTCGTCCACAAGAACACCGCCGCGCGAAAGATATCGCGCCTGACCAAGCGGGTCGCCGCGCTCGGCTGACCCCAGCTTTTCGGCTCATCCTCAAAAGCCCGTCGGTTCGCCCCGGCGGGTTTTTTTATGCCGTTTCGGACGGCATTAACTTTTTGTGAGCTTTTCCCGCGATTCGCTTGGATGCCACAAAATCGTGACGTGGAATTGGCGGGTCTTTTCCACAGTTTATGGCCGTTTTCTGCACAAACGGCGCATTTGCGTGTCAACGTCTTTATTTGAGCTAGATTGCGCTTTTCGCGCTTGATCGGGTGGCGATCCGCTCCCTAGAAACAGCTTCCCGGCGGACGAATCTCCAAAGGGACAACACAGCAGAACGAGGTTCGGCACCGGCAAACATGCGGGGAGTGTTTGCGCGGGCAGGGAGCGTTTGCATTAAACAGCCGCACGAGCGGCGAGTAAGGGGGTACGCGCGTGGTACAAGCGCCGGCCGGAAGCGAAGCTTTGACTGTGATTGAGCCCGCAGTCGATCCCGCAGCGGCAGTCGATCCCGTGGCGGCAGCGTGGGACCAGATCCGAACGAACCTTCGCCGCGATTGCGGTGCCCGCACGTTTGACGGCTGGCTTCGGCCGATTACCCTCGGCAGTTTCGATCCTGATGCGGGGACGCTCCGGCTCGAGCTTCCCTCCCAGTTCATGGCCGATTGGGTGCAGACCCACTTCGCCGATCGCCTGGCGCTCGCCTGGCGTTCGATGGTGCCGTCGGTCCGCCACGTCGTCATCGGCACTGGCGCCGCGGCGCCGCGCACCGCCGCGATCGTCGAGATCCCCGGCCCGCCCGATTCGCAGGAGCCGATCCGCGACCAGAAAGGCGGCGACCTTTACGCGGTCGCGCTCGAGCCGCGCTACCGGTTCGAGAATTTCGTAATCGGCAAGGCCAACGAAGTCGCCTTCAACGCCGCCCGCACCCTCGCCACGGCCGACAAGGTCGTCTTCAACCCGCTCTTCCTCCACGGCGGCACCGGGCGCGGCAAGACCCACTTGCTCCACGCCATAGGCCACGAATTCCACCGCCTGCGGCCGCGCGCCAAGATCATCTACATGTCGGCCGAGAAGTTCATGGTCGAGTTCGTCGCCGCGCTGCGCGCCAACGAGACGATCCAGTTCAAGCAGCAGCTGCGCTCGGCCGACCTGCTCATGATCGACGACGTCCAGTTCATCGCCGGCAAGGAATCGACCCAGGAAGAATTCTTCCACACGATGAACGAGATCATCTCCGCCGGCCGGCGGCTGGTGATCAGCTCCGACCGCGCCCCTCAGGACCTGGACGGAATCGAGCCCAGGATCCTGTCCCGCCTGAGCTGGGGCCTGGTCGCCGACATCAACCAGGCCGATCTGGAGCTGCGGCTCAACATCATCATCAAGAAGCTGGAGACGCTCCCCGACGTCAAGATGCCGCAGGACGTGATGATGTTCCTCGCCAAGAGGATCAGCTCGAACGTCCGTGAGCTCGAAGGCGCGCTCAACCGGATCGCCGCCTATGCGATGATGAGCGGCCGAGCGATCGACCTCGAATTCTGCAACGAGGTGCTCGCCAATCTCCTGCGCGCCAATCAGCGCCGGATCTCGATCGACGAGATCCAGGGCCGCGTTTCCGACCATTACCGGATCCGCAAGGCGGAGATGACTTCGGCGCGCCGGGCGCGCGAGGTCGCCCGCCCGCGCCAGGTTGCGATGTACCTGTCCAAGCAGCTGACGCCGCGTTCGCTGCCCGAGATCGGCCGCCGCTTCGGCGGGCGCGATCATACCACCGTGATCCATGCCGTCAGGCAGATCGAGAAGCTCCGCGCGCAGGACGCGGAGCTCGACGCGGACATCCGCCTGCTGACCCGGCAGCTGGAAAACTAAGGCTCAGGGAAGGCGGAGGGGGTAGGGGACCGGCTCCCCGGCGCTCCCCTCTTCACGCTCGTCCTTTTCAGGAAAGCCCCTTGCGGACCGGCATCGCCGCGCCTTCCGCGCGCCCGGGCGCGAGCCGCCTGAACAGGGCGCCGACGGCCCGCCCGACGATGAACGCCGAGTCGGTCAGGAACGGCAGCGGGTCGCGCAGCTTGAAGACATAATAGCGCATGCCGGGCCGGACGAAGCCGGTGAGGAACGCGGCAGCCTCGCGGCTGCGCGAGAAGCTGAGGCTGCGGTCGGGGATCGGCCGCCGCCGCACTGCGACCGCCGCCAGCCGCTTCGCCTCGGGCACCATGTAACGGCACTGCCGGCCTGCCTTGTAAGGCGGTTGCGGCGGCAGCGGCCGATCCAGCCCGAGCGCATAATAGGTGCCGAGCGCGAACGGCGCGCCCGAGTGATAGGCGAGCGGCAGGCTGCCCCAGAAGCGCCCGTTGATCTCCATCAGCCACGATCGGCCGCTCCGATCGTCGTGCCGGTACTCGACCATCGCCGGGCCGTCCCAGCCGATCTCGCGCAGCAGCGCCTCCGACTGGGCGAGCAGCGCTCCGTTCTCGTCGAGGCCGACGCTCTCGCACAAGGTCGACGTGCCGCCCTCGGGCGGCCATTCGTGGAGCCGCCGGTGCTGGAAGCGCAGCAGCGCCTCGCCGTCCTTCATCAGGAACATGTGGCCCAGCCCGCCGCCCGCGCAGTAGGTCTGGATCATCGGGAACCGCCCCGCCGGGGCATAGCGGGCGAGCGCGGCGCGCAGTTCGCGCGCCGTGTAGACGAACTCGCTCTTCAGCATCGGCAGGCCGAGCCGCTCGAGCGCCGGCGCCACCAGCTCGGGATCGCGCCATTTGAGGATGCAGGGGAAGCCGAGATCGTCGGGCAGCTCGCCCTCGAGGATCGCGGCGTCCGGCTCCCAGGTGGTGGGGACGCGGATGCCGAGTCGCTCCGCCATCCGGCAGACGGCGGCCTTGTCGTTGACCAGTGCAAGCTTCTCGAGCGCGGGCAGCAGCGGCTTCACGCGGGGCAGCCGCCCCGCATCGGCCGCCTCGCGGACCGCGATCGCGTCGTTCATCGACACCGTCATCAGGAACGGCGCTCCGCTGCGGCGGGCGATGCCGTCGATCTGCTCCAGCAGGCGCGCCGGATCGTCCGGGCGCAGGTAGCCCTTGTGGAGCCGCCGCGAATAAAGCCCCAGTCCGCGGCGGTTGCGGCCGATGCCGTGCACCTCGACGCCATGGTCGCCGAGCTCGCGCACGACCGCCAGGCCGATCGGCGTGTCGACTCCGAGCACGATCACGGGCGGCAGCGTCATTTCCGCACCCTTGCCAGCAAGTTCGCGACGCCGCTGTCGATCGCCTTGAAACAGGTGCGGAAATATTCCGGCGAGAGGCTGAAAGGATCGTGCAGATGGGGGCGGCGCGGACTCGACCAGAGGCCGAGCAGGGTTACCTGCACTTCCGGCGCCTCGGCGAACATCTCGGCGAGCCGCCAGGCCTGCCACGGCTCCATCGCGACCAGCAGGTCTCCGGCTTTTATCCCGGCGTCCTCGACGCTGAGCGAGGAGTGGCTTTGAAGGCTGAGGCCCGCCTCGATCGCGGCGGCCTGCGCGCCCGCGTCGGCGGCCTGGCCGCTGCCGCCCCTCAGCGCGGCCGACGCGGCGGGGAAGCCGCTGCCGGCGGCGCGGCGCTCGGCATAGGGGCTGCGACAGATGTTGCCGGTGCAGACGAACACCAGCCGCTCGACCCGGCGCCAGTCGACCGCTTCGAAGCGCCGGTACCGGCCGCGCAGCTGGTCGAGCCGAGCGAGCAGCAGCCGGATCAGGCCGCGCGCGGTGCCGTAGCGCGCCTGGATGAAGGCGGGGCCGGTGGTGGCGCGGCGGTAGAGGGCGCCGGCGAGCGCTGCGCGCGAAGCCATGTCAGAGCGCCCAGACGACGTCGTTGGCCTTGTTTTCGGCCATCCGCGCCAGCACCGGCAGCAGCGGCGCCCTCAGCGCGGGCTCGGGCACGTCGGCCGCGGCGAGCCAGCCCGGCGCCGCGTCGGCGAAGCTCACCGCCTCGAACTCGTCCGGGTGCGAGGCGATGAATTCGCACATCCGTTCCAGCCGGCGTTGGTTGATCCGGTTCGGCTTGCACCGGGCGGGATCGAGCCGGTCGCCCTTGATGAACTCGAACGGGTGGGTGAGCAGCACGACCGTCGGTACGCCCGCCCGCCGCGCCTGCCGGAGCAGGCCTTCGGTCTCGCCCCAGGAGGTGGCGGTGGTGGTGAGCAGCCGCTCCAGCCGCCGCGAGCCCCAGCCAAGCTGGGTGTAGGTGAGCACGGGCACTTCGAGCACGCCCTCGATGCGGCGCCGCCCGCCGGCGAGACGCAATGCCTCGTCGGTGGGGCGCCACAGCGCCCGGCCGATGTTCGAGGCGACGGGGAGGCCGCACGCCTTCATCGCCCGGTACACCGTCCTGTCGGCCCGCAGATTGCCGGTGCGCATGGCGATCGGCCGGCGCGCGCCGATGCGTTGCAGCGCCGCCAGCCCCGCCTCGATCATGTCCTGCATCTCGGCCTCGCCGCGGCCGTCGCAGCGGTCGTCGGGGCTGCGCCGGGGATCGAGCTTCTGCGCCCATTGCGGGTCCCGGAAGGTGAGCCAGCAGGGGTGGATATGGAGCTGCACGTCCTGGCCCGCGGTCAGCAGGCGCTCGACCATCCGGCCCATCGGCGCATCGCCGAAATAGGCCGATTGCAGCGCCTCGGTGAAGAAGGTGGCGCGGATGCCGTGGCCGGCGAAGGTGTCGATCAGGAATCCGAGCCCGTTCTCGCGGCCGCCGGCGGGGCAGGTGACGTTCTCCTCGCCGACCGGGCGCCGTCCTGCCGGATCGGCGAAGGCGCCGCCGATGCTGAACTCGGTGTCGATGGTGATGCAGACCTGCGTTCGCATCCTTGCCCAGCCTGAAGTGAACCGCGCCCGCTGCGCGATCCCGCCGATAGTGCTGGAAGATTGAAACTTCGTTGGCGGCGAGGCCATAAAAAAGGAGGGACGGTCGCCCATCCCTCCTTTTTTGATACAGTCGGCGGGCTAGCGGTTACGCGCGGGCGGCGGCACCGTGATCCGCACCGTCTCGCCCGAATTGCCGGGGAAGCCGGTGAACATCGCCTCGACCAGGTTCGGCACCAGCGCCTGCAGATTGTCGGTCCGCGAGCGGGCCTTGGCGGTGCCCTCGAACAGCGACTGGCCGTCGGCGGTGCGCTTGATGTCCAGGTCGAGGTAGCTCGTATAGACGGTGTAGCTGTCGATCCCGCCATAGTCGTCGAACCAGAAGGGGTCGTTCCAGCCGTAGTAGAAGGGGTGGTGGCGATAGCCGAAATAGCCGAAGCGCGAGTAATAAGGCCGGTAGCCGAAGCCGCTGTAGCCGCCCCAGCCCCAGCGGCTGAAGCCCGGGCGGGAGACGATCTTGGTCTGGCCGTCGTCGACGCCGTAGTCGAGCGTCACCACGAAGGTCGCGGCCTGCGGCGAGGCGGCGGGAGCATAGCCTTCCGCGGCCAGGTTGCGGGCGACGAGGTCGGCATAGCGGGCGAATTCGAGCCCGCCCTGGTCGCGCGGATCGGCCGGCTGGATGACGAACGTCTGGCCCGCCGGCGCCGGCAGGGCCTGGAAGCGCGACACCTGGGTCGGAAGGCCGGTCGCGCAGGCGCTGAGCGCAAGCAGCGCCGCGGGAGCGGCGAGCGTCAGGAGCTTCTTGCGGATGTGCATGGCGGATGCTTTCGAAGACATTGAATCGGCAGGTATAAAGAAGCCCGCCCCTAGTGCCAAGTCGCTGAACGGTTGCTGAAGCGCGACGAACGAGCGGCTCAGGCCGAGCGCCTCAGGCCGAGCGCCTCAGGCCCACCGCCCGATAAGCGCCGTCCAGGGTCGGCTTGGCCATCGTGGCCGCCCGCTCCGCCCCCTGTTCGAGGATTCGGTCGAGCTCGCCCGGATGCTCCCGAAGCTCGTCGAGCCGGGCCTTGATCGGGCGGAACGTCTCGACCAGCAGGTCGGCCAGCGCCGGCTTGAACGCGCCGAAGCCCTGGCCCGCGAACCGGCCCAGCACCGCCTCCGGCGTCTCGTCGGCAAGCGCGGCGTAGATCAGCACCAGGTTCTTCGCCTCGGGCCGCTCCGCCAGCGCCGCCAGCTCGCCCGGCAGCGGCGCCGCGTCGGTCTTGGCCTTGCGGATCTTCTGCGCGATCGTGTCGGCATCGTCGGTCAGGTTGATCCGGCTCATGTCGGACGGGTCCGATTTCGACATCTTCGCGCTGCCGTCGCGCAGGCTCATGATCCGCGCCGCGGTCTCGCCGATCAGCGGCTCGGGCAGGGTGAACAGCTCGACCCTGTAGTCGGCGTTGAACTTGGCGGCGATGTCGCGCATCAGCTCGACATGCTGCTTCTGGTCCTCGCCGACCGGGACATGCGTCGCCTGGTAGAGCAGCACGTCGGCCGCCTGCAGCACCGGATAGTCGAACAGGCCGACGCTCGCGCCCTCGCGGTTCTTGCCCGATTTCTCCTTGAACTGCGTCATCCGGTTGAGCCAGCCGATCCGGGCCGTGCAGTTGAGGATCCAGGCGAGCTCGGGATGCGCCGGCACGCGCGCGTGGTTGAACAGCGTGGCGCGGCCCTGGTCGATGCCGCACGCGATCAGCGCCGCCGCCATCTCGCGGACGTTGCCGGCGAGCTCGTCCGGATCGATGTACACGGTGATGGCATGGAGGTCGGCGAGGAAGATCAGGCATTCCGCCTCGTCCTGCATCCGCACCCAGCGCCTGATCGCGCCCAGATAGTTGCCGAGGTGGAGGTTGCCGGTCGGCTGGATTCCCGAGACGATCCTCATTCGCCGGTCCCTTGCGCCGGCGCCACCTTCTTCTTGCGCAGCAGGATCATAACGTCGTCGCGGTTCATTCCGCCGGTGATCCAGGCGAGCGCGAAATAGACCGCGCCGCCGACGCAGACCAACGCCGCAACGCCCACCAGCCGCCGCCCGGCGGAAGCCGCGAAGAAGCCGTCGAGCTGCTCGCGCACCAGGTACAAGGCGGCCGCCATCGCCGCGGCGGCGAACAGTTGGCGGACGAGCCGGCTCCACAGCCAGCCCTCGATCCGGAAATGCCCGCGGGCGCTCAGCAGGCCGTAGAGGGTGAGCGCGTTCAGCCACGCGGTCAGCGCGGTCGTGAAGGCGAGGGCGGCGATCCCCATCACCGGGATCAGGATGAAGTTGAGGACGATGCCGATCGCCAGCATCGCCACCGCGATATAGACCGGCGTCTTCATGTCCTTGCGGGCGTAGAAGCCGGGGGTCAGCACCTTGATCAGCACATAGGCCGGCAGCCCGGCGACGATGATCGACAGCACCAGGGCCGTCGTGTCGGCGTCTTCGGCGGTGAACTTGCCGCCCTGGAACAGCGCCGAGACGATGGGATCGGCAGTGACCGCCAGCGCGACGGCGGCCGGCAGGGTCAGCAGCATCGACAGCTCGAACGCCTGCGCCTGGACGTTGGCGGCGCCGGCCGTGTCGCCCGCGCCGACGGAGCGGCTGATCGCGGGCAGGATCGCCGTGCCCAGCGCCGAGCCGATGATCGCCAGCGGCAGCTGGTTCAGGCGATCCGCGAAGCCGAGATAGACGAGCGAGCCTTCGGGCAGGCTGGTCGCGAAATAGGCGTAGAAGAGCTGGCTGATATAATAGAGGCCGCCGCCGAGCGTGGCCGGCAGGATCAGGATCAGCAGCTCCTTGACCCGCGGAGTCATCCGCGGCCGCAGCAGGCTCACCTTCACGCCGGCGCGGCGGACGCTGACCCAGCACAGCAGCAGCTGGAGCACCCCGCCGGCGACGACCCCGACCGCCATCGCCTGCGCCGTCTCCGGCCCGCCCTGCGGCGCGATCAGCAGCGCGCCGATCAGCGCGATGTTGAGCAAAGAGGGCGCGAACGCCGCGGCGGTGAATCGGCTCAGCGAATTGAGCACGCCCGAGAACAGCGACACCAGGCTGATGAAGATCAGATAGGGAAAGGTGATCCGCGACAGCTCGATGGCGAGCGCGAATTTCTCGGGATCGTCGCGCCAGCCGGAGGCGAGCAGCCACACGAAGCCCGGCATGGCGATCATGAACACCAGCGTGATTCCCACCAGGATCGGCAGGAACATCGCGAACACCTCGTCGGCGAAGCGCTGCGCCTCCTCCATTCCCCCTTCGCCGTGGAGGCGCTGGCTGAACAGCGGCACGAAGCCCTGGCTGAACGCGCCCTCGCCGAACAGGCGGCGGAACAGGTTCGGGATCAGGAACGCCAGCAGGAAGGCGTCGGCCGCCATGCCCGCGCCCATCACGCGCGAGAAGATCATCTCGCGACCGAAGCCGAGCACCCGGCTCACCATCGTCAGGCCGCCGATCGTGCCGGTCGCCTTGATCAGGTTCATGGCGATGCCCCCGGCGCGGCGGTTATGCCTGGCCGGTCACTTGCGGAGTCTGGGCGCCCGCGCCGCCGGCCTCGGCCTGGGCCGCGCGCTGCATGTAGAGCTGGGCGAAGTCGATCGGGTCGAGCATCAGCGGCGGGAAGCCGCCGTCCTGGACGGCATCGGCGACGACCCGGCGGGCGAACGGGAAGAGCAGCCGCGGCGCCTCGGCGAGCAGGAAGGGCTGGAGCTGCTCATGCGGCACGTTGCGCATCCCGAACAGCCCCGCATAGACGAGCTCGACCGCGAAGGCGGTGCGCTGCTCGGCGCGGGCGGTGATGTCGATCTTGAGGGCGACCTCGTGCACGTCCTCGCCGAGCATCTGCGCGCCGATGTTGAACTGGACGTCGATCTGCGGCTGGCCCTGCCACTGATAGACTTGCGGCGCGTTCGGATTCTCGAACGACAGGTCCTTCACATATTGCGAGATCAGGCCGATCTGCGGGCTGTTGTCGCTGCCGTTGATGGCTTGGTCGTCGGCGTCGGAAGCGCCCGGTTGGCTGGCCATTCATGCACCCTTCGAAATTGTCCGGAACAAGCGCCTCGCACAGCCGCTTGGATAGGAGCGCGCGGGTAGCAGGCGCGGCACGCCCGCGCAACAGCGCCGGGCGGCGGATTGTGGCCCAAGCCATTTGAATATCCACCCGCGTAGGCCTATGTAGGTGTGATAGAATAGGCGGAGTTACGTGCGTGATGGTAGAGATTGTCCTGCTGGCGATGGTGGCCCTTTTCGTGGGCCTGCGGCTTTACGCCGTGCTGGGCCGTCGCACGGGGCATGAGCAGCAGCCCGTTACTCGGCCCGAGACCGGTGCCGGGCTCGAAGCGACGCCGGCCGTCACCGACGTGGCTCCGGAACGCAACGAAAGCAGCGGCCTTGTCTACGAAGACGGCGCGGCCAGCGGGATCCGCGCCATCGTCGCTGCCGACAGCAGCTTCGACGTCGCCCGCTTCCTCGAAGGCGCCCAGGCGGCCTACCGGATGATCCTCGAGGCCTTCTGGCGCGGCGACCGCGACGAGCTCAGGCACCTCGTCGGCGGCGAAGTGCTGGCCTCGTTCGAGGAAGCGATCGCCGAGCGCGAGGCTGCCGGCAACCGCCTCGACAACCGCCTCGTCGCGATCGAGCGCGCCGTGATCGAGGAGGCCCGGCTTGAGGGCCGCGCCGCGACCATCGACGTCCGCTTCGACGCCGACATCGCGGCCGTCACCCGCAACGAGGCCGGCGAGGTGATCGCCGGCTCGCTGAGCGACGCGGTCGGCACCCATGACGTCTGGAGCTTCCGCCGCACCTTGGGCAGCGAAGACCCCAACTGGCTCCTCGTCGAGACCGACGAAGCCGCCTGATCCACCGTCGAGCCACGGCGCGCGGGGCCGCGCGTCGCGGCCGCCTCGCCCCGGCATTGTCAGATATGAAGGCCTAGGCGGCAGTGGTCGTCAGCGCTCGCGAGCGCCGCAACGCGGCGCCCATGAGGCCGAAGCCGACGATGAGCATGGTCCAGGTGGCCGGCTCGGGTACGACGCCGAGGTTGGTGATCTTGAAGCCGTCGATCACCTTGGTGCTGGTGTTGTTGAAGTCCGCCCCGATCAGCCAGAGGTCGCCCCAATGACCGTCCTCGTTGATGTCCCGGGAGTTGCTGCCCGAAGGTCCGTAGGACGTGAACTCTCCCGCGAACATGGCATCCAGCACCGATTTGGGCTGGTCGTCGAGGGGGAGGGACGCATTCCACGGTATGTCGGTGTCGCCATATCTCAGCGTCGCGTCGCTGTCCTTCGTGGCGCCCAGCACGCTGTAGGTGTTGAACGTGGCGTGCAACAGTTTGACTCGGCTATCGAACTGGAACAGCACGAAATCCTTGCGCTTGCTGTTGTCGATCGTGTGCTGGTTGGAGGTGCCGCCCTGGTCGTCGCCGGAAATGATCCCGAGGCCGCCGGAATAAACCACCAGCTTCGAATTGCGGACGAACACCCCCGTGGGAGTCGTTTCCAGGCTCCAGCCGGTCGCGCGGACGAAGAAGTCTCCGTATACCGAAGATGTCCCCTTGAAGATCCGGGCGTTGCCGTCCTCGATCCCGACGTTGGTGCCGGTCGTGAAGTCGAACACCGCCTCACCGTAGACGTAGGTCACGGCCTGCGCCGGTCCGCCCATGACGAGCATCGAAAGCGCGACGAGCAGCAGCAATGGATTGTAACGGCGCATTATCCCCCCCCAGCACCGGGAATAGATTCCCCAATCATCCTGTAGTGCCAATCCGGCCTCAGTTCCAGCTTGGTAATGGCCATTGGCTCTTGAATCGGGACTTTTTTTTGGGGCGTTCTGTTGACGGCCCCGGGTTCGGGCCCGCTATCCCTCGATCGTATCGGCTAATCGCTGGGCCGCGACCGGCGATCGTCGATCATCCAACATCTGCGGGCCGGCGCGTGCGGCCGGCGGAATAGGGGGATTCACAGCACTGGGTCTTTGAGTTACACTCGCTCGCGTGGGGCACTCTCGTTCGACTTGGAAAACGCCGAAGCGACGGGCGGCGCGGTCTCCCGCTCGCGGGCTGGTGCGCCGTCGAGGCGCCTTTTTTTTAACCGGGCCGTCGGATGATTTCGGCGAGCATTCGGCGCGCGCCACCCTGCTGTTCGCCGGGCTCATGGTGCTGAGCAGCTGCGTGCCGCGCTTGACCCCGCCCGCCGAACCGCCGCCACCGCCGCCGGCGATCGTCGAGCCCAAGCCGCCCGAAAACGCGCTCGCCGCCGGCGTCCGGCCGGCGCCGCTCGACATGCCGGGCATGACCGAGGCCAAGGCCGCGGCCGCGCTCGCCGCCTTCCGGATCAGCTGCCCGTCGCTGATGCGGCGCGAGGATGCCTCCGGCCTCACCCGCCCCGGCGACTGGTGGACCGCCTGCGACGCCGCGCCGGCCTGGCCCGACGCGATCGCCGCTTCGTTCTTCCAGACCTATTTCGAGCCGGCCGAGGTCGGCGACGGCAGCAGCTTCATCACCGGCTATTTCGAGCCGCAGATCAAGGGGTCGCGCACCCGCCTGCCGGGCTACGACGTGCCGGTCTACCGCAAGCCGGACGACCTCATCGAGATCGACGCCGCAACCGCCGCCGCGACCGGGCAGCCGCGGCGCGGGCGGATGGTGAACGGGGTGCTTGTCCCCTATTTCGAACGCTCGGAAATCGTCGCCGGAGCGCTCGCCGGGCGCGGCCTGGAGATCGGCTGGGCGGCGGACGAGATCGAGTTCTTCTTCCTCCAGATCCAGGGTTCCGGGCGGCTGCTGCTCCCGGACGGCGGCGTGATGCGGATCGGCTATGGGGGCCAGAACGGCCGCGAATATGTCGGCATCGGCAAGCTGCTCAAGGACCGCAACCTGCTCGGCGACCACCCGGCCAGCATGCAGGGCATCGTCGCCTGGCTGCGCGCCAATCCGGTGCAGGGCCGCGCGATCATGAACGAGAACAAGAGCTACATCTTCTTCAACGAGCTGACCGGGCCCGGCCCGCTCGGTGCGCTCAACCAGCCGGTGACGCCCGAGATCACCGTCGCCGCCGATCCCAGGTTCGTGCCGCTCGGCGCGCCTGTCCTGCTTTCGGTCGATCGGCCGGAGGCGAACGGCCTCTGGATCGCGCAGGATACCGGCGGCGCGATCAAGGGCGCCAACCGCTTCGACACCTTCTGGGGCGCGGGCGATCGGGCGGCGGTAACCGCCGGCGGCATGTCGGCCAAGGGCAAGGCCTGGATCCTGCTCCCCAAAGGCAGCCTCGCTCGGCTCGCTGCGACCGCCAGTGACCAGCCGCCGCCTGGGAGCTGAGGAGCGGGCGCTCTGGGCCAAGGTGATCGCCACCGTGCGTCCGCTCCACGCCAGCGTTCCCGATCATGACCCGCCGCCGCCGCCCGCCGCTCCGGCGCGGCCGGTTGCCGCTCCCGCCAAGCCGCCGCGAAGGAGCGCCGCGCCGCCGCCGGTGCCGCCCAGGCCCAGGCCGGGCGAGACGCTCGACGGCACCTGGGACCGGCGCCTGTCGCGCGGTCTCGTCTCGCCCGATTTCACCGTCGATCTCCACGGCCACACGCTGGGCTCGGCCTACGCCCTGCTCGACAGCCGGCTCGAGCAGGCGCAAGCGAGCGGCGCACGGCTGCTGCTGCTGATCACCGGCAAGCCGCCGAGCGGCGAGCGCCACCACCCCGTCGAGCGTGGCCGAATCCGGGCGGCCGTCGGCGACTGGCTCGCCGCCTCGCGCCACGCGGGCAGCATCGCCGCGGTGCGCGGCGCCCACCCGCGCCACGGCGGGGCAGGGGCGCTTTACATCGTCCTTCGGCGCAGACGCCCCGGCACAACAGAAATTTAAGAGCCTGCCGTTAAGGTTAAATCCAGGCGCGGGTCTGGGGACTGGATCGCCGCGCCGCATGCACTTGGGGGACTGTCGGCACGGCCATGTGGAATTTCCTGGAGAGACTGAGCAATTTCCTGATGTCGCTGTGCGCGGGCATAGCCTCCTTCATCTTCACGCTCGTCGCTTTCCTGATCCTCCAAGATCTCAGCCAGCAGATCATGGCGTCGGTGACGATCGGCCTGTTCGCGCTGACGATCGTGTGGCTCGCTTATGAAAAGCCCAACAGCGGCCAGGCCCGGGCGACCAAGGCGCTGATCGATCGGCTGCTGGCCGTGAAATCCGGCGACCTGAGCTCGCCGGCGCCGGCCGCGGTCCGCGAGGAGATGCCGGACCTCGCCGCCGCGGTCGACGGCCTGTTCGAGCAGGTCCGCTCCAACATCGACAACGTCCAGGCGATGGCGATGTACGATCCCGTCACCGCGCTGCCCAACCGCCTCCACTTCAAGCGCGAGGCCGAGCGGATGCTGCGCGCCCGCAAGTCCGACGAGAAACTGGCGCTGCTGTTCATCGACCTCGACGGGTTCAAGGAAGTGAACGACAATCTCGGCCACGCCCAGGGCGACCACGTCCTGACCATGGTCGCCGATCGACTGCGCACGGTCGTCAAGGCCGAAGCGGTTCCGGGCGAGATGCTGCAGCCGCTGCTTGCCCGCCTTGCCGGCGACGAGTTCACCTTGCTCTTCCCCTGGATCGAGGACGAGGCGGACGCGGAACGGATCGCGCGCTGCGCCTTGACGGCGCTCAGCCAGCCCTACGAGATCGCCAGCCAGCGCATCGACATGGGCGCGTCGATCGGAGTCGCCGTCTGCCCGCGCCACGGCAACGACCTCACCAGCCTGATGAAGGCGGCGGACATCGCCATGTACCACGCCAAGGCGAGCGGCCGTTCCCAATGCTGCCTGTACGAGCCGCGGCTCGCGGCTGCGTTCGAGCACAAGCTGCTGACCGAGAAAGCGGTGCGCCAGGGTCTCCAGCGCGGCGAATTCTACCTCGCCGTCCAGCCGCAGGTCAGCGCCCGCAACGGCACCGTCGTGGTCGGCGAGGCGCTGCTGCGCTGGAACCACCCCGATGACGGCGTGCGCCTGCCCGACAGCTTCCTGAGCATCGCCGAGGACAGCAGCCTGATCGTCGAGATCGGCGACTGGGTGGTCGAGGCGGTCGCAACGACGCTCTCGCGCTGGCATTCCGCCGGCCTCACGCAGCGGCTCGCCTTCAACGTCAGCTCGCGCCAGATCGACCGGGTCGATTTCTTCACCCGCCTGCGCGCCGCGATCGGCGACGCCGGCTCTCCCGCCTGGCTGCTCGAGCTCGAGCTCAGCGAGACGATGGCGATGCGCTGCAGCGAAGCCGTGCTCGCCGAGCTGACCGCGCTGCGCGGCCTGGGCGTGTCGATCGCGATCGACAAGTTCGGCTCGGGCTATTCGAACCTGGGGCGGCTCAAGGACATGCCGATCGACCGCATCAAGCTCGACCGCAGCCTGATCCGCGACGTCGACACCTCACTCGGCACGCGCACCATCGTCTCGGCGGTGATCCACCTCATCCACGGCCTCGGCTGCGAGGTCGTCGCCGCCGGAGTCGAGCGCAAGGAGCAGTTCGCGATCCTGCGCACGCTCGGCTGCGACACCATCCAGGGCCGCGCCTTCGCCGACGCCATGCCGGAGGGCGAGTTCGTGCGCTGGGTCAAGTCCCGCGCCGCCCACCAGCGCCTCCCCAAGATCGCCTGAGCCTCAGCCCAGCGCGCGCCGGATGATCCGCGCGTAGATCCGCTGCAGCGCCCGCAGATCGTCCACCGCCGCCGCCTCGTCGAGCTTGTGCATCGTCGCGTTGGGAAGGCCGAAGTCGACCACCGGGCACAGCTTGATCAGGAACCGCCCGTCGGAGGTTCCCCCGCCCGTCGAGAGCATCGGCTCGACGCCGGTCTCGGCGCGGATCGCGTCGGTCACCATGTCGAACAGCGCTCCCGCCGGAGTCAGGAACGCCTCGCCCGAGATCCTGGCTTCCACGGTCGCCCCCGGCGCCGCCGCCGCGACCGACCGCCGCACCCGCTCGACCAGCTCCGACCCCCGCTGCAGGTTGTTGAAGCGGATGTTGAGCCGCGCCCGGGCGCTGCCGGGGATGACGTTGCCGGCGGGATTCGCCGTCTCCACGTCGGTGACCTCGAGGTTGGACGGCTGGAACCATTCGTTGCCCTCGTCGAGCGCCAGCGCGTCGAGCGCGGTCAGCACGCGCCCCAGCTTGGTGATCGGATTGTCGGCGCGGTGCGGGTAGGCGACGTGCCCCTGCACGCCCGGTATCTCGATCCACATGTTGACCGATCCGCGCCGGCCGATCTTGACCACGTCGCCCAGCCGCGCCTCCGATGTCGGCTCGCCGATCAGGATCATGTCGGGCCGGATGCCGCGCTCGGCCATCCATTCCATGATCGCCGGCGTGCCGTGGGTCGCGGGCCCTTCCTCGTCCCCGGTGATGATCAGGCTGAGCGTGCCCGGATGCTCCGCCACGTCCGCGCAGGCCGCGACGAAGGCGGCGATCCCGCCCTTCATGTCGACCGCCCCGCGCCCATGGAGCAGCCCGCCGCGCACTTCCGGAACGAACGGATCGCCGGTCCAGCCGGGTCCCGGCGGCACCACGTCGAGGTGACCGGCGAAGCCGAAATGCGGTCCGCCCCACCCGCGCGACGCGAACAGGTTCTCCACGGGCCCGTCCGGCGCTTCGCCGCGGGTGAAGCGGTGGACCTCGAAGCCGATCGGCCGCAGCGCTTCCTCCAGCACGTCGAACACCGCCCCGCTCGCGGGCGTGACGCTGGGGCAGGCGATGAGGCGGGCGGCAAGGTCGGCGGGGTCGATTGCGGCGGTCATCGGCCCCGCCTAGACGAACTCCCCGCTGTCTCAAACCGCTCATCCTGACTAGGGTATGCGCGAGATCGAAGCCCCGTATCGGCAGGATCCGCCGGCGCCCGGCGATACGCGGTCTCGACACGCCCAACGGCTACTCAGGACGATCGGACCATGCCCAAGCTCGACCTCGACCGGATCGAACAGACCAGCCGCACCGGCTATCCGATGCCCTATGCCGCACAGATGACGGGCCGGCTCTACCGCCGCCTCGCCCCCGCCGCCGGCCTTGCCGATTTCGGCGTCAGCCACGTCGTTCTGAAGCCGGGCGGGATCTCGAGCCAGCGCCACTGGCACGAAGGCGAGGACGAGCTGGTGGTGATGCTTTCCGGAACGGCGGTGCTGGTCGAGGACGAGGGCGAGACGGAGATGAGGGCAGGGGACATCGCCGTCTTTCTGAAGGGCGTCCCCAACGGCCATCATCTCGTCAACCGCGGCGCCGCGGATTGCGTGTTCGTCGCCGTGGGCAGGCCCTCGGCCACCGACTGCCACTATCCCGACATCGACCTGCGCCTCGATGCCGCGGCCGGCGCCTTCACGCACAAGGACGGTTCGCCTTACTGAGCCGCCTGCTCGTACTGCTCGATCACCCAGGGCTCCTCCTGCGCCGCCTCGATCCATTCGCGCATCCAGGGGTGGCCCAGGATCGCCTCCATATAGGTCGCGGCGAAGCGCGGCACCGGCACCGAGTAAGTGACGAAGCGGGTGACGATGGGGGCGAACATGATGTCGACCGCCCCGAAATTGCCGAACAGATAGGGCCCGCCGCTACCGTGGCGAGCGCGCGCCTCGGCCCAGAGCTGGAGGATCCGGATGATCTCGGCGTGGACGGGGTCGGGAAGCTCGCGCGGCGGGAACTGCTTCCTGACGTTCATGCCGAGCTCGCGGCGCAGGTTGGCGTAGCTCGAATGCATCTCGGCCGCCATCGACCGCGCCATGCCGCGCGCCGCATCGTCCTTGGGCCAGTAGCGATCGCGACTGGTCTTGTCGGCGAGCCATTCGACGATCGCGAGGCTGTCCCAGACGAAGATGCTGTCGTCCCACAGGATCGGCACCTTGCCGCCCGAGGGCGCGAACTCGTCGCCCTGGGTCCGCTTGTCCCATTCCTCGTCGAACATGGGCACGGTGATCTCTTCGAACGGCAGCCCCGACTGCTTCACCGCCAGCCAGCCGCGCAGCGACCACGAGGAATAGGCCTTGTTGCCGATGATGAGCTTGAGCAAGCGGCCTCCTCGGATCACTCCGGACTTGTTTCGAAGTCCATTTGTACGCCCGCGGCGATGCTCGAAAATGGCTGCTGAAACAAGTTCAGCTTGCCGGCGGCGGCTTGATCGCCGCTTCGATCACCGCCCGCCGCAACCGATCGATCCCAAGGCCGGTTTCGCTCGAGGTCGTGATCGTCTCGGGGTGCGCGGCGGGCCGCTTCAGCGCCTCGGCGGCCGTCCGCGCCTCGACTTCCTTGAGTTCGCTCGCCTTGATCTTGTCGGCCTTGGTGAGCACGAGGTGGTAGCTGACGGCGGCCTCGTCCAGCATCGTCAGGATCTCGCGGTCGATGTCCTTGAGCCCGTGCCGGCTGTCGACCAGCACCAGCGCCCGCTTCAGCACCTGGCGGCCGCGCAGATAGTCGTTGACCAGGTAGCGCCACTTGCGCGCGACGTCCTTGGGCGCCTTGGCGAAGCCGTAGCCCGGCATGTCGACCAGCCGGAAACGAAGCGGCGCGCCGACGTCGAAGAAATTCAGCTCCTGCGTCCGGCCCGGCGTGTTGGACGTCCGCGCGAGGTCCTTGCGGTTGGTGAGCGCGTTCAGCAGCGAAGATTTGCCCACGTTGGAGCGGCCGGCGATGGCGACCTCCTCGACTTCGGCCGCGGGGAGGAAGTCGAGGCTGGGCGCGGATTTCAGGAACGCCACCGGGCCGGAAAAGAGCTTCCGGGCAAGGTCGTCCAATTCGGCGGTATGCTCGCTCATGTCGCCTCGGGGGTGGCTTTCAGCCCGGGATAGCGGCTGTAGAGCCATTTCTGCTGGGCGATGGTGAGGAGGTTGGAGACCGCCCAGTAGAGCTGGAGGCCGGCCGCGAAGGGCGCCATCACGACCGTCAGCACCCACGGCATGATGCTGAACACCTGCTGCTGCACCGGGTCCATCGGCTGCGGGTTCAGCTTGAACTGCAGGTACATGGTGATGCCCACCACGATCGGCAGGATGCCGATCACCAGGAAGCTCGGCGGCGTGAAGGGGAGGAAGCCGAACAGGTTGACGGGCGTCATCGGGTCGGGGGCCGAAAGGTCCTTGATCCAGCCGACGAACGGCTGGTGCCGCATCTCGACCGCCAGCATCAGCACCTTGTAGAGCGCATACCAGATCGGGATCTGCAGCACTATCGGAAGGCAGCCGGCGAGCGGATTGACCTTCTCCTCCTGGTACAGCTTCAGCATTTCCTGCTGGAGCCGCGGCTTGTCGTCCTTGTGGCGTTCCTGCAGCGCCTTCATCTTCGGCTGCACGACGCGCATCGCCGCCATCGACTTGAACTGGCGCTGCGCGATCGGGAACATCAGCGCGCGCATGATGATCGTCAGGACGATGATCGCCAGGCCGAAATTGCCGATCGCGGCGAACAGCCAGTTCAGCAGGTAGAAGATCGGCTTCATGAACCAGTAGAACCAGCCCCAGTCGATGGCCTTGTCGAACTGGCGGATGCCGAGCTCGTCCTCATAATCGTCGAGCAGCGCCACTTCCTTGGCGCCGGCGAAGAAGCGCGAGCGCGTCGCGGCGGCCTTGCCGGGCGCGATGATCGCCACGGGTGCGGCGAAATCGGCCTGGAAGCTGCCGTTGGTGCCGCGACGGAAGGAAGCCTCGACCGCCTTTTGCTGGTCGGGGACGAGCGCGGTCAGCCAGTATTTGTCGCTGAAGCCGAGCCAGCCGCCGGTGCTGGTGAAGCGCTGGTCGCCCTCCTCGACGAGGTCGTCGAAGCCGACGTCGTAATTGGCACGTCCGTTGAACACCCCGACCGGCCCGACATGCATCGTCCAGCTGTCGGGGTCGGCGGAGGCGCTCGCGCGGCTGACCAGCGCGTAGGGGCGCGCGGCGACCGCGCCGGTGCCGCGGTTTATCACCGCCTGCTCGGCGGTGAACATGTATTTGGGATCGACGGCCAGCCGGATTTCGAAGCGCTGCCCGCCGCCATTGTCCCAGCTCAGAGTGACCGGGCTGCCTGGCGCCAGGCGGGTCCCGCTCGCCTGCCAGACGGTGGCGGGGCCGGGGAGCGCCATGCCTTCGCCGGTCCAGCCGAAGCTCGCGAAATAGGCGTCGCGGGCGCCGAGCGGCGAGAGCAGGCGGATCGGCGGCGAGTTGCGCGACAGGCTCTCGCGGTGGCGGGTCAGCACGAGGTCGTCGATGCGCGCGCCGGTGAGGTTGATCGATCCCTGCAGCGTCGGCGTTTCGATCCGCACCCGCGGGCTTTCCGCGAGGACCAGCCGCCGGTCGCGGATCGCCGTGGGCGCGTCCGCCGCGGGATCGGCCTGCGGTTGGGGCAGCGGCACCTGCTTGCCGTCGACGATCTTGGTCGAAGGCTCGCTCGCCGTGGGAAACCAGCGGTCGGCGATGAAGCTCCATCCGAACAGCACGACCGCCGACAGGACGATCGCGAGGAGCATGTTGCGCTGGTCTTTCAAGAATCGTTCCTCACGGTACCGGGTCATGGCCGGACCCACCCCAGGGGTGGCATCGGCAAAGGCGCTTGGCGGTCATCCAGCCGCCTGCCAGCGCCCCATAGCGTTCTAAGGCCTCGATTGCATAGGCTGAGCAGCTCGGGCTGTAGCGGCACGACGGCGGCAGGATCAGCGAGGGCCCCAGCTGCCAGCCCCTTGCGGCGAGGATGAGCAGCCTGCGGATCATGACGGCCTCTCGCGCCCGCCACTCCCAACTCGGTTCAGGGCTGGGCCGGATGCTGCGAGGAGATCAGGATGACGGGCGCGGGCGATCTTCGCCAGGGCCTTCTCGAGCTCCTCCCTGAGCTGGTCATAGGGCCGCTCGACCCCGCCGGCGCGGCCGATCAGCACGTGGTCGGCGCCCGCCAGGCCGGAGGCGGGCAGGATCTCCCGCGCCAGCGCCCGGAAACGCCGCTTCATTCGGTTGCGCACGACCGCGCCGCCGATCTTCTTGGTTACGGTGATGCCGAGCCGGATCGCGGGGTCTTCGTCGCCGCGCTCGCGGACGAGCAGGACGAAGCCGGGCATCGGCGCTCGCCTGCCCTTGTTGGCCGCGAGGAAGTCCGCGCGACGGCTGAGTATCTTTAGGCCGACAGCGTCTTGCGGCCGCGGGCGCGGCGCGCCGCCAGCACCTTGCGGCCGCCCACGGTCGCCTTGCGGGCCCGGAAGCCGTGCCGGCGCTTGCGCACGAGATTGCTCGGCTGGAAGGTGCGCTTCATCGCTCATACCTCGAAACTAATGAAAAGGGCCGCCGGTTGGGGGGCGGCCTCGTTGGGGCGCGGATAGGCGCAGCCGCGCTCGAAGTCAATCATCCGCGAGCTTGATCGCGGCCTCGCGCTTCTTGCGCAGCGCCTCGCGGCGTTTGGCGCTTCGCCGCCGCATTCCCCAGTCCGCCCAGCGACCCTTCTTGGGGTGCTTGCGCTTGAACTGGACATATTGCCGCTTGGCCCATTCGCTGTACTTCAGCGTCAGCGCCAGGCCGGCGCCGAACACGATGATCCCGCCCGGACCCGGCAGCACGCCCGCCAGCGGCGACAGCACCATCAGCACCAGGCCGGCCACGAATAGGCCCGTCCGAACGGCGGGGATTCGGCCGAGCGCCAGCCATCGTTCGCGAATGTTCATCGGGCCTCATGTGGGTGTGCTGCGTAAAGGCGCAAGACGCCCGCGCATCCTCTCGACTTACCGCCACGCTCTGTCCAAAGTGGATGTTTCTGGAAGGGGGGCCTTTTCGATGGTCGCGCACGTCGCCACGGTCGCGTTTCTGGGCCTCGAAGCGCGCTCCGTCGACGTCCAGGTCCAGATCGCCAGCGGCCTTCCCAAATTCCTTGTCGTCGGCCTTCCCGACAAGGCGGTCGGCGAAAGCCGCGAGCGGGTGCACGCGGCGCTCGCGGCGATCGGCCTGTCGCTCCCGCCCAAGCGAATCACCGTCAACCTCTCGCCGGCCGATCTGCCAAAGGAGGGCTCGCATTACGACCTGCCGATCGCGCTCGGCCTGCTCGCCGCGATGGGCGCGGTCGATGCCGAGACGCTCGCCGGCTATGCGGTGGTCGGCGAGCTCGGCCTGGACGGCCGCGTCGCGCCCTCGCCGGGGGTGCTGCTGGCGGCGATGCATGCCTCCTCGCAGGATCTCGGCCTGATCTGCCCCGCCGCGCAGGGGCCGGAAGCCTCCTGGGTGGGCGACATCGAGGTGATCGCCGCGCCCGACCTGATCGCCCTGCTCAACCACTTTCGCGGCAGCGCCGCCATCTCGCCGCCGCGCCCCGGACAACCGGACCCGCCCGGATTCGGCCCTGATTTGTCGCAGGTAAAGGGCCAGGAAACCGCCAAGCGCGCGCTCGAGATCGCCGCATCGGGCGGCCACAACCTGCTGATGACCGGCCCGCCCGGCGCGGGCAAGTCGCTGCTCGCCGCCTGCCTGCCCGGCATCCTGCCCGAACTCACCCCGTCCGAGGCGCTCGAAGTGTCGATGATCGCCAGCGTCGCCGGCGCGCTGGTGGATGGCAGGCTGATCCGCAACCGCCCGTTTCGAAGCCCCCACCATAGCGCCTCGATGCCGGCTTTGGTCGGCGGCGGGCTCAAGGTGCGCCCGGGCGAAGTCAGCCTCGCCCATCTCGGAGTCCTGTTCCTCGACGAGCTTCCCGAGTTCCAGCGCAGCGTGCTCGACTCGCTTCGCCAGCCGCTCGAGACCGGCACCGTCAGCGTCGCCCGCGCCAACGCCCACGTCACCTTCCCGGCCCGCGTCCAGCTCGTCGCGGCGATGAACCCGTGCCGCTGCGGCCATCTCGGCGACCCGGCGCTCGCCTGCTCGCGCGCGCCGCGCTGCGCCGCCGATTACCAGGCCAAGGTCTCAGGCCCCTTGCTCGACCGCATCGACCTCCATGTCGAGGTGGCCGCCGTCGCCGCCGCCGACCTCGTCCTGCCGCCCCCGTCCGAAGGTTCGGCCGAGGTCGCGGCCCGGGTCAAGGCGGCGCGCGACATCCAGACCGCCCGCTACGAACCGCACGGCGTCCGCACCAACGCGGAGGCCGACGGCGACCTGCTCGCCGCCGTCGCCACGCCCGACGAGCCGGGCCGGCGCCTGCTCGCCCAGGCCGCCGAAGCGATGCGTCTCAGCGCTCGCGGCTACCACCGGGTGCTGCGCGTCGCCCGAACCATCGCCGATCTGGCCGGCAGCCAGGCCGTCGCCCGGGTCCATGTCGCCGAAGCCTTGAGCTACCGTCGCCAGGCGCCCCGCAACTGACGCCGCGCAAGGGCCGAACCATTGACGTTGACGTGAACGTAAAGTAGCAGGTCCGGTCATGCTCCAGACCGCGCTCCACTCCGATTTCCGCCACGCCGACCACAGCACCGAGACCTACAGCATCACCGACCTGAGCGAGGAGTTCGGAGTGACCCCCCGGGCGCTGCGCTTCTACGAGGACGAGGGGCTGATCGCGCCGCGCCGCCACGGCCTCTCCCGGGTCTATTCATGGCGCGACCGCGCCCGGCTCGCCTGGATCCTGCGCGGCAAGCGGGTCGGCTTCTCGCTCGCCGATATTCGCGAAATGATCGATCTTTACGATCTTGGCGACGGCCGCGAAGCACAACGCCGAGTCACGGTCGCCAAGTGCCGCGAGCGCATCGAATTGCTGGAAAAGCAGCGCCGCGACATCGATTCGACGCTCAAAGAGCTCAACAGCTTCATCGCCAAGGTGGGCGACCCGAACGCCTCCCTTCCTTAAGCCGAGGGACTGAAATGCCGAGCTACACCGCCCCCGTGCGCGAGACGCGCTACATCTTCGATCATCTCCTGAACCTCGAACGCTACTCCAACCTGCCCGGGTTCGAGAACGCTACGCCCGACGTGATCGAGGCGATCCTCAACGAAGGCGCCAAATTCGCCGAGGAGGTGCTGCAGCCGCTGAACCGCGTCGGGGACGAGCATGGCTGCGTTCGGCACGAGGACGGGTCGGTGACGACTCCGCCGGGCTTCAAGCAGGCTTACGACCAATTCCGCGAGGGCGGCTGGACGACGCTCCACGCGCCGGAGGAATATGGCGGGCAGGGGCTGCCCGGCGTGCTGGCGACGGCGCTCACCGAGTATCTGGTCTCGGCCAACCAGGCGTTCGAAATGTATCACGGCCTTACCCAGGGCGCGATCGCATCGATCCTCACCAAGGGCTCCGACGAGCAGAAGCGCAAATATCTTCCCAAGATGGTGTCGGGCGAGTGGGGCGGAACCATGAACCTCACCGAGTCGCATTGCGGTACCGACCTCGGCCTGCTGCGCACCAAGGCGGAGCCGCAGGACGACGGATCCTACACGATCACGGGCACCAAGATCTTCATCTCGTCCGGCGAGCATGACCTGACCGAGAACATCATCCACCTGGTTCTCGCCAAGCGCACCGGCGCGCCCGACAGCGTCAAGGGCATCTCGCTGTTCATCGTCCCGAAGTTCCTGGTCAACGAGGACGGCTCGCTGGGCGCCCGAAATGGAGTCTCGTGCGGCTCGATCGAGGAGAAGATGGGCATCCACGGCAATTCGACCTGCGTGCTCAACTATGACGGCGCCACCGGCTACCTGGTCGGAGAGCCCGAGAAGGGGCTGCAGGCGATGTTCATCATGATGAATGCCGCGCGGCTGGGCGTGGGGCTGCAGGGCCTCGCCCAGGGGGAGGTCGCCCGCCAGAACGCCGTCCAGTACGCCAAGGACCGGAGGCAAGGCCGCGCGCTGAGCGGCCCCAAGGAACCGAACGAAAAGGCCGATCCGCTGTTCGTCCACCCCGACATCCGCCGCATGCTGATGGAGGCCAAGGCGTATAACGAGGCCGCCCGCGCCCTCATCCTGTGGGGTGCGCTCCAGGTCGACCTGGTCCGCCGCAGCCAGACCGAGGCGGAGCGCGAAGCCGCCAACGATCTCATCTCGCTGCTCACCCCCGTCATCAAGGGCTACCTCACCGACAAGGGATATGAGGTCGCGACCAACAGCCAGCAGATCTACGGCGGCCACGGCTACATCCGCGAGTGGGGCATGGAGCAGTTCGTCCGCGATGCCCGGATCAACATGATCTACGAAGGCGCCAACGGCATCCAGGCGCTCGACCTGGTCGGCCGCAAGCTCGCCCAGAATGGCGGCCGTGCGATCCAGGGCTATTTCAAGCTGCTCGCCGAGGAGATCGGGGAAGCGAAAGCCGCGGAAGGCAGCCGCGATTTCGCCGTCGCGCTGGAGAAGGCGGTGGGCCACCTCCAGCAGGCGACGATGTGGCTGATGCAGAACGCCATGGCCAACCCCGACAATGCCGGCGCGGCTTCGTACAGCTACATGAACCTGATGGGCCTCGTCACTCTGGGACTGATGTGGCTGCGGATGGCGAAGGCGTCCGCCGCCGTGCTGGCCAACGGCGGCGAGGACCGCGCCTTCCACGAAGCCAAGCTCCTCACCGCCCGCTTCTACGCCGAGCGCATCCTGCCCCAGGCAGGCGCCGAGCGGCGCAAGATCGAAGCGGGCGCCGAGAGCATCATGGCCATGCCGGTCGAGGCGTTCTAAGCCGCGCCTCGTCGCGCTCAGGGTGCGCCGGCGTCTCCCAGCGACCCGATCCGCGCCATCTGGGCGCGGTCGCGGTTGTACGCATCCTTGTGGAAGGCGATGCCCCGAGCGGCGGGAGCGGCGGTGAGGTACGTGATGTAGACCGGCACCGGTTCGGCCAGGTGGACCTTCTGCTCGGCCAATCCGCTCGGCGCCGTCGGCACCTTGCCGAACAGCCAGCGCGCCAGCCGCGGCGCGTCCTCGAGCCTGACGCAGCCCGAGCTGAACCGCCGATCCGCGCTCTGGAACAGCTTCTTGTCGGGCGTGTCGTGAAGGTAGATGCCCAGATCGTTGGGCATCATGAACTTCATCTTGCCCATCATGTTGTCGCGGCCCGGCCGCTGCCGCACCCGGATCTCCGTGCGCCCGGAAGCGACCGCGGCCCAATCGACCTTTTTCGGATCGACCACCTTGGCGCCTTCGGTCCAGTCGGACAGCACCTCGTAGCCCATCGAGCGAAGGTAGGAGGGGCCCTGCTTCAGCACGTTGGGCGCGATCCGCACCTGCACCAGGTCGGGCGGCACGTTCCAATAGGGATTGACCACCGCATAGCGCATCAGTCCGGCGAGCATCGGCGTCTGCTCGGTCGGCTTGCCGACGATCACCTTCATCGAATCCCTGACGCGCCCGTCTTCGTAGAGCCACAGCCGCGCCGACGCGGCGTCGACCACGATCTGGCGGCGGCCGGCGGGGGGAAGGACCCGCGCGCGTTCGAGGTTGAGCCGAACGAGTTGCTCGCGACCGGCCGGATAGGCGCTGAGGCCGGCGTTGAGCACGGCGAGCGTCCGCGGTCCCGCCACCGCATCCTGCGGCAGGCCCTGCTCCGCCTGGAACGCGGCGAGCGCCCGCGCCACCGAACGATCGAACATGTCGCCGTCGGGCAGGCCGAGCCGCTCGCGCAGCATCCGGACCCGTTCGCCGCTCGATCCGAGCTTGAGCGGTGGACCCTCGGGGACGTGGACCTGGGGCAGGTCGTCACTCTTGCCGCTATAGGCGCCGAGCCCGCGGCGCAGCTGCGAGTAGAGCGGGTTCATCCAGCGCATGCCCTGGAGATGGTCGTCCAGCGACGGCGCCGCGGCGGCCGCCTGCAGGAGTTGAAGCTCGGAGGGTGCGGCAGGAGTGAGCTCGCGGTCGAGCACCACCATGCCGACATCGCGCGGCCGGCGCATGTCGCGCGCATATTCGGCGAAGGTGCGCGACAGCAGCACTTCCGCTTTGGCAAGCGCCTTGGGCGAGCCGCTTTCGGCCCGCTCCAGCGCTTCGATCAGGCGGCGCGGATTGTAGTCGTCCGGGTCGAGCCCATCGAGGTCGGCGCTCATCACCAGATCGAGCAGGCGCTCGGCCTCCGGCCCTATCCTGGACCCGCGGATCCAGATCGGCCGGTGGCTGGTCGTCCTGTAGAAAGCCTTGGTGTCGCGGTCGGACTTGGCCTGCGACTTGATCGCCGCCACCACGTCCGGCGAAGCCGAAGACGGGTAAGCGATCGCCTCCGCCGGCAGCACCGCCAGGGCGAGGGCGGCGGCGAGGCAGCCGCTGGTCAGGAGCTTGCGCGCCGGCGGACGCTGTCCGCCGGCGTTCGGATCATCCAACACGCGGTGCCGAGGCGTCAGCCCCGCTCCCCGGAGCGATAGACGGGCGGCGGCGGCGGCGGATAACGGACGGGCATCGGCCGGCCGTTGGCGTCGTAGCGCTCGTCATAATAGCCGTCGCCGTTGCGATCGTAATATTGATCGTCCGGGTATCCGTCACGATCGTTGTCGGCAGCGATCGCGCCGGCCACGCCGCCGACCACGGCGCCCGCAACCGCGCCTTCGACCGGGCTCACGCCCGGTATCACGGCGCCGGCGGCCGCGCCGCCTACCGCGCCGATCGCTGCGCCCGTGGCCGCGCCGCGGAGCGTCGAATCATCGTTATAACCCGCCCGGTCGTCATAGGTCGTGCAGGCCCCCAGGCCGATCGTGCCAGCCACCAGGATCGCCGTCATTGCCTTGTTCATGTCATTCTCCCAGAAGATACGCGCAGAGCCGGGGTGGCCCTCGGGGCTCCCGCTTGACCGGCAGCCCACAGCTCGCATCCGCCCAACGACGCGCTCCCCGAATCGTTCCGCGCGGAAAACGTCCGCTTTTGAACGCTTCGCCGACGGCGTGCGCGTCTCCCGATCATCCCTCCAGCTGCGTGAAGCGCACCGGCATCACCGCCCGGATCTTGGTCTCCCCGAAGGTGCCTTTCTCGACGACGCTGAGCTGTTGCACCTCGCCTTCGGGCCCGACCGGCATCACCATCCGCCCGCCGGTCCTGAGCTGCTCGACCAGCGCTTCGGGCGGCGCCTTGGCGGCGGCGGTGACCAGGATCCTGTCGAACGGGGCATGTTCGCTCCATCCGCGCGAACCGTCGCCGACGCGGACCGTGACACTGCCGTGGCCGAGCGTCAAAAGCCGCAGGCCCGCGGCGGAGGCGAACTCCTCGACGATCTCGACGCTCCAGACGCGGGCGCCGAGCTCGGCCATCAGCGCTGCCTGGTAGCCCAGACCGGTGCCGACCTCGAGCACGTTCTGGCCCGGCTGCACGTCGAGCAGGTCGAGCATCAGCGCGCCGATGAAGGGCTGCGACACGGTCTTGTCGAAGCCGATCGGGAGCGGCGTGTCATGATAGGCGACGGCGGCGAGCTGGGCGGGCACGAACAGATGCCGAGGCACCTCCAGCATCGCCGCGCGCAGCCGCTCGTCAGGCGCCGCCTTGCCGATCTCCTCGGCGGCGAGGTCGAAATGGATGTCGATCACCTCGACCATGTGACGCCGGAAGATCGCGAGGTGATGCTCGTTCATCGGCTTCATGGTCCCGATCCTTTCCGGCTCACCGCCGCCGCGCCAGCCACTGCTCCCGAGTCTGGCCCCAGACGTCGACGGTGAGATGGGTGAACGGCGCAGGCAGCTCTCCGGGTCCGCGATTGTGGGAGCCGAGCCGCCGCGCCACCGCGGCCGACGCAAGATTGTCGGGTGCGATGGTGTGGATGACGTCGCTCCAGCCGAGCGCGTCGAACGCCCAGTCGATGGTGGCGGCGGCGCCCTCGGTGGCGTAGCCCTTGCCCCAGCTCTCCCGCGCCAGGCCCCAGCCGACCTCGGTGCCCGGCCACCCCTCCGGCGCCCACGGTCCCAGCCGCCCCACCCAGCGCCCGCTCGCCTTCTCGATCACCGAGAACATGCCGAAGCCGCCCAGGATCCAGGCGCCGGCGAAAGTGGCCATCGTCCGCCACGCCAACGGCCGCGGCTGCGCGCCGCCGATGTGCCGAGTCGCCTCGGGATCGCCCATGAACGCGGCCCATGCCTCGAAATCCTCGGGCACCGGCGGCCGCAGGATCAGGCGTTCGGTCTCGATCGTGGGGCCGAGCGGGAGGGTCATGCGCCAGCCCTAAACCCGCTGCGGCGCGCCCGCAACGAGCGGTCTTCAGACCTCGATCAGCGCGTACGGGCAGCCGTTGGCCGCCTCCACCACGAACTGGGCGACGTTGTAGACCGGCACGCCCTTGGGGGTCTCGCCGCGGAAGGCGCCGCGATGGGCGTGGCCGTGGAGAACCACCTTCACGTTATCGAAGCGGTCGACGGCATCGGCGAGCCGGGAGGAGCCCAGGAAGGGGAAGATCTCGAGCGGCTCGCCCGCCACCGTTGCGGCGATGGGCGCGTAATGGAGCACGGCGACGACCCGATCGGTGCGGAGCGAGCGCAACTGGTTTTCGAGCTTGCGCGCCTCGTTGATCGATTCGTCGACGAACGCCTTGATCGCACTCTCGCCGAACGCGCCCAGCTCGCCGCGGCCGAAGCCGCCGACGAAACCCTTCACGCCCGCGAAGCCGACTCCTTCGATCACCACCGCCTGCTCGTCGAGGATGGTCACGCCGGCTGAATGGATGATGCGGGCGACCTCCTCGGGCTGGCCGCATTCGTAATCGTGATTGCCGAGCACCGCGACGGTGGGGATGGTGCAATGGCGCAGATCCTCGGCGAGGAGCTCGGCCTCGCCGCTCTTCCCGAAGTTGGTGAGGTCGCCGCACAGCGCGAGCACGTCCGCCCGCTCCGAAATCTCCTCGAAGAGATCGCGGTACCGCTTGTCTGAATTGTCGGAGACGTGAAGGTCGCCGATCGCCGCCAGGGTGATGGTGTCAGTGCGCGGGTCGCTCATGCTTCTCGTCAATTCCCTTGCCGACGACGTCGGCGAAGCCCCATTCGCTGACGTCGATCACGAAGTCGGTCGGACTGAGCAGCCGGCCGCGGCAGATCTTCACTCCGGAAGGGGGCATCTCCTCCTGCGCCTTCAGCCTTTCGAGCAGCTCGTCGAACAGCCAGCGCGGGATGAGGTCGCGCTCGGTCGGGTAGATGAAGCGGAAGTTGAGGACGTTGATCAGCAGCACCTCCCAATAGAGCTCCAGCGAGGAGAGCAGCCAGCGCCAGTCGATGTCGGCGTGCTTCCTCAGGATCGTATGGGCGACGTCGGCGCCGTCGTAGCGGTAGCGCGTCTGCAGGAACAGCTTGGACAGGATGAACTGCGTGGGCGGCGTGATCCGCACCGTGCTGCCGTACACCGCGACATTGTAGGCATGCTCGAACCACTCGTCGGTGATCGGGATGCTGGCCGAGGAGATGTTGTAGATGACGTCGAAGAAGTTCTCGCCCTGCCAGACCTTGCCGATCCAGCGCTCGTCCTCGACCTCGATCGCGTAGCCGTGCGACTTGAAGAAGGCGAGGATCTTGGGCGCGTCGCTCGGCTTGCAGAAGACGTCGAGGTCCTTGGTGGGCCGGACGATGCCGGTGAAGCAGGACAGCGCGTACGTCCCCGACAGCAGGAACGGGATGCCCGACTCGCTGAGCAGCTCGAGGCTGCGGATGTAGAAGTCGACGGCTTCGGGCGGCGGCTCGAAGATCGAGGCGTCGAGTATCTGCAGCGGGCTGTCCATTGCCGGGGAGAACGGCGGCCCCGGTCAAGCGTTCCGAAGGCGCAAAGAATGCGGCCGCAAGCCGGGGCGAGCCTTCTGCCCCGGCCTAGCTGGCGAGGACGGCCTCGACCCGACGATTCTCCTGCGCGGCGGCCGAGCGGCCATCGAGCGGCTTGTCGAAGCCGTAGCCGCGCACTTCGAAGCGGTTGCGCTCCACGCCAAGGCTGGTGAGATAGTCGACCACCGCCTGGGCGCGGCGGCGCGACAATTCCAGATTATAGGCGCGCCCGCCGACCGAATCGGTATGGCCTTCGATGATGAAGCGCTTGTTGCCGAGTTGCGGCGTCTTGAGAGCCTCGGCGAACACCCGTGCCTCCTCGCGCGCCTGCTCGGTGAGGTTGGCCGATCCGGTCTCGAAGGTCAGGCGGAGGTCGGCGGCCCGCCGCGAAGGGCGCGATGCCGCCGCGGGGGTGGCGGCGCCGGCACGGCGGCCCGAAGCGGAGGCGCTCTTCGTGCCCGGCGTCCGCGGTGCGGCCTTCGAAGGCGAGACGCGCGGCGCCGAGGCGGTTGCCTTGTTCGCGCCCTGGACAGTGGCCGCCTTCGGCCGGGCGAGGCTGAAGCCGCGCGTCGAGGAGACGCGGGCGCGGCCCTTGGTCGTGGTCGCCTCGGCAGGCGCCGGCGCCTGCGCTTCGGCGCAATCGTCGCTGAAGGTGCAGACATAGTCGTCCACGCTGCGCGTCGGTCTCTCCTGGGCAAGCGCCGGAGCGGGAAGCGCCATGGCGGCGGCCAGTGTCCAGACGATCTTGCGCATGACGGTTCCCCAACCTGTTGATGCCCAGCCGGAAGGCCGAGTCGAAGTGCAGCGCACTATATTCGCTTAACGCTGGAATCCCAAGTTTTCCCCGCTTGATGCTGCCTGTACGGCCTCGGCAAAGGCGGCGGCGGCGCGGGCGTCGAAGCCGAGATAGAGGTCGGGCTCGACCAGCTCGAGCTCCATCAGCACCGGCCGACCGGAAAGGTCGCGGACGAGGTCGACGCGGGCGTAGAGGAGGGGCTCGCCGGCCGCACGCAGGATGGCCTCGGCCGCCGCGCATTCATCCTGCGAAGGCCGGTAGGCGGCGATGATGCCGTCATATTCCGGCTGGACCCGGAAGTCGCCCGGCTGCGGGAGCTTGCGGATGGCGTGGCTGAACGCGCCGGCAAGGTAGATCAGCGAGATCTCGCCCTCCGTCTCGATCAGGGGCAGATAGGGCTGGATCATCGCCGCGCCCTGCGGCCCCTCCGCCGCCGGCGTTCCGGGCGTCCAGCGGATCGTCTGCCAGGCTCCGGCCGACACTTGCGGCTTGGCGATCAGGCAGTCGGTTCCGAACCGTTCCGCCGCCCGGGCCAGCGCCTCCTCGCTCAGCCGCTCGACATAGATCGTCGGCGCCACCGGCGCGCCGCGCTCGGCCAGCCGGCCGAGATACTTCTTGTCCGCATTCCAGCGGAGCACGGAGGGCCCGTTCCGGACCCGCACACCCTCGCGCTCCCACCGCGCCACCGCCTCCAGCCACTGCCGGCCGGCGCGGTGATAGCCCCAGGCGAGCAGCGGCAGCACCAGGTCGTAGCGCTCGAGCGACTCGGTCCAGGCCGGACCCTCCACCGCCATCCCGCGCTCGCGGAGCGGCGCTGCCAGCCGCTCGAACACCTCCCGCCAGCGGCTGCGGAAGCCCTCGTCCGCCGGATCCGGCGTGAGGATGGCGATGCTGGTCACGCCGCCGCCCGGCTCAGGCGCGGCTGAGCGCGAGCCTGGCGCCGAACAGCAGCAACAGGCCGCCGGTGAGTCGGTCCAGCGTGCGCACCACCCGCGCTGTTCGAAGCGCCCTGGCGAGCGGGCGCGTGGCCAGGATCAGCGCCGCGAACCAGACCAGGCCGAGCGCGGAGTGGATCACGGCGAGCAGCAGCAGGGCCGCCGCGAGGGTGAAGGCGACCAGCGACGCTTCGAGCGGCGACATCGGCTATCCCCCGGCGAGGATCGCTCAGCCTTGCTCGGGCAGGAAATCGGGCACCGACAGATAGCGCTCGCCGGTGTCGTAGTTGAAGCCGAGGACGCGGACGCCCGGCGGCAGCTCTGCGAGCTTCTGCTGGATCGCGTTCAAAGTGGCGCCCGAACTGATGCCGACCAGCATCCCCTCTTCGCGGGCGGCGCGGCGGGCCATTTCCTTGGCGTCGGCGGGATCGACCTGGATGACGCCGTCGATCGCGTCGCGGTGGAGGTTGGCGGGGACGAAGCCGGCGCCGATCCCCTGGATGGGGTGCGGCCCCGGCTGGCCGCCGGAGATGACCGGCGACAAGGTCGGCTCCACCGCGAACACCTTGAGCTGCGGCCACTCCTGCTTCAGCACCTTGGCGCAGGCGGTGATATGGCCGCCGGTGCCGACACCGCTGACGATCACGTCGATCGGGCTGTCGCGAAAGTCCTCGAGGATCTCGCGGGCGGTGGTGCGGACGTGGACCTCGATATTGGCGGCGTTCTCGAACTGCTGCGGTATCCAGCCGCCTTCGGTCTGGCCGAGCAGCTCGTGCGCGCGCTCGATCGCGCCCTTCATGCCCTTCTCTCTCGGCGTCAGGTCGAAGGTGGCGCCGAACGCCAGCATCAGCCGCCGCCGCTCGATGCTCATGCTTTCCGGCATGACGAGGACGAGCCTGTAGCCCTTGACCGCGGCGACCATGGCGAGGCCGATGCCGGTGTTGCCACTGGTGGCCTCGATGATCGTACCGCCGGGCTTGAGCGCGCCCGACCGCTCCGCGTCCTCGACCATCGCGACGGCGATTCGATCCTTGATCGAGCCGCCCGGATTGGCGCGCTCCTGCTTGATCCACACCTCGGCATCGCCGAATAGACGGTTGACCCGCACGTGGGGCGTGTTGCCGATCGTCTCTAGGATATTGCCCGCTCTCATGTCGTCGTCTCCTTTGGTTCTGCGCCCAGATGAGGCTGGCTGAAGCTGCGCGCAAGACGCAGCTCCGGAAACCAGCGCGCCCACAGCAAAGTCACCGCGATCGCGCCGACTCCGCCAGCGATCACTGCCGCCACCGGCCCGATCAGCGCCGCCAGGAAGCCGCTCTCGGCCTCGCCCAGTTCGTTGGAGGCCGAGATGGTGAGCATCGAGACGGCGCCCACGCGTCCGCGCATCGCGTCCGGCGTGGAGAGCTGGATCAGCGATTGACGCACATAGACGGAGAACATGTCGGCGCTGCCGGCGATGAACAGGCAGAGGAGCGAGAGCGGCATCGATCGCGACAGGCCGAAGACGATGGTGGCGACGCCGAACACGAGCACCGCGCCAAGCATCTTGTTGCCGACATTCGCCTTCAGCGGGCGGAACGAGAAGAGGAGGGCGGTGAGCGCGGCTCCGGTGGCCGGGGCGGCGCTGAGGTGGCCGAGCCCTTCCGATCCGACCTTCAGGATGTCGCGGGCGTAGATGGGGAGCAAGGCGGTCGATCCGGCGAGGAACACGGCGAACAGATCGAGCGAGATCGCGCCGAGCACGAGGCGGTTGGTCCGTACATAGGATAGCCCGTCGATCATCTGGTGGATCGGGTGGCGGAGCCGGTCCACCTCGGGCCGAGGCACCGGCGAGACCAGGAAGAAGGCGATCAGCGACAGGATGAACAAGGCTGCGCTGGCGAGATAGGAGGCGGCGGGAATCCAGGCGTAGAGATAACCGCCGATTGCGGGTCCAGCGATCATCCCCGCCTGCCAGGCGATCGAGCTGAGCGCGATCGCGTTCGGCAATATCTCCGGTGGCACGAGGTTGGGCGCCAGCGCGCCGATCGCTGGTCCGGAAAAGGCGCGCGCGACTCCGAGAAATCCAGCCACCACGAACAGGGCGGTCAGCGACACGGCGTCGGTCCAGGTGAGCCAGGCGAGCACCGCCGCGCACGCCACCTGGAGCGCGATGGTCATCCGGGCGATGTGGCGCCGGTCGATGCGGTCGGCGACCCAGCCGGTCACCGGCGTCAGTGCGAACAGCGGCACGAACTGGATGAGGCCGATCAGGCCGAGCTGTGCGGCGCTCGCGGACGGCCCCATCGTTTCCCGCGCGATATTGTAGGCCTGCCAGCCGATGATGAGCATCATCGAGGACGCCGCCAGCATCGAAAGCAGCCGCGCCGCCCAATAATAGCGGAAGTTCGCGATGCGGAAGGGCGAAGGGGGCGTCATGGCTGCCGCGCCTTAAGGGGCGACGGCTGCATTCCGCAAGGCAGGTGAGCGAGAGGCCTAGGTTCTCCGGTCGGTGATCATGACCGGGGTGCCGAGCTTGGCCTCCGCGAAGAGCAGGGCGGCGAACTCGTCCGGCACGCCGATGCAGCCGTGGGTGGCGACGCCGTATTCGACGGTGCTGCCGTGGATGGCGATGCCATCGTCGGTGAGGCGCAGCATGTACGGCATCGGCACGTGGTAGAGGTTCGAGACGTGGTCCTTGTCCTTCTCGGTGATCGAAAAGGTGCCCAGCGGCGTCGGCTTGTCGTCGGCGCCGTAAAGAATGATCGCCCGGCCGATCTCGCTCGTGCCCCGCATCACTCGGATGACCTGCCGGGCGATGTCGATATGGATCCAGGTGCCGCCGGCGGGCACGCCGTCGTCGGCCCACGCATATTCACCGTGCTGGAGCGGGCGATCGAGGTCCAGCGCGCTGTTGATCAGGAAGCGGGGACGCGCGGCGCTCGGCTGCGCGGCCGCCGGCCGGGAGACCGGGTTCGGCTTGGGACCGGCAGATCGGCTGAGCGCGGATCTATCCGGTACAGCCGACGACGGCATCTGCCATGCGACCGTTACCAGCCCGGCCGCAAGGACCAGCTTGCCCGCCATCCATCCCCAACCCGAGAGGCGTCTGCCTGCCATGTCCATGACCTAGCGGAAGCGGCGTGCGAAGGCACGTGGCTGTCCCGCGCTGTTCCTTTTTGGCACGATCGTACGGGGGCGGAAATTCGTCGGTCGGCAGGCACGGGCGGACGATCGGGCCCGCCAAATCGTCTAGGTTCCATAAACATTTGATGCGATATTGGCGGCGCCGCAGGATTGCCGCGAGTACCGCCTTTGCTTGAAGCGCAGACCCAGGACCGGATCAAATCGGCGATCGGCGCCGCCTCCTTCCACGCGCTGCTCGGCTATGCCTTCATCATGGGCCTCGGGATCGACGTCGCGTCGGTCGTCGACGAGCGGCTGAAGGTCTTCGACGTCCCCGACATGCCCGTCCCGCCGCCGCTGGAGGAAGCGGTGCCGCTCAAGGAGGAGACGAAGGAGCCGGCGCCGCGGCTCAAGCCCGCGCCCAAGGACCCCGAAGGCGCCGCGGCGCCGCCCAACATCAAGTCGCGGCCGACCGAGATCGTGGCGCCCGAGCCCGAGATCCGGCTTCCGGTGCCGCCGCCGGTGGTCGCCGCGCCGATCGCGGGGCTTGGCGCCGCCGCGACCTCGGGCAATGCGCCCTTCATCGGCCCCGGCACGGGTGCGGGCGGGATCGGGAACGGCACCGGCAGCGGCCGCTGGGGCAATGGCGGCGGCGGCGGCGGCGGGGCCGGGCTCGCGCGCGAGCCGCGGCTCATCGGCGGCGAGGTTAGGGGCGATCGCGATTACCCGCGGTCGGCGCTGAACTACGAAGGAACCGTCCACATGCGCTTCCTGGTCACGCCCCGCGGCAGAGTCGGCCGGTGCGAGATCGCCCGTTCGAGTGGTCACCCCGGCATGGACCGCGACACCTGCGCGCTCATGCAGAAGCGGCTCCGCTATCATCCGGCGCGCGACATTTACGGCCGGCCCGTCGCCGCCTGGACGGAGGGCGAGCAGCAATGGTTCATCCGCCAGGAGCCCGACCGCTGGGTCGAAGCCACCGTTCCCGAGGACGAGTGAGCCCCCTCGGGAGCTGAACTGACTGCGGACTGAAAAAAGCAGCCCTAGAGCGTGGCGCCCCCCCAGGGTGGAGAGCGGAACTTCATCGGGATACTGACGGCGTCGGAGGAATGTCCGCAATGCTCGAAGACAGACGCGTCAGCCAAGGCTCACGAAGCTGTCCAGCACCCGCTTCCGACCCGCATGCTCGAAGTCGATTTCGAGCTTGTTGCCTTCGATCTCGGCGACGGTGCCGTAGCCGAATTTGCTGTGGAAGACGCGCTGGCCCAGCGCGATGTCGCTTCTGCCGGGGTTGCCGAGGCTGACGGCGCTGGCTCGGGCCTCGACGATGCGGGAGGGCTCGGGGTTGAATCGGCCCGACGACGCGGCGCGCTGCCAGCCGGGGCCGCGGGTGCTGGCGCGGTTGCTCTGGGCCGCCGCCAGATGGGCGAAGGGGTCGCCGCGCTCGGACCAGTTGGCGCGCCACAGGCTCTCGCCGCCCGACATCGTGGTTTCCTGGTCGACATGTTCGTCGGGAAGCTCGGCGACGAAGCGCGACGGTATGGAGGAGGTCCACTGGCCGTAGATTCGCCGGTTGGCGGCGTGCACGATGAAGCACTTATGCCGCGCTCTTGTGATCGCGACGTAAGCGAGGCGGCGTTCCTCCTCGAGGCTCGCCTGGCCGCCCTCGTCGAGCGAGCGCTGCGAGGGGAACACGCCCTCCTCCCAACCGGCGAGGAAGACGGTGCCGAATTCCAGGCCCTTGGCGGCGTGGATGGTCATGATCGTGACCTTCTCCGCGTCGCGCTCGGCGTCATTCTCCATCACCAGGCTGACATGCTCGAGGAAGGCGCCGAGCGTCTCATATTCCTCCATCGCCCGGGTGAGCTCGGTGAGGTTCTCCAGCCGGCCGGCGCTTTCGGCCGAACGGTCGGCCTGGAGCATGGCCGTATAGCCGCTCTCGTCGAGCATCAGGCGGGCAAGCTCGGGATGCGGCAGCTCGTCGAGCCGCGCGCGCCAGCGGGCGAAGTCGGCGACGAGGTTGGCGAGCGACTTGCGCGCCTGGCCGGTGAGCTCGTCGGTGTCGAGGATCTGAGCCGCCGCCGAATAGAGCGAGACACCGGCAGCCCGCGCGAAGGCATGGACCTTGCCCACCGCCTTGTCGCCGAGGCCGCGCTTGGGCGTGTTGACGATCCGCTCGAAGGCGAGGTCGTCGGCGGGCTGGGCGATGACGCGCAGATAGGCGAGCGCGTCGCGGATCTCGGCGCGCTCGTAGAAGCGAAAACCCCCGACGATCCGGTAGGGAAGGCCGATCGCGATGAAGCGGTCCTCGAACTCGCGGGTCTGGAACTGGGCGCGCACCAGGATCGCCACGTCGTCGAGGTGCCCGCCGCGGCGCTGGACGCGCTCGATCTCCTCGCCGACCCGCCGCGCCTCCTCGGGCCCGTCCCAGACGCCGATGACGCTGACCTTCTCGCCCTGGTCGTGCTCGGTCCAGAGCGTCTTGCCGAGCCGGCCGCTGTTCCTGGCGATCACGCCCGAGGCGGCGGCGAGGATATGCGGCGTCGAGCGGTAATTCTGCTCGAGCCGGATGATCTTGGCGCCCGGAAAATCCTTCTCGAACCGCAGGATATTGGCGACTTCCGCGCCGCGCCATGAATAGATCGACTGATCGTCGTCGCCGACGCAGCAGAGGTTCTTGCGCTCCTGCGCGAGCAGGCGGAGCCAGAGATACTGGGCCTGGTTGGTGTCCTGATATTCGTCGACCAGGATATATTTGAAGCGGCTCTGATAGTGTTCCAGCACGTCGCGATGATCGCGCAGGATGACCAGCATGTGCAGCAGCAGATCGCCGAAGTCGCAGGCGTTGAGGGCCTTCAACCGCTCCTGATACTGAGTGTAAAGAAGCGCGCCTTTGCCGTTGGCATAGGCTTCGCTTTCCGCCGCATCGACCTGCCTCGGCTCCCAGCCGCGATTCTTCCAGCGGTCGATGAGGCCGCCCAATTGGCGCGCCGGCCAGCGCTTCTCGTCGATGTCGTTGGCGGCGATAAGCTGCTTCATCAGCCTGAGCTGGTCGTCGGTGTCGAGGATCGTGAAATTGCTCTGGAGGCCGACCAGCTCGGCATGGCGCCGAAGCATCTTGGCGCCGACCGAGTGGAAGGTGCCGAGCCACGGCATGCCCTCCACCGCATCGCCGACGATCCGTCCGACCCGCTCGCGCATCTCGCGCGCGGCTTTGTTGGTGAAGGTGACGGCGAGGATCTCGGAGGGCCAGGCGCGGCGGGTGGCGATGAGGTGGGCGAGCCGCGCCGTCAGCGCCGCGGTCTTGCCCGTGCCGGCGCCGGCGAGCACCAGCACCGGCCCCTCCGTCGTCAGCACGGCATCGCGCTGCGGTTCGTTGAGTCCGCGCAGATAGCCGGGTTCGGACGGGGCGGTAACGGCTTGGGTCACCTATGAACAGTTAGGGAACGGGTGGGGCAGGGGCAACCGCGCTCTTTCCAAATCGCCGCCGATGCGGGATCGATTCGGCCCAGGGAGCGGCGTGCGGAGACGACTCAAAGCTATTCGCCGGTGCTGAGCGATGGATTGTTCCCCTGCGCAAGCAGGAGTGCGGCAGGCGTGGCCTCCCGGGCTCCTCTGCTCCCGCATTTTTCCGGGCGGTGTCAGGCGGCGCTGGGGGAGCCGTCGGCGAGGCCGCGCAGCATGAAGCGCGCTTCCTGGCGCAGACGGTTGCGAAGGAACCCGGGATGCTTGTCGAGCCGCTCCCAGACCAGCCCGGCCTTCTCGGCTAAAACGATGGCAATCCGATCGATATGTTCCTGCGAGCTCATGGGCCCTCCGTGACCTCGCCTACAGCGCGGCCTGCGCCCGCTTCTCACAAAGAGCCGGCGGCGGCGCGCGGACTTCGACGAAGCCGACACCCGCCGCGACGAGCGCGGTTCAGGCGGATTCGCGCCGCAGCAGGAGGATGTGGGCCCTGCCGAAGCGCCGCTCGGCCGCGGTGGCGAAGCCGGGCGGGATGGCCGGCAAGTCGCCGTCGGTCTCGACGCTGACCAGCCCGCCCTCCGCCAGCCATGCCGGATCGCGGAGGCGGGCGAGCGCCATGGCGGCGAGGCCGGCGGCGTAGGGCGGGTCCATGAGGATGAGGTCGCGCGGCCGGGGAGGGGGCGGCGCATGTTCCACCCCCTGGCTTCGCACTTCCGCCTGTTCCGCGGCGCCGAGGCGCGCGATATTGTCGCGAAGGGCGGCCAGCGCGGCGCGGTCGCTCTCGACGAACAGGCAGTGCGCCGCGCCGCGCGACAGGGCCTCCAGGCCGAGCGCGCCGGTGCCGGCGAACAGGTCGGCAATCTGAAGCCCCTCGAAGCTGCCGATCCGGCTCGCCAGCATCGAGAACAGCCCTTCCCGCGTGCGGTCGGCGGTGGGGCGGGTGCCGCGCCCTTCCGGCGCCGCCAGGGGCCGCCCGCCCCACGCCCCGCCGACGATCCTCACCTGAGCGTCTTCCGGAACGCCACCAGGTCGTGCTGGCGAACCTCGTCGACGCCGCCGACGGGCAGGTCGCCGAGCACGAACGGACCGTAGGCCGTGCGGATCAGTCGTGAGACCTGCAGCCCGAGATGCTCGAGTACGCGCCGCACCTCGCGGTTCTTGCCCTCGGTGAGGCGCATCTCGACCCAGGCGTTGCGGCCGGTGCGGCGCTCCAGATTGGCGTCGATCGCGCCGTAGCGGACGCCCTCGATCTCCACGCCCTGGATGAGTTCCTCGAGCCGGTCCTGGCTGATCTCGCCGAACACTCGCGCGCGGTAGGTACGCTCGACGCCCGACGAGGGGAGCTCGAGCTGGCGCTTGAGGCCGCCGTCGCTGGTCATCAGCAGCAGCCCCTCCGTGTTCAGGTCGAGCCGTCCGACCGGCATCAGCCGCGGCAGCCCCGGGGGCAGCCGGTCGTAGATGGTGGGCCGGCCCCGGGGATCGCTCGCCGCGGTGAGTAGGCCGGTCGGCTTGTGGAAGCGGAACAGGCGGGCGGGCTCGGGGGCCTTGACCGGCTTGCCGTCGACGGTGACGCCATGGAGCGAGGTCAGCAAAGTGGCCGGCTTCTCGACCGCCACGCCCTCGATCGCGATCCGTCGCTCCTCGATCATGCGTTCGATCTCGCGCCGGGAAGCGATTCCGGCGCGGGCGAGCAGCTTGGCGATGCGCTGCGGTTCGGGACTGGGACGGGGCTCGGGCAGAAGATCCTCCGGACCTGTGGCTGTTCGGACAGCCGGAAAATTATTCGGGGCCAAGCGACGGATGGTTAAGGACCCCGACCGCCGATTTGCTCGTTGCGCAACCAGATCGATCAGCGGGAAGGCACTAGATGTTGTTCAGCAAACGTGAAAGGAAATTCCGGCGCATCCTCCTCGTCGAGGACGAGCCGCTGGTCGCGTTCGACAACGAGCATCTGCTCTCCGACGCCGGCTACGAAGTGGTCGGCACGGTCGACAACCTCGCCGATGCGACTCGCCTGATCGAGGAAACGGCGCCGGACCTGGTGCTCAGCGACATCACGTTGCGCGGCGACGGCGACGGCATGGACGTCGCCCGCGCCGCCGCCGCCCGCAAGATACCCGTGCTGTTCATAACCGGCAGCTGCCCGTTCGAGGCGCAGAGCCTCGCCGTCGGCTGCCTTGCCAAGCCCTACAGCGAAAAGGTGCTGAAATCGGCGCTGGAGGCGCTTGACGATCGGCTCCAGGGCCGCGTCGTCAAGAAGCTGCCGAACGGCCTCAGCCTGTACGAGACGGTTTAGCCGCCCACCCCGATTCCGCCCGCCACCTGCTTACGCCGGCACTCCGAACAGATCGTGCTCGTCGGCGTCCTCGATCAGCACCTGGAGGATGTCTCCGGGCTTGGCGTCAGGAGCGTCGCGCAGGTGAACCTCGCCGTCGATCTCGGGGGCGTCGGCCATCGAGCGGCCGGTGGCGCCGCCTTCGCCATCAGCCAGGTCGATGATGACGCTGAGCGTTCGGCCCACTTTCGCGGCTAGCTTGGCGGCGGAGATGGCGGCGGTCTTTTCCATCAGGCGCGCGTATCGCTCTTCCTTCACTTCCTCAGGCACGGCGCCCGGAAGGTCGTTGGCGGCGGCGCCCTGCACCGGCTCGAAACGGAAGGCGCCGACGCGATCGAGCTGCGCCTCTTCGAGCCATTCGAGCAAATATTGGAAGTCAGCCTCGGTCTCTCCGGGAAACCCGACGACGAAGGTGGATCGGATCGCAATGTCGGGGCAGACCGCGCGCCAGCCGTGGACTCGCTCGAGCACCTTCAGGTCGTTGGCGGGCCGCTTCATCGCGCGCAGCACCGAGGGGCTGGCGTGCTGGAATGGAATGTCGAGATAGGGGAGAACCAGCCCCTCCGCCATCAGCGGGATCACCTTGTCCACGTGCGGATAGGGATAGACGTAGTGGAGCCGCACCCAGGCGCCGAGCTTGCCCAGCTCGCGGGCAAGGTCCGTCATATGGGCGCGCACCTCGCCCCCTTTCCAGGGCCATGAGGCGTGGCGCAGGTCGACGCCATACGCCGAGGTGTCCTGGCTGATGACGAGCAGCTCCCGGGTGCCGGCGGCGACGAGCTTCTCGGCCTCGCGCAGGATGGCGTCCGGGCGGCGGCTGACGAGGTCGCCGCGCAGGCTGGGGATGATGCAGAAGCTACAGCGGTGATTGCAGCCCTCGGAGATCTTCAAATAGCTGTAGTGGCGCGGCGTGAGCTTGAGGCCGCCCTCCGGCACCAGGTTGAGGAAGGCCGACGGCGGCATCGGCGCCGCTTCGTGGACCGCGCCGACGACCTGCTCGTACTGGGCGGGGCCGGTGACGGCGAGCACCTGCGGGAAGCGGGCGCGGATCGCTTCGGCTTCCTTGCCCATGCAGCCGGTGACGATGACCCGGCCGTTCTCGGCGATCGCTTCGCCGATCGCCTGCAGGCTCTCCTCCTTGGCGCTGTCGAGGAAGCCGCAGGTGTTGACCAGCACCACGTCCGCCTGTTCGTAATCGGGCGAGAGCTGGTAGCCGTCGCTCCTGAGCTTGGTCAGGATGCGCTCGGAATCGACCAGCGCCTTGGGGCAGCCGAGCGAAACCATGCCGACCTTGGGCGGGGAGGGGAGCAAAGTTGCCATGAGTGGCGCTCAGATAGGCGCAAACGGCTGCTTTTCCTAGGGGCCGGCGCAGGCGTGCGTCGGGCGGAAGGGAACGGCGTGCCGTAGCGGCTCGTTCCTGTGGGGGCATTTTCAAGGAGACTGCGAAACGGCAGTCGGCACCGGAACCCCATCGATTGGTAACCGAAGGACTTTTGGCTGCATCCACAGCAGCTTATTCCGATAATCAATCATAGGTTGTATTGTGCCCGCACCCGTCATGTTAGGGTGCCTTCATTGTCGGGCGGGATATTCGGGCCCTGGCGACTGAGAGACCTTTGCGCTCTCGCCCCCCGATCTTTCGCCGAGGCTTGATGTCCGTCAATCCACCGCTTGCAGCTATGGCCCGCCGGCTTTCGCTGCGGTCGCGGCTGGCCGAAGAGGACCGCCTGGCGATCCTCGACCTGCCGCACACGGTGCGGACGCTGGAGCCCTCCACTTACATCATCCGCGAGGGAGACCTTCCGCGCCAGTGCAGCTTGCTGCGCTCCGGCTTCGCCTACCGCCAGAAGACCACCGGCGCGGGTGCCAGGCAGATCGTCGCCATCCACGTCCCGGGGGACATGCTGGACCTGCAGAACCTGTTCCTCGAAGTATCCGACCACAACCTCCAGATCCTGACTCGCGCCGAGGTCGTTTTCATCCCGCGCGACGCGCTGCAGCGGCTGGCCCGCTCGCGCCCGGCGATCGAGCATGCGATCCTGATCGACGCGCTGGTGGAGGCCTCGATCGTCCGGGAGTGGACGCTCAATGTCGGCCGGCGGGATTCGAAGGCGCGGCTCGCGCATGTGCTGTGCGAGTTCTCGCTGCGGCTCGAGTCGGTGGGGCTGGGCGAGCGCGAGTTCGAGCTGCCGATGACGCAGGAGCAGCTTGCCGACGCGCTGGGGCTGACCCCGGTCCACGTCAACCGCACGATCAAGTCGCTCGAGGGGCAGGGCCTGATCCGCCGCGAGAACAGGCGGGTGCTGATTCCGGACTGGATGGCGCTGCGCGACGCCGGCGACTTCAACGAACGCTATCTGCACCTCAACCAGCTGGACGGGAGCGGCGGAATGGCGGTCGCCGAAGCGGCCCCGCGCTTGTCCGTCGATGGCTCCGCCCCAACCTAGTTGACTCACCCAGATCAAGGCCGGAGAACCGCGGCGCGTCTACCGCGTTCGCCCGCTATGCCGCGCTTCTTCTTCCACATCCACGACTGGATGGGCTTCACCGAGGACGAGGAGGGGGTGGAGCTTGCCGACCTCGGGACGGCCGGCGATAGAGCGGTGGCCGGTGCGCGCTCGATCATCAGCGACGAGGTGCTGGAAGGGCGGCTCGATCTTCGCGGCAGGATCGACGTCGCCGACGAGCGTGGCGCAGTGCTGCTGACGGTGCCGTTCCGCGAGACGGTGCGGATGATCGAAGGCGACATCGGCGACTCCGGGCACGGGGCCGCACCATAATCGGTCGAACAAACCCCGCAGCCTCTCCGCTTGCCGCGGCGCTTGTCTTTCTTTCCCAGTGCGTTAGGCTCCCCGGAGGGCAGCGGCGCGGGTGGAGCATGGGGGCTTTGCCGCACGAGTGAGACGTTGGAATGTCGTTGCATGAGCTTGCTGAAAATGACGTGATCTTCCTCAGCGGAGGCGGGGAGACGGGCGCGCTGATGCGGGCGCTGGACTGGGCGGCCACGCCGCTCGGCCCGCCGGAGCAGTGGCCGGAATCGCTGAAGACGCTGACCGGCGTGATGCTCGCCGCAAACCAGCCGATGCTGATCGTCTGGGGGCCGGAGCGCACCACGCTCTACAATGACGGCTATGCGGCGATGTGCGGCGCTCGGCATCCGCGGGCGCTCGGCCGGCCGTTCGACGAGCTCTGGTTCGACATCTGGGACCGGACCGGGCCGATCCTGGCGCGCGCTTATGCGGGTCAGTCGGCGCACATGGACGACATCATGTTCGTGATGCACCGCAACGGCTATCCCGAAGAGACTCACTTCGCCTTCTCCTACACGCCGGTCCGCGGTCCGCACGGCGTCGACGGCATGTTCTGCGTCTGCACGGAAACCACCCGGCAGGTGCTTGCCGAACAGCGGCTGGCCGACGAAACCGAACGCCAGCGCAGGCTGTTCGAAAAGGCGCCGGGCTTCATCGTCATCCTGCGCGGGCCGGAGCATGTGTTCGAGTTCGCCAACGAGGCTTATGCGCGGCTGTTCGGCGGCCGCGAATTCGTCGGCCGAACGACGCGCGAAGTTTTCCCGGACCTCGAGGGCCAGGGCTTTCACGAGCTGCTCGACCAGGTCTACTCGAGCGGGGAGCGGTTCGTGGCCCGCCAGGTGCCGGTGCGGCTGCATCTGCAAGACGGCGGCACGGAAGAGCTCTTCCTCGACTTCATCTACGAACCCGTCATCGACGAAGCGGGCCAGGTCACCGGCATCTTTTGCGAAGGCTACGACATCACCGACCGCAAGCGCGCCGAAGACGAGCGGCGCGCGACCGAGGCGGCGCTGCGCGAGAGCGAGGCGGAGCTGCGGCTGATCACCGACGCGGTGCCGGTGCTGATCTCCTACATCGACGCCGACGGCTGCTACCGCTTCGTCAACCGCTTCTACGAGGAGTGGTTACAAACCCCGCGCGACAAGATCCTGGGCAAGCCGATCCGCGACGTGCTGGGCGAGGCCGCCTATAGCGAGGTGGGGCCCAGCCTGGCGCGGGCGCTGTCGGGTGAGCGGCAGACCTTCGAGCGGATGATGCCCTATCGCCTGGCCGGCGCTCGGCACATCCATGCCGACTACGTTCCCGACGTCAGGCCCGACGGCAGCGTCAGCGGCGTCTACGCGGTCGTCAGCGACATCACCGAAGCCAAGCAGGCCGAGCAGGCACTGCGCGAAAGCGAGGCGCGGTTCCGCGAGCAGTTCGAAAATGCCAACGACTTCATCTTCACCGCCGACCTCGAGATGCGGATCACCACCTGCAACCCGGCGGTGGCGGCGGCGCTCGGGCGCAAGCCGGAGGAGCTGGTCGGCCGTTCCATCCGCGAGTTCGTGCCCGACGAGGTGTGGAACCAGAACAAGCGGATGCTGAAGGACAAGCTGGACGGCCGCGAGACCTCTACCCGCTACGAGGTGGAAGTGTTCGGTCGCGATCAGCGGCGCATGATCTGGGAGATCAATTCCCGCCTTACCCGCGATGCCGTCGGCGCTGCGAACGGCCTCCATGCCATCGGGCGCGACGTCACGGAACGGCGCGATGCCGAGCAGACGCTGCGCGAGAGCGAGGCGCGGCTGCGGGCGCTGACCGATCACCTGCCCGGCGGCATGGTCTTCCAGATCGCCACCGGCCGCGACGGCGACGAGCGGCGCTTCCTCTACGTCTCCCAAAGCCACGAGCGCCTTACCGGCATCCCGGCGGACGCGGTGCTGGCGGACCCGACCATCCCGTACCGGTTGATCCACGATGAGGATCGATCCCGACTGGCTGAGGCGGAGGCGAAGGCCACCGCAGCTCGAACCAGCTTCGATGTGCAGGTCCGGTTCCGGCGGGCGGACGGGGAGATCAGATGGTGCCGAATCATCTCGGCGCCGCGCGAGCAGGCCGACGGATCGCTCATCTGGGACGGCCTCCAGATCGACATCACCGAACAGAAACGGACGGAGGAGGCGCTTCGGGTCCGCGGGGAGGAGTTCTACGCGCTCGCCGACAACATCCCCATGCTGTGCTGGATGGCCTACGCGGACGGCCACATCTTCTGGTACAACCGTCGCTGGTACGAATATACCGGCACCAGCGCCGAGGACCAGGAAGGCTGGGGCTGGGAGTCGGTCCACGACCCGCAGATACTGCCGCGCGTGGTCGCGCGCTGGCGCCAGTCGCTCGCCACCGGCGAGCCGTTCGAGATGACGTTCCCGCTCAAGGGCGCGGACGGCACGTTCCGGCCGTTCCTGACCCGGATCATCCCGATCCGCGACGATAGCGGCAAGATCGTGAGATGGTTCGGCACCAACGTCGACATCAGCGACCAGGTCGAGGCCGAGCGGTTGCTCGAGCAGCGCGTCGAGCAGCGCACCGCCGAGCTGGTCCAGGCGCAGGAGGCGCTGCGCCAGTCGCAGAAGCTGGAGGCGATGGGCCAGCTCACCGGCGGAGTCGCGCACGATTTCAACAATCTGCTGACGCCGATCATCGGCAGCCTGGACCTGCTCCAGCGCAAGGGATTGGGCGGCGAGCGGGAGCAAAGGCTGATCGACGGGGCGATGCAGTCGGCCGAACGCGCCAAGACGCTCGTCCAGCGGCTGCTCGCCTTCGCCCGGCGCCAGCCGCTGCAGCCGACCGCGGTCGACGTGGCCAGCCTCGTCACGGGGATGGCCGAGCTGATCGAGAGCACTTCGGGGCCGCAGATCAAGGTGGTGGTCAACGCCGAACCCGATCTGCCGCCCGCCATCGCCGACCAGAACCAACTCGAGATGGCGATCCTCAACCTGAGCGTGAACGCGCGCGACGCGATGCCCGACGGCGGCACTCTGACCATCTCTGCCTCGCGCCAGATGGTGGATGAGGGCCACCCGGCCAATCTGCGGCGCGGCTGCTACGTTCGCCTCTGCGTCGCCGACACCGGGGTCGGCATGGACGAGTCGACGCTGAGCCATGCGATCGAGCCGTTCTTTTCGACCAAGGGCATCGGCAAGGGAACCGGGCTGGGCCTGTCGATGGCGCACGGCCTCGCCTCGCAGCTGGGCGGCGCGCTGACGATCGCCAGCCGGCTCGGGCTTGGCACCAACGTCGAGCTGTGGCTGCCGGCGAGCGACGAGCGCGTCGGGCCCGCAGAGCGCAGCGCGGATGCGGCGCCGCGCCGCGACGGCGCCGGCCGCGCCCTGCTCGTCGATGACGAGGAGCTGGTGAGGATGAGCACCGCCGACATGCTGGCGGAGCTCGGCTACGACGTCACCCAAGCGAGCTCGGGCGAGGAGGCGCTGCGCCTGCTGGACGAGCATGGCGGCATCGACGTGCTTGTGACCGACCACCTGATGCCCGGCATGACCGGTACCGACCTCGCGCGCCGAGTGCTGGAAACGCGACCCGACATGCCGGTCCTCATCGTATCGGGCTATGCGGAGGCGGAGAGCGTGGCGCCCGAGCTGCCACGGCTCACCAAGCCGTTCCGCCAGGCGGATCTTGCCGCGACCCTGGCGGGGCTCATGACGCCGCTGAAGTCATAACGTTGCGCCAACAACATCATCCGGCGCCAGAGCGGCAGGCCGGTGGCAATCGGTCAGGTCGCTGCCCCTTGAGGGAAACGGAAGCAGGGCGGTTCGTTCCTCGCTGAGGAGAGCAGCTGATGAACAAGCTTGGTCCGACGGTGCCGCCGCCCCAGCCGGGTAGCCTGAACCGCGCACTTGCACGCAATATCGAGGCGCTGCAGCGGCGGCGGCAGGAGGAGGAGCGCAGCGCCCGTCTCCAGGAGCGGCTGGCCGAGGCGATCACCCGCTTCACCGGCAGCATGCGTTTCGTCTCCCTGCACGTCGCGATCTACGGCTTCTGGATCATCGCCAACCTGGGCTGGGTGCCGGGATTGCCGGCCTGGGACCCCACATTCGTCGTGCTGGCGATGATTGCCTCCGTGGAGGCGATCTTCCTGTCGACCTTCGTCCTCATCAGCCAGAACCGGATGGCGGCGGCGGCCGACAAGCGGGCCGACCTCGACCTCCAGATCAACCTGCTCGCCGAGCATGAGGTCACGAAGCTCGTCCACATGGTCTCCGAGATCGGCAAGCATCTCGGCCTCGACATCGCGAGCGACGAGGTCGAGGAGCTGAAGCGCGACGTGGCGCCGGAGGCGGTGCTCGATGCGATCGAGCAGAGCACGGAAACGGTGGAGCGGCAGTCGGCGGACGAGCGCCAGCTCAGCTGAGCTCGGCTTCGGACTCGGCGGTGGGCAGGATCTCGACGATGCAGTCGCCGGGCCGCAGCGACTGCACCTCCGGCTCCCAGAATCCGAAGGGCTTGCCGTCGCGATAGACGCGCAGGCCGAGGCCGCGGGCGATGGCGGAAAGCGGCTTGCCGTATTCCTCCGCTGTGACCTCCCGCTCGGCGAGCCGGACGCGGCCACTGCTCGAGGCAAGGTCGGCGATATAATCGGCGATATGGGCGCCGTGGGTGGAGCCGGCGAGCAGCAGGCCGGCGAAGCTCACCGGGTTGATCACGGTGTCGGCGCCGGCCTGGCGGGCGAGCAGCTCATTGTCCTCGTTGCTGACGGCGATGCTGATCTTGAGGGTCGGCGCGAGATGGCGGGCGGTGAGGGTGATCAGGATCGAGGTGTCGTCGCTGCCGGCCGAGACGATCAGCGCGCGCGCCTGCGCGATGCGGACCGCCTGCAGGGTACGATCGCGGGTGGCGTCGGCATGGATCACCGCGCAGCCCAGCGACTCCGCCCGCTCCAGCGCCTCTGTGGAGGAATCGATCACGACGATCTCCTGGGCTGGCGTACCGCGGGCGATGAGCTCGTCCACGGCTTCAGAGCCGGAGGTGCCGAAGCCGGCGACGATGATATGCCCGCAGAGTTTTCGCTGTAGTCTTGCCATACGCCATTTGTCCCAGCTGCGCCTCAGCACGAAGGTGTAAGCCGTGCCGAGAAAGATCAGAACGAAGAAGATGCGGATCGGGGTGACGATCAGCGCGTCGAAGAGGCGGGTGTGATCGGTGATCGGGACGATGTCGCCATAGCCGGTGGTGGTGATGCTGATCATCGTGAAATAGATGACGTCAATGAAGCTGACATCGCCGTCATGGACGTCCTTGAGGCCGTCCCGCTCGACCCAGTGGAGGGCGATGGCGAACAGCAGCAGGCCGAGGACTAGGCCAACCCGCCAGGCGATCTGCGCCCAGACGGGAAGCGGGCTCTTGCGCCGCAGCGTCGCATGATCGGGGCCGCGGTGGCGCCGGCGCATCAGGGGTAGAGCGCCGCCAGGCGGCCGAGCGACGGGCCGTGGGTGAGGTCAAGGTGGAGCGGCGTCACCGACACGAAGCCGTCGGCGACCGCCTCGAGGTCGGTCGAATGGCTCGGCGTCTCAAGCATCGGGCCGAGGCCGAACCAGAAATAGCGGTAGCCGCGCGGGTCGGTGCGCTCGACGATGCGCAGGCGGCCATAGTCGCGCAGGCCCTGCTGGGTGACTCGGACGCCGCGCACCGCCTCGGCGGGAAGGGCGGGGAAGTTGATGTTGACGAGGGTGCGCGGCTCCATCGGCGTCTCGAGCAGGGGCTTCAGGACCTGCTCGGCCCAGGCTTCGGCGGCGGCGAAGGGAACGGTGTCGCCCATGCCCTCGCGCGCATAGCTCTGGCTCAAGGCGATCGACGGGATGCCGGCGAGCGCGCCCTCCATCGCCGCCGAGACGGTGCCGGAGTAGGTCACGTCCTCGCCCAGATTGGCGCCGCGGTTGATTCCGGAGAGGACCAAATCGGGCGGCTGGTCCTTGAGGATGTGGGCGATCGCCATCATCACCGAGTCGGTCGGCGTCCCGGTGACGCAGAAGCGGCGCTCGCCGAGCTGGCGGAGGCGGATCGGCTGGGTGAGGGTGAGCGAATGGCCCGCGCCGGACTGCTCCTCGGCCGGGGCGACGATCCAGATGTCGTCGGAAAAGGCGCGCGCGATCCGTTCCAGCACCTTGAGGCCGGTCGCGTTCACGCCGTCGTCGTTGGTGAGCAGGATCCGCATCTCACGAGGCTATGCGCATGGCCGCCGTGCGAGGCAATAGCCGCAACTATTGGTGCGGCAGCGGCGTTCATCGGGCACCAGCAACAAGGAGATAAAGATGCGGGTTCCGCACAACAGTTTCGTCCTCGTCGCCGACGGCAAGAAGTCGCTGTTCTTCAGGAACGAGGGCGACGGGGAGTTCCCGAACCTGATCATCGAGCGCAAGGATGTCCACGAAAACCCGAAGGATCGCGAGCAGAAGTCCGACGCCACCGGCAGCGCCCATTCGAGCTTCGGAACGGTCCGCTCCGCCTTTTCCGAAACCGATTTCCACCAGCTCGAGGAAGACCGCTTCGCCGCCGAGACCGCGGAGCTCCTCAAGCAGCGCGCGCTGCGCAACGAATTCGACTCGCTGATCATCGTGGCGCCGCCCAAGACACTGGGAGAGCTCAGGAAACACTACCACAAGGAGGTCGAGCGGCGGATCGCCGGCGAGATCGCCAAAGACCTCACCGGACATCCGGTTGAGGAGATTGAAAAAATCATCGGCGCGCAATAGGCTCGGCGATCCGGCCTGGCCGCGGGGGCCATTCAACAGGGCCGATGACCAACCTCAGGAGCGACCATGACCCTTCGTAGCAGGCTTTTCCTCTCCACCCTCTCGGCGGCCCTGTTCGCGTCGACCGCTGCGGCGCAGGCCCAGGCGCCGGCGCCGGCGGCCGCCGCCAACTTCACGGCGGGCGCAAAGGTAAGCGATACGCAGGGCGGCGAGGTCGGCATCATCACCAGCGCCGACGGCGACTTCGTCAACCTCAAGACCGACAAGCATGAGGTACGGCTGCCCAAGAGTTCGTTCACCGCGCACAATGGCGGCTTCATCATGGCGATGACGCGCGACCAGGTGAACGCAGCCGTCGAGCAGACCCTGGCGCAGGCGGCGGCCAATCTCGTGGCGGGCGCGGCCGTGACCGGCTCGCAGGGCAACAGCGTCGGCACGATCGATGCGATCGACAGCGAGTTCGTGACCGTGAAGCTGACCTCGGGCAAGCTCGTCCGGCTTCCGCGCAACGCCGTGGCGGCCGGCACCAGCGGCGCCGTGATCGGAATGACGGTGGCCGAACTCGAAGCGGCGGCGGGCGCCGCCGCGGAGCCTCCGGCCGAATAAGCCGGCCGCATCTTCCAAGGCTAAAAAGAAAGGCCGCGCCTGAAGGGACAGGGGGCGCGGCCTTTTCCTGTTCGGACTGTAAGCTCAGCGTTCGGGGCGGCCGAGCTTCCTTCTTGCGACAAGGGCAGCCGCAGCGGCGCCGAACAGGATAACGACGGGCGGCGCGGGCACGGGCACGCCGCCGCTCGATGTGCTGGTGGTGCCTCCGCTCGACGTGGAGCTGCTCGTGCTTGTGCTGCTCGACGTGCTGGTCGTGCTGCCGCCGAAGCTCGACGAACTGGAGGTCGAGACATTGCCGCTCGAGCTCGACGAGGTCGACGTCGAGACGTTTCCGCTCGAGCTCGATGAGGTTGACACGTTGCCGCTCGAGCTCGAGGTCGAGGAGACGTTGCCGCTCGAAGTGGATGTCGAGCTGCCGCCGGTGGAAGTGGAGCTGCCGCCGGTCGAGGTCGAGCTGCCGCCGGTGGAGGTGGAGCTGCCGCCGGTCGACGTCGAAGTCGAGCTTCCGCCGGTCGATGTGGAGGTGGATCCGCCGCTGGTGGACGTGGAGCCGCCGCTCGTCGAGGTCGAACCGCCGCTGGTCGAGGTGGAGCCGCCGCTGGTCGAGCTTCCGCCGGTCGAGGTGGAGACGCCGCCGGTCGAGGTCGAGGTGCTGGTCGAGGCAGTGACGATCGCGTTTCCGCCGCCGGCTCCCCCGAAGAAGCCTCCGCTGAAGAAGCCGCCGCCAAACCCGGGGAAGAAGCCGCCGCCGCCGACGCCGCCGACGACTACCGGAACCGCGCCGCTGCTGCCCACGAACGCACCGGACGGGGGCGGTGGCGGGTAGGGCAGCGGGGGCGGACCCGCCGGATAGCTGACGGTGCGCGTGGTGACGGTGCCGCCGCCTGCCGCGCAGGCGCCGCTCCGCACGCTTTCGACCCGCTTGATCCGCCTGGGCCGGTGATAGGTCCGGGCGTAGCTCGCCTTGGCCTTCTTGATCAGCGCCGGCCGGGCCGGCGGGTTCTCCGCGACGTGAACGGCACCGCCGCCGATGATGGCGCCCCCGCAGGTGCAAGCGCAAAGTTTGGCGAGTGCCATTTTGACCGACATAGACGCACCCTGTTCTTCAACGGGCAGCGGCGGCTAAGGATCGTCCAAGAACCGCCGGCAGCCTTCATGCCTTGATTGACAGATGACAAAGATAGCTATGGTTGCAAGTGCGTTAACCACGTTGCCGGCCCGATTTGGGGCGCTGGCGAGCTTTAGGGGGAGTTCCGTCCCATTACTGAACAGGCGATTTGCCCCATGGAACTTTTTGAAGGGCTTACTTGACTTCCAAGCATGGTTAACTGTGCCGGCAAGGTCTTGCGCCAGATCGTTCCGGCTCCGAGTCGCGAAAAGTGGCCCCGCCCGCAGCTGCGCCAGCAATTTCAGTCAATCGTATAAATGCATCGGCTGGCCGCTTCAAAATGGAACCAAATTAAAAGCGCATTTTGAGTGACTTGTTCTAGCCTTGTGAGACGGCTATAGGCGCGCTGGGGCAAGGCCCGTCCAGACCGCAGATAATAGCGGCACCGGGCCCAGGAATGCGGACCGGCTCGCCACTCCGGCCGCATAGAGTGGAGGGGTTATGGCTACGGCTCTCAGTGATATCTACGACACGCATTACGGCAGGGGCATGATGCCCGACGCCGCGTACCGGCCGACCGCGAACGAAGAGTTCATGAGCCCGGTCCAGCTCGCTTACTTCCGCCAGAAACTCCTCGACTGGAAGGATGCGATCATCCGCGAATCGCGCGACACGATGGCATCGCTCAAGAGCGGGCCGATCCGCGAGGCCGACGTCACCGACCGCGCCTCGAGCGAGACCGACTGGTCGATCGAGCTGCGCACCCGCGACCGCCAGCGCAAGCTCATCTCCAAGATCGACTCGGCGCTGCGCCGCATCGAGCAGGGCGAGTACGGCTTCTGCGAAGTGTCCGGCGAGCCGATCTCGCTGGCCCGGCTCGAAGCCCGCCCGATCGCCACCATGACCGTCGAGGCGCAGGAGCGCCACGAACGGAACGAGCGGGTGTCGCGGGACGATTGAGATATTCCTCCCCTGCGGAAGCAGGGGAGGATCAGGTCACGCTATGCCGGCGATGGCTTCCTTGATTCTGAGCTTTTCCTTCTTGAGCCGGGATAGCGTCGCGACGTCGGGGAAGGGGCGCTGGTTCTCTTCCGCGATCCGTGCGTCGAGACCAGCATGCTTCTGTTCCAGGGCCGACATATGCGCGTTCTGCATTCCCATCTCCTTTGTCTGCGGGGTGCGGATTGAACGTTGGAGTGTGACGATGTCTCCCGCCGATCGGACGGCCGTCCGGATATGTACGACGGCCGGTTGATCGACTATCTATACCGCACAAGAACGGGCTTGAGTAGCGGCTGGTGGGGCAGGGATGAGCATCGACCGAGGCGCGGCCGCCAACGCTGCCAGGCTCGCTTATCTGCGCACCGAGCATCGCGATCTGGATGCCGCGATCGAGGCGCTGCGCAGCACCGCGGGCTCGGACCAGCTGCAGCTCGCGCGGCTCAAGAAGCGCAAGCTGCGGCTGCGCGACGAGATCGCGATGATCGGGGATCTGATGGTGCCCGACATCATCGCCTGAAGGATGCCCGGCCGGCCGCTCCGCCGATGGGACGGGCCGGGGTTATTTAGCCGTTCACCAGCTCCGCGCGCTGTGGCACATTGGCCGGATGCAAGAAGCGAGCAGCCGCATCACCCCCAAGCTCATCGACTCGCTCTACGTGGAGGCGATGCTGCTCGCGGACGAGGCGCGCGCCTACTTCGACAAGCAGGGCCGCGAGGAGCGTAGCGAGCTCGATCCGCTGGTACGGGTCGGCTTCTCGTGCGAGTCGCTCAAGGTGACGACGCGGCTCATGCACATCATCGCCTGGCTCCTTACCCAGAAGGCGGTCGAGGCGGGCGAGCTGACGCCAAGCCAGGCGCGGGCGCCGGCGCGGCGGCTCGGCGAGGCCGCGGAGAGCGATTCCGAGCTTCTCACCCGGCTGCCGCCCTCGGCGCTTCACCTGGTGCAGGCGAGCCGCGACCTGTTGGCGCGGGTGCAGCGGCTCGACCGGGGCGGCGCCGCGCCGCAGGCGAGCCCGGCACGGACGCTGATGTCGCGGCTCGAGCGCTCGCTCTGAAGCGACAGGCGATCCTGCTTTAGGCGCCGCAAAGGGCCGCGCGGGCGGCGGCGTATTCCTCGATGAGCCGGGCAATATAGTCCGCCGCCGGCTGCACCTTGTCGACGGCGCCGATTCCCTGGCCGGAACCCCAGATGTCGCGCCAGGCCTTCTTGGCGCTTTGGCCGCCGCCAAAGTCCATCGTCTTGATATCGCCTTCGGGCAAATCGTCCGGATCGAGCCCAGCGCTCACGATCGACTGGCGCAGGTAATTGCCGTGGACGCCGGTGAAGAGGCTCGAATAGACGATGTCCGCCGCGCGCCCCTCAACGATCCCGTCTTTATATTCGGGGGTCGCATTGGCTTCCTTCGTCGCAATGAAGGGGGAGCCGATATAGGCGAGGTCCGCGCCCATCGCCTGGGCCGCGAGGATGGCCCGGCCGGTGGCGATCGCGCCGGAGAGGATCAACGGGCCGTCGAACCAGGCGCGGATCTCCTGGACCAGGGCGAAAGGAGAGAGGCGGCCCGCATGCCCGCCCGCGCCCGCCGCCACCGCGATCAGCCCGTCCGCGCCCTTGTCGATCGCCTTGCGGGCGAAGCGGTCGTCGATGATGTCGTGAAGGGTGATGCCGCCCCAGCCGTGCACCGCCTGGTTGAGCTCCTCGCGCGCGCCGAGCGAGGTGATGACGATCGGCACCCGCCATTTGGCGCAGCTTGCCAGGTCCTGCTCCAGCCGGTCGTTGGAGCGGTGGACGATCTGGTTGACCGCGAAGGGGGCGGCCGGCCGATCGGGATGGTCGCGGTCCCAGGCGGCGAGCTCCTCGGTGATCCGGTTGAGCCACTCGTCGAGCTGCGCCTGCGGGCGCGCGTTCAAGGCAGGGAAGGAGCCGACGATGCCCGCCTTGCACTGGGCGATCACCAGGTCCGGGCTGGAGACGATGAAGAGCGGGGATCCGATCGCGGGCAGTCGGAGGCGGTCGAACAGCGCGGGAAGGCTCATCGGCTTTCCCTTAACGTAAAGCCGGGTCGCGTCAACGTGGCGGCGCAGCGCCGCTAGAAGCGGGTGCCGAGAGTGAAGGAGAGGCGCGGGTCGCGGCGGCGGTCGCTGCCGCCGATGGGGATGCCGAGCTCGATCGAGCCTTCGGCATCCCGCAACCAGAATCGACTGCCCCCGCCGGCCGAGGCGAGCGAGCCGCCGCCGATGCCGCGGCCGCGGTCGTCGACGGCGCCGGCATCGGCATAGCCGTAGATTTGCGCGGCCCGGACCGGGCGGGGCGGCGAGGCGAGATCGAAGCGCAGCTCGACGGAAGCGGCGAAGCCGGTATCGCCGGAAAGCTCGCGATAATCGTAGCCGCGCAGGAAGTAGCGGCCGCCGAGCCCCATCTCCTCGCTGGCCAGCAGCGCTCGGCTGGCGATCTGTCCCTCGGCCTGCACGCTCATGCTCACGCGCTGCCCCAGCGGCCGATCGTATGCCCCCGAGACTTCGAGCTTGGTGAAGACGGCGCTGCCGTCCGGCCGGGAGGCACGGGGGTCGCCTTCGAGGGTGGCGTCGAACAGGTCGAGCCCCTGGACCAGCGCCGCGCGCAGCCGGCCGCGGCCTTCACCCAGCTTGGCGAAAGCCTGGGCGGAGGCGGTGAGGGTGGCGAGGCGATCGTCGCGGAGGCGGGCGCCGCGGAAGTTCTGCGTTGCGCGGCGCAGGGTGAATTCTAGGTCGGCCGTCAGCCCCGAAGCGCGGCTTCGGTGGAAGGCGTGGGAGAGGAGGGCGGAGGCTTCGCGGCTGCCGCCGTCGACGCGGTCGTCAAAGCCGCCCGGGCGGGATCCGGCGAGGTAGCCGTAGACCCCCGCCTCCGTGCCCCCGCGTCCGAGCATCTTGGAGTAGCCGGCACGGATCAGGCCGAATTCCTCGGGATCGAGTGCCGTCATGACGCCACCCACAGTGAGCTGGTCATCATCGGCGAAGACGCCATTGAGGTCTCCGCTGAGGTGGGCACGAACCGGACCGACCGAACTCGGCCCCCAATTGTCGAGGAGCGCGCGGCCCTGGAGGCGGTCGCGCTCGGCGCGCAGGCGGAGCAAGGTGCGGCCGCCGCGGCGATCGACACGCGCCTGGCCGACGCGGACGCCGGGCAGGTCCGCGGCGAGCAGCAGCTGGCGCTCCAGCCGGGCGGTACGCACAGGGCGGCCGTCGGCGAGCGGTGCGAGCATCCGGTTCACCACTTCGGCGGCCGAGCCCTCGGCGCGGATCTCGTCGATCCGCCCCTCGTCCAGCGTCACGCGCAGGATGCCGTTGCTGACCCGCTGCTGCGCAACCCAGGCGGTGGCGAGGCCGAAGCCGGCGGCGCGGGCCACGTCGGCAACCTCGCCGGCGAGCGACTGCAGCTCCGCCGGGGAGAGGCGGCGGCCGGCATAGCGCTCGATCACTGGGGCGAAGGCGGACTGAGGGAGCATGGTCGCGCCGTCGATCCGGATCGCGCCCGCCGTCACCCCTTGCGCGGCCGCCGGCGCGGGCCTGCTCGCGGTATCGACGACGAGTGGCGGCTTGGCGGCAGGAGCGGGCCTTTCGGGCCGGCGCAGCTCCTCCTCGATCACCGAAGGATCGGCGCGGTCGAGCGGCGACTGGGCGGCGAGCGGCGCAGCGCAGGACAGGGCTGTTGCCGCGATGGCCTTGAAGATCGCCTTCAGCATCGCCTCGTCTGCATCCTCGCTCACCCGGCGCGCTTAGCGGGAGAGGCTGAATTTTCCGTTATTGGAGCGTCGTAAAGAGGGTCGTTAACCGCCTTCCTCAAGGAGATGGTAAGGCGCCTGGCATAACCCGCATGGACGGATATCCATCAGCCGCGGACCGGGCGGCTTCATGTAGGGAATCCCATGCGGAAGATCATCCTCGGCCTGGCGCCTGCCATCGTCCTGCTGGGCGCGACTCCCGCGTTCGCCGCTCCCGACTGGAAGGTGAGCGAAGTCAGCGGCGCCGTCCGACTGACCGAGAACGGCCGCTCGCGCGCCGCCATCCGAGGCGCCCTGCTTTCTTCCGGCGCGACCATCGCGACCGCGCCCGGCGCCCGCGCGGTGATCGTCCGCGGCGAGGAATTCGTGGTGATCTCGCCCAACAGCCAGCTGCGCGTGCCGGCCGTCGCCGAAGCGGGCGGCGTCATGCAGATCATCGAAGATTTCGGCGTCGCTTTGTTCCGGATCAAGAAAAAGGCGACGCCGCATTTCGGCGTCCAGACGCCTTATCTCGCGGCGGTGGTGAAGGGGACCACCTTCACCGTCACCGTCGGCGCGGAAGGCAGCACGGTCCAGGTGACCGAAGGCGTGGTCGAGGTGTCGACGCTGGACGGCGGCGCATCAGACCTGGTCACTCCCGGCGTGATCGCCAGCGTCGCCGCCGGCGACCTCTACCAGCTGCGCATCGAGGGCGACGCGAGCAAAATCATCCGCTCCGACAAAGCGCCGATCGCCGGGGCGGTCACGACGGCGCCCCCGCCCTATCGTGGCCCGCCGGAGACGCTAGCCCAGATCGTCGCACCCGTGGCGGAATTCTCCAAGTCGCTGTCGGACGTTACGAGCGGTCTCTTACAGGGTACTGTAGCCATTGATCTCGCTGCGATGACGCTTCGGGATCCGGCGCAGAGGGCGCTTCAGGCCAGCGCAGAGCCGGTCACCGCGCCAGCCGCGCCGGCCGCTGGCCCAGCCGCGCCGGCCGCCCCAGCCGCGCCGGTTGCCGCCGTACCTGCCGCGCCTGTTGAGGTCGTCCAATCCGCACCGGCTGCTCCGGTCGCCGCGGCGCCGACCACGCCTGTCGAACTGGTCCAATCGCCGGCGGCTCCGGGGGAAGTCGCCGCGACCGCGCCGGTTGTCGCAGCACCCATTGCGCCGATCGTGACCGCCCCGCCCGCGCCCGTCGAACTGGCCGTGGCGCTGCCGCTGCCGCCGGCAAGCCTGCCCGTATCCGCTGACGGTGGCAGCGCCCCTGTTTCAGCCGTGCCGCAACCGCCCGCACCGCCGACGCCGGACCTGGCGGCACCGGAGCCGATCGCATCGCTGCCGGTTGAACAGCCCGCGCCCGTGCCGGCGGCCCCAGTGCCGCCGCTTGCGCAAGCCGAGCCTGCGCCGCCGCCGGCGGTGAGCGCACCCGCTCCGGCCGTCGATCCGGCACCGGTATCGCCGACCGTCCCGCCGATCGTGGAGCCGAGCTCGCCCCCGACGCTGGAGCCGGTGATCGCTCCCGTCGTCGTCCCAGCGGTGGAGCCAGTGGTTGCGCCGGTCGTCGAGCCCGTGATCGCGCCTGTCGTTGCCCCGGCGGTGGAGCCAGTGGTCGCGCCGGTCGTCGAGCCCGTGATCGCTCCCGTGGTCCCGGTGGTGGAGCCAGTGGTTGCGCCAGTCGTCGAGCCGGTGATCGCGCCCGTCGTGGTCCCGGCGGTGGAGCCAGTGGTCGCGCCGGTTCTCGAACCCGTGATCGCGCCTGTCGTTGCCCCGGCGGTGGAGCCAGTGGTTGCGCCGGTCGTCGAGCCGGTGATCGCGCCCGTCGTGGTCCCGGTGGTGGAGCCAGTGGTTGCGCCAGTCGTCGAGCCCGTGGTTGCTCCCGTCGCCCCGGTGGTGGAACCAGTGGTCGCGCCGGTCGTCGAGCCCGTGGTCGCTCCCGTCGCCCCGGTGGTGGAACCAGTGGTTGCGCCGGTCGTCGATCCCGTAGTCGCTCCCGTCGCCCCGGCGGTGGAACCAGTGGTTGCGCCGGTCGTCGAGCCCGTGATCGCTCCCGTCGTCGTCCCAGCGGTGGAGCCAGTGGTTGCGCCGGTCGTCGAGCCCGTGATCGCGC
>DASWSP010000049.1:0-31864 GCA_036402575.1 Allosphingosinicella sp. | reverse complement strand
CAGTATTTCAAGGATGACGCGACCGCCTTCAACGCCCAGAAAAAGGGCACGATCTCGGGCAAGGGCGTGCTCAACAACCGCATCTCCGAGCATATCTACACCCTGCTCGGCACGATCGGCATTCCGACCCACTTCATCCGTCGCCTGAACATGCGCGAGCAGTTGATCCGCCAGGTCGAGATCGTGCCGATCGAGGTGGTGGTGCGCAACGTCGCCGCCGGCACCTTGTCGACCCGGCTCGGCATCGAGGAGGGGACGCCGCTGCCGCGCACGATCATCGAATATTTCTACAAGGACGATGCGCTCGGCGACCCGATGATCGCCGACGAGCATATCGCCGCCTTCGGCTGGGCGAGCCAGGAGGAGATGAACGATATCGCCGACATGGCGGTGCGCGTGAACGACTTCATGTGCGGGCTGTTCGCCGGCATCGGCATCCGCCTCGTCGACTTCAAGCTCGAGTTCGGCCGGATCTGGGAAAACGACTATTCACGGGTGATCCTCGCCGACGAGATCAGCCCCGACGGCTGCCGCCTGTGGGACGCGACCACCAACGAGAAGCTCGACAAGGACCGCTTCCGGCGCGACCTCGGCGGCGAGGCCGAAGCCTATCAGGAAGTCGCCCGGCGGCTCGGCCTGCTCCCCGAAGGCGAGGCCAACATGGTCCTCGACCTCGAAAAGCACCGCCGCAAGCGCGGCAAGTAAGCGGCCGGATTTCCGCACGCGGGGAAGCATCCCCCGTCGAATCCCGACTCTGGCGCAGCCGCGGCTGCGCGCCTCTGCTATGATCGCAGGCGGTGAGGGCCGAAATGAGCGCCAAAGTCTCGATACGGGCGGCGACGCCGGACGATGCGGCCGCGGTGACGGCGGTGCTTCGGGCGAGCTATCCGCGGCTGATGGCGGCCGCCTATGACGCCGGGCTGCTGGCGCGCACGCTGCCGGCGATCACCAAGGCGAACCCCCGGCTCCTCGCCTCGGGGACCTATCACCTGGCCGAGGCCGGCGGCGGTCCGGTCGGGTGCGGCGGCTGGAGTTTCGAGCGGCCGGGCGCCGCCGAGGTCGAGCCCGGCGTCGGCCATCTGCGCCACTTCGCCACTCGCGCCGGCTGGACCGGCCGAGGCATCGGCGGGCTCATCTACGAGCATTGCGAGGCGCAGGCGCGCGCCGCCGGGGTCACTGTGCTGGAATGCTATGCCAGCCTCAACGCCGAGCCGTTCTACGCCTCGCTCGGCTTCCGCACGATCGGGCGGATCGAAGTGAAGATGAGCAACGGCGTCGCCTTCCCGAGCATCCACATGCGCCACTCGATCCGGCAGGACGATCCTGGCGACCGCGGCCCGGCATGAAGAAGCCCGCCGGTCGCGTGACCGGCGGGCTCCCTGTACGCCTTACTAAACCGGACGCTTACTTCGCCGCTTCGTTCGGCCCGCCCATCGCCACCTGGGTGGCGGCGGCGGCGCGGCGCTGGACGGCGAGCAGGATGTCGTTGGACTGCATGAACGGGATCGGGTTGACCGCCTTGCCGTCGATGCGGACCTCATAATGGAGGTGGCTGCCGGTCGAGCGGCCGGTCGAGCCCATCAAGGCGATGAGGTCGCCGCGCTTGACGCGCTGGCCGGAGCGGACGAGCGACTTGGAAAGGTGGCCGTAGCGGGTCTGGATGCCGCGGCCGTGGTTCAGTTCGACCAGGTTGCCGTAGCCGTTGGCCCATTCGGAGCGCTGCACGAGCGCGTCGGCGGTCGCGTAGATCGGGGTGCCGATCGGCGCGGCCAGGTCGATTCCGGCGTGCATTGCGGCGCGGCCGCGGAACGGATCGTTGCGGACGCCGTAGCCGGAGGTCAGCGAAGTGCCCCTGACCGGCTGGGTCGACGGGATGGCGATGGTGCCGTGCTCGAGCTGGTCGAGCTTCTTCCAGCTCATGAACAGCTGCTTGAAATTGGGGTCCGCGCTCTTGAGCGGCTGGACGGCCTCGAAGGGACCGCCGCTGCCGGCGAAGCGCTTGGGATCGATGCCGAGCTTCTTCAGCTCATCGGCGGTGAGGTCGTAGCGCTCGCGGGCGACCTGCTCGATCGCCTGGACGCTGGCTTCCATCGCCTCGACCTTCTGCTCCATCCGCGCCAGCTCGGCGTCGGCGGGGGTCGCGATGGCGATCTGGGCGGCGCTGAACAGCGACCAGCCGAACAGCGAAAGCGCGGTCAGCGCTCCCGAGACCTGGACCCCGGTGCCGACTTTCACGCGCCGCAACGCCTTGCCGTCGTGGAGGAAAATGTCGCGCGGTTTGAAAAACTTGCGGAACTTTCCGCCCGCCGCGCCATTATTCATTTTAACCAGTTTACTCATACTGTCCCCGGTCGGCCCGAAGGCCGGCACAGCCACGCAGAACGCGGCCATGTGTTTGTTCCCGTGGGCATCTCTGCCCGGCTTTCTGCGTCAAGGAAGCTGCCCACCCCGTGACGTGTGCCTGCAGACTGTTAAATAGCGCTTGCTTCGGCAACCCCTTCATAGAAATCGCGGGACAAACCGGCTTCGTCGCGGGCTGAGCCGTTGAATGGTGGCTTCAGCGACCCCCTGAAGTAGGTTTTTATTAACCATTTCCAGCGCGAAACCGGCTCAAATCCTTGAGATTCGGCGGCTGTTTTGAACCATTTCGTTCCGGCGCCGACATGCCTCACTTCGTCGCGGTAGATGCGCTGGAGGATCGCGGCGGAGCGCAAGTCGCCCGCCGATTCGAGCCGCTCCACGGTGGCCGGCGTGACGTCGAGCCCGCGCGCCTCGAGCACCATCGGCACCACCGCCAGCCGGGCGAGCACGTCGTGCGCGGTCGCCTCGGCCGCTTCCCACAGGCCGTCATGCGCCGGCAGCGCGCCGTAGCGGGAGCCGAGCGAGCGCAGGCGCCGGTCGAGCAGCGCGAAATGGATCGCCTCGTCCGCGCCGACGCCGATCCAGTCGTCGATGAAGCCGGGCGGGAAGCCGGCGCCGAAGCGGCCGGCGAGGTCGAAGGCGAGGTCGATCGCTCCGAACTCGATGTGGGCGAGGGCGTGCAGCAAGGCGATCCGGCCGCGCTCGGAGCCGCCCTTGCCGCGCTTGGGCATCCGCGAGACCGGCAGCAGTTCGGGCTCGGCGGGGCGCGCCGGCCGCTCGGGCATCGCCACGTCGAAGCGGTGGGCGATCCGGCCGCTGCGCCACGCGCGGGCGGCGGCGCGAGCGGCACGGACCTTGTCATAGGGCTGGGCGGCGAGCAGCACCGCGCGGCAGGCGGCGGCGATCGTCAAGGGCGGTTCGGGGATCATGGGGCGGCCCTAACGGGTGCCGGCGGCGCATCAACCCGCAAGTGGCGCCGGCGGCTCAAGCGCGAAGGGATCGATGCGGATCGCCAGCCGGCGCTGGGCGGCCGCGGCGGCGGCGTCGCCGGTGGCGGCGTAGATCTCCGCCGCCGCGGCATGGAGATCGGCCGTTCGCCAGGGCGAGGCGAGGACGCTCTCGATCATTGCCCGCGCCTCGCCCGGCCGGCGATTGTGGAGCAGGGCGCGCGCGAGCGCGATCTTGGCCTCGCCATAGGGGCGGGCGGCGTGGTTGCGTTCCGCCAGCGCCAGCGCGCAGCGCCAGTCGCCCTTGCCCCTGCAATGGTCGAGCGCGTGGCCGTAGGCGGCTTGCGGGAACTGCGCGAGGCGCCTTTGCCAGGCCGCGGCCGCGCGGCGCGTCCACTGCGCCTCGGCCGCCCGGTCGCCGCGCTGCCGCGCGATGCCCGCAAGCGCGTCCATGAACTCGGGGTGCCCCGTGCGGCGGACGATGTCCCGATAGCGCGCGGCGGCACCGTCGAGGTCACCCTTCAGCGCCGCCACCTCGGCGATATGCTCCTCGACCAGCCAATGGCCGGGAAACAGGCGGTCGGCCTCGCGGAAGTGAACCAGTGCTTCGTCCCGGCGGCCGCGTTCCAGGTCGAGGATGCCGCGCTGCAGCGCGATAAAGCTGCGGAACTGCGGGGACGGCAGCCGCTCGCCGCGTTCGACGCGGTCGTAGGCCGCCTCGGCCAGATCGAAGCGGCCGGTCCGGAAAAGATAGACGCCGCGCCGGAAATCGGCCGTTCCGGGCTCGATCGCGTCGGCCGCGTCATAGGCTGCCAGCGCGCCGGCATAGTCGCCGCGGTAAAAGGCGATGTCGCCGCGCATCGCCGTCAGCTCGGCGCGCTGCGAGCGGTCGGGCGGCACGGCGTAGCCGTCGATCAGGCCCAGCTGCCGCTCGGCGCCGTCGAGCCGGTGCATGGTGAAATCGAGCGCGGCCCGAGTGGCGTGCGGTCCCGTCCCCGGCGCGGCGACCGCGAACGCGCGATCGAGCGCCGCGCCGGCCGCCGCATAATCGTCGAACGAGCCCGAAAGCCGTGCCCGTTCGAGATAGGCGTAGGCCACGCGCTCGTGCATCAGCCACTGGTCGGCATGAGCCGCGGCGCGGGCGCGGGCGTCCTCGAGCGACAGGTCGATCCGGGCGATGGTGTGGCGATAGGTGCCCGGGATGCCGGTGACGATGCGGCGCAGCGCCGTGTCGCGGGCGGCGGCGACCTCCAGCCGCTCCTGGTCGCTTCCGATCCGCTCGACCGCGAGCAGCGCCGCCACTGCCGCCGCCGACAGCAGCAGCCAGCGGGCGACCGGCCCGCCGCTCCGCCGCTCAGCCGCCGAAGCGCCCACGACGCCGCCGCTTCCGCTCATCCCGGCCTGGCGCAGATCGTCAGCCCGGCTCGGCCGAAATCGTCCGCCAGCGCGTTGGTCAGCGCGGTCAGTTGGGCGACGAGCTCGGAAACCCATTTGCCGGTCGCGTCGATCGTCGGATTGTCGTCATTATAGGGGTTCTTGCTCGCCGACCCGATCAGCGCGGTGGCGACCGCGGGCATGCCCATTCGATCCACCCTGACATATGCCGAGGCGGGCTCGGTGCGGAAGTTCCAGTTGGCCCCGCCGCTCCGGGCGATCCGCGGATCACCGTGCGGGGGCGCCAGGAACGGGAAGGTCGAGGAGAGCGCCCGGTCGTTTCCGCCGGGGTTGAGCGGAATGCTCGCGAGCGTCGTCGCCGAATGCACCCTCAGGTCGAGGAAGATCACCGCCAGCGTGACGTCGATGACCGGGTCGATGAAGAACCGCCCGTTCGGGAACCCGGACGCCTTGGAAAGATCGAGGTTGAGGACGTCCGGCACGACAAGGTTCGCCACCGTTCGTCCAGGGACGACCGTCTGGCCGAGACAGGGGGTGACATCGAAGCTTGCCGGGGTCGGCGTCGGCGTGGGACCCGGGGTCGGCGTCGGCCCCGGCGTCGAGGTAGGCGGCGGCGTCGGGGTTGGGGTCTGCGTGTCGTCGCCTCCGCCGCAGCCGGCGAGGGTCAGCGACAAGGCGAGCGTTGCGGCGAGCGGCAATGCCGAAGCGATCTTGCGCATCAGATCACCCTCCTATTCTTGCTGTAGTGGCCCAGATATCGAGCGGTTGCCCCCGATCGATCAGGGGCCGCGGAACGGAAAAGACGACGAACGTATCGTTGCGTCCATGGAAGGGCGTGCGATTGTTCCTGAAGGCCAGGGTGCCCGTCTGCCGAGTCTCGATGAAGCCCTGCTGGTCGAAGAAGAAGGGGTCGTCGAACAGGCCGGCCCTGATGACGATGCCGTTGGCGGTGGTGACGTTGGTCTCCACCGGCCCCTGCACCGTTCCGCCGGGCAGGCCGGTAACCTGAATGCCCGGGAAGATCCCGTCGAAGCCGAAGCGGATCTCGATCGGGATTTCGGTGTCGGTGCGCGAACCGGCGTTGGACACGTTGATCGTGTAGAGCACGTTGCGGTCGTAGAAGGCCGGCAATTGCGGGTCCGAGGGGCCGGCGAACGAGAGCGCTATGTAGACGTTGTTGGCGTCGTGGAACGCGTAGAGGTCGGCGATGTCGGCGGCGACGTCGATCGTCTGGCCCACCACCAGCCCGACCCGGGCGGGCGGATCGAAGTGGTCGGCGGCGACGACCGTTCGATGGACGCCAAATGCAACGACGGACAGCGCAAGTGCCGACGGCACCACGACTCCGAGCAAACGAGTCATGACTGGCATGATCTCCCCCTTTTTCTTTTACTGTTAGGGAGTTGATGAAGTACCGCCGTGAAAAGCCGCGTACTCGCCCCAGTCAACCCGGCCCGCAGTGTAGCATTTTGTCGGCCCTCATCAAAGTGGATCGGCGGTACGCCAAGGTACCCATAAGCTCCGCCACGCCCGCTTTCCGTGACTCGACAGTCTTTGCTAAGTTTCGCTCGGACGCTAACTTCCCTTGATTCCCCACGGGGTGCGGGTAATCCTTGAGACTCAGGTTTCCGAACAGGAGGAATTTATGGGGGGATGGCGCAGGTGGGCTGCGGGCGCGGCTTTGCTGTGCGCGCCGCAGATGGCGGCGGCGCAGACGGCGGACGAGCTGGTCGCCAAGAACCTGGAGGCGCGCGGCGGGGCGGCCAAGCTGGCGGCGATCGGCGCGCTCCGCTTCGACGGCAAGGTCCGCTTCCCCGGCGATTTCGAGCTCACCTACCAGGAGACCCGGGCGCGCGGGCCGGTCGCGGACCAGGTGCGCTACGAGATGGCGCTGCAGGGCCTCACCATCGTCCAGGCCTATGACGGCAGCGGCGGCTGGCGCATCAATCCGTTCGAAGGCCGCCGCGACGCCGAGCGGATGTCGGCGGACGAGGCGCGCTCGCTCGCCGATTCGGCGCTGATCGGCGGTCCGCTCCAGTCGGCGCCCAAGGCCGGCAGCACGGTCGCCTATCTCGGCCGCGAGGATTTCGACGGCACCGACGCCTACAAGCTCAAGGTCACGGAGCGCGACGGCGACGAGTTCGTCTACCTGCTCGATCCCGACACCTTCCTCGAGATCAAGGTCACCGAGACCCGGCGGCTGCGCGGCGCGCCGGTGGTCACCGAATATGAGCTCGGCGACTATGAGAAGGTCGGCGAGGTCTATTTCCCGATGTCGATCGAGAGCTGGTCGCAGGGCCAGCCCAACCAGCGCCAGCGCGTGATCATCGCTTCGGCCCAGGCCAATCCGAGCGTCGCTCCGGCCCTGTTCGCCGAGCCCCGCGGGGGCGCTTCCGCGGCGGCCTCCTCGCCCCAGCCGGCGCCGATCGACCAGGCCAAGGACGCCGCGCCGACGCCTCAGAACGTGCCCGAGCTTCCCGAGAAGGTGAACCCTGCCGATCCGCCCTCGGACCCGACTTCGCCCGATCCCACTCCTTCCAGCGCGCGGTGATCCCGATGAAAAAGACGATCCTCCTTTCGACCGCGCTCGCCTTCGCGGCGCCCGCTTACGCCGCCCCCGCCGCCCCGGCCGCCGACCGCGCGGCGATTTCGGGCCTCGGCATCCGCAACATCGGCTCGGCGACGATGTCCGGCCGGATTTCCGCGATCGACGCCCGCCAGGAAGCCGACGGCAAGGTCACCGTGTTCGTCGGCGCCGCCTCGGGCGGGGTGTGGAAGTCGACCGACGGCGGCACCACCTTCCGCCCCGTCTTCGACAAGCAGCCGGTCCAGTCGATCGGCGCGGTCGCGCTCGACCCGACCGACGAGGACGTGGTCTGGGTCGGAACCGGCGAGAGCTGGACCCGCAACTCGGTGTCGATCGGCGACGGCGTCTACAAGTCGGGCGACGGTGGCGAGACCTGGACCAACATGGGCCTCCCGACCACGGAGCGGATCGTGCGCATCCTGGTCCATCCCCGGGACGGCAACACGGTCTACGTGTGCGCGCCCGGCCCGCTCTGGTCGGATTCGCCCGACCGCGGCCTCTACAAGACGGTCGACGGCGGCCGCAGCTGGAGCCACATCCTCAAGGGCTCGAACCTGTCGACCGGCTGCTCCTCGATCAGCATGGACCCGGCCGACCCCGATCATCTGCTCGCCGGCATGTGGGACTTCCGCCGCAAGGGCTGGACCTTCCGCTCGGGCGGCGAGGGCCCCGACAAGCCGTCGGGCAGCGCGCTTCGGGAATCGATGGACGGCGGCCGCACCTGGTCCGCGCTCACCGCCGACAATCGGCCCGGTTTGCCGAAAGGGCCGTGGGGCCGGATCGAGGCGGTGCACGCCCCCTCCAACCCCAAGACCGTCTACGCCTTCATCGAGAACGTCCGCTCGGCGCTCTACGTGTCGGAGGACGGCGGCCGGACCTTCGAGGAGCGCGACCGCAGCCGCAACATGGTGTGGCGGCCCTTCTACTTCAGCCGCATCGTCGTCGATCCCAAGGACGACAAGCGCCTGTTCAAGATGAACCTGCGGATGATCGTCTCCGACGACGGCGGCAAGAGCTTCGCCGACGCGGCCGGCGGAAGCCACGGCGACTGGCACGACATCTGGATCAACCCGACCAATCCCAAGCACATCATCGGCGGCGACGACGCCGGCATGTGGATCAGCCACGACGGCGGCAACCGCTGGAACTATTCGAACAACCTGCCGATCAGCCAGTTCTACCACGTCTCGGCCGACGACAAGGATCCCTACCAGGTCTATGGCGGCCTCCAGGACAATTCGAGCTGGGTCGGCGACAGCGAATATCCGGGCGGGATCACCAACAGCCGCTGGGAGAATCTCTACGGCGGCGACGGCTTCTGGACCTTCACCGATCCGGCCGATCCCGATTACGCCTACGCCGAATATCAGGGCGGCCAGCTCGCGCGGATCAACCGCCGGACGCTGGAGGCGCGCGATATCCAGCCCAAGGCGGGCTACAAGGAGAAACTGCGCTACAACTGGAACACGCCGGTCCACCTCTCGCCGAACGAGAAGGGCACGATCTACATCGGCGCCCAATATCTGTTCCGAAGCCGCGACCATGGCGCCAATTGGGAACGGATCTCCCCCGACCTCACGACCGATGACAAGCAGCGCCAGCGCCAGGAGGAATCGGGCGGCATCACGGTCGACAATTCGGCGGCGGAGATGCACACCACCCTCTACTCGATCTCGGAGAGCCCCAAGGCGGCCGGCCAGATCTGGGTCGGCACCGACGACGGCAACGTCCAGCTGACCCGCGACGGCGGCCGCAGCTGGACCAACGTCACCCGCAACCTCAAGGCCCCCCGGGGGAGCTGGGTGAGCTGGGTGGAGGCGAGCCGCTTCGACCCCGCCGTCGCCTATGTCGCGGTCGATCGCCACACCTTTGGCGACATGGCGCCCTACCTCTACCGCACCGGCGACTACGGCCGCACCTGGCAGCCGCTGATCGGCCCCGCCACCGACTCGGTCCGCGGCTACGCCCATGTCGTCAAGGAGGACCGGGACAACCCGAACATCCTCCACGTCGGCACCGAATTCGGCCTGTTCACCTCGATCGACCGGGGCGCGAGCTGGGCCCAGTTCAAGCCCAACAACTTCCCGGACGTCGCGGTGCGCGACATCTGGCTGCAGGAGCGCGAGGACGATCTGGTGCTCGCCACCCACGGCCGCGGCATCTGGATCGTCGACAACGTCGCGCCGCTGCGCGCGCTCGACGCCCGCCGGCTCGCCGCCGACGCCACCCTGATCCCGGCCGCCGAGGTCCAGCAGCGCATCCGCGGCAACGGCGGCTGGCCCGAGGGCGATTCCACTTATTACGGCGAGAACCCGGCCGACGGCGCCGTCATCACTTACTATCAGAAGGCGCGGCACGTGATCGGGCGGATGAAGCTCGAGATCCTGGACGCGCAGGGCAAGGTCGTCGACGAGCTGCCGGCCGGCAAGCGCAAGGGCCTCAACCGGGTCGTCTGGTCGATGCGGACCAAGCCGCCGCAGGTGCCGCCCGCCGCCTCGCTGGCTTATTATTCGACCCAGGGCCAGCGCGTGGTGCCGGGCCAGTATACGGTTCGGCTCACCAAGGCGGGCCAGGTGACGACGATGCCGCTCGCCATCGCGCTCGACCGGCGCGCGACCTTCACGCTCGCCGACCGCGCCGCTCAGTTCGCGGCTGCCGAGCGGGTGAAAGGGCTGTTCGCGCGGATGAGCAAGCTCACCGCCGACATCAACGGCCTGCGCTCGCAGACCGAGGAGGTGGCCAAGAACGCCGGTGCCTCGGCCAGGCTCAAGAAGGACGCGGCCCGGGTCTCGGCGCTGGCCGACGAGCTCAGGAAGCAGCTGGTCGCGACCAAGGAGGGCGGCGCGATCACCGGCGAGGAGCGGCTGCGCGAGAACATGGACTATGCCTATGGCGCGATCACCTCGGTCGAGGCGGCGCCGACCGCCTATCAGCTGGCGCGGATCGACGCGCTCGAGCGCGAGCTCAAGGAGGTCGAGGACGCCTATGCGCGGCTCAAGGCGGGCGAAGCGAGCCGGCTCAGCCTCGCCATGGCCGCCGAGAAGCTGCCGCCGATCGACTTCGCCGCCGCCAAGATCATCCCCGACGACGCGCGCGGCGGCCCCGCCGCGGCGCTTGGGCAGGGCCTGGTCGGCGCCCGCTACCAGGGCAGCCTGCGGGCGATCCGGATCAACGCGAGGAAGGGTCAGTCGACCCGCTGACGCTTCCCCTCCGCAACGACCGGGAGGGGGAGCTTAATCCGCGCCGCGCGTTGTCGCGGCATGAGGAGCTTCACCCTGCCCCGCCTGCTCCAGGACCGCGCCGAGGCGGTGGCGCAGGCGTTCCTGCAGCCGCCGGGGGCCGCGGCGGTGGACTTCGCCGGTCCGCCCGGCGAACCCGGTCTCGCCGGGCCGGATTCGGTCTCCTGGCAGGTGTTCCGCAACCCCGTCACCCTGTTCGTCGGCGGAGTCGCGGCGGTGGTGCTGGAGCTGGCCGAGCCGCGCGTGCGGAGCGGGGTCTGGGAGCATAGCAGCTTCCGCTCCGACCCGGTCGAACGGCTGCGGCGCACCGGCCTGGCGGCGATGGTCACCGTCTATGCCGCGCGCAGCGTGGCGGAGCGGATGATCGCCGGCATCCGCCGGTCGCACTCAGCGGTGGCGGGCACGACTCCCGCCGGCGAGCCCTACCGCGCCGACGATCCGGAGCTGCTCGCCTGGGTGCAGGCGACCGCCGCGTTCGGCTTCCTCGAGGCCCATTGCGCCTACGTCTCGAACCTCGGCCTGCTCGACCGCGACCGGCTCTATTCGGAAGGGGCTCCCGCCGCCGATCTGTACGGCGCGGCCGGGGCGCCGCAGAGCACCGCCGACATGAACGCGCTGTTCCGCCGCATGCGCCCGCGCCTTGAGCCCTCGCCGGTGGTGGCCGAATTCCTCGGCATCGTGCAGCGCGCGCCGCTGCTGCCGCCGGCGCTGAGCGCGGCCCAGAACATCCTGGTGCGCGCCGGCGTCGAGATCGTGCCGCACTGGGTTCGCGACATTGTCGGCCTGGGCGAGAGATGGCGGCTGGACCCGTGGGAGAAGCCGCTGGTCAAGGGCGTGGCTCGGCTCGCCGACCGCTACCGGCTCGATGCCGCGCCGCCGGCGCAGGCGTGCGTCCGGATGGGGCTTCCGCCCGACTATCTCCACCGCCGGGCGGGAGGCTGAAAGCGGGACTGGCGTTGCGGCACGCGCTGGGGCATGTTCCGCTCGGAACAGCAGATGCAGCGACCCAGAAGCCCCTATCAGGTGCTGAACGTATCACCGGAGGCCGAGCCGGAGGTGATCGAGGCTGCCTACCGGGTTCTGATGAAGAAATATCATCCGGACAAGCTCGCCGGAGGACCGCCGCTGTCGGAGAGCAAGGCCTCCGAGATCAACCTGGCGTTCAACATCCTGCGCGACCCCGGCCGCCGCGCCCGCCACGACGCCGAGGAGAAGTCCCGGCGGCCGGTGATCGCGGGCTCCGACTGGACCTTCGACGGCAGCCGCGCCGGCGCCCCCTTCGCGCCCCGCGCCGCCGGCGGGCCCCAGGGCGCACCGCCGCCGCGCCCGCCGATGCCTCCGCGCCGCGGCCGCGGGCGCCTGGTCGCGGGCTGGACCGGAATGCTGGTGCTGGCGCTGGTCATCGCCGCCGTGCTGGTGGCGCGCGAGAATGACGGCGCCACCGCGCAGTCGTTCCGCGCCAGCATCCGCGCCGCCGCCGACGAAGCCACCGAGCCGGCCGCGGGCGACGCGGGCCCCGGCGGCAAGCCGGTCAGCCGCCGCCAGATCGGCGAGGCGCTCGGCGAGTTCGAGCGGGTGCGCGCGATCTACGGCCCGCTCGGGGTCGCCGCCTACAGCGACGCCTGTTTCCAGGCGCAAAGCCGCACCCGCGACATCAGCGACTTCGATTTCTGCGTCGCCTTCGATCACGCGGCCAGCGTCTATGACACCAGCCTGGCCGAGCCGTTCCGGGCGCCGCCGCCGCCGCGCTTCACCGAGACCCAGCTCACCAGCCGCCATTCCGGCGCCGCCAGGCTGCTGCCGGAGGATTACGAGACGCTGGAAGAGCGGATGATGAACATCCGAACGCTCACCTACAGCGCGATCGCCGACCAGGGCGACAAGGCGGTCGAGCCCGACAACAGCTCGGTCGCCGAGCCGCCGGAAGTCGCCGCCCCGCCCGGCCGGGTGCGCCGCCCTCCCCAGCGCCGCCCCGAAACGAGCCGGCAGCCCGCCCAGCGCCGGCAGCGCCCGCAGCAGGAAGCCGACTTCGTCGAGCGCGAAGGCGGCATCTACTAGGGCAGCGCCCGCGCCGCTTCGAGCACCTGCTCGGCGTGGCCCGGCACCTTCACGCCGCGCCACACCCGCTTCACCACCCCGTCGCGGTCGACCAGGAAGGTCGCCCGGTCGATCCCCATATATTTGCGGCCGTACATCGATTTCTGGATCCAGGTGCCGAACGCTTCGCAGACCGACCCGTCCGGGTCGGTGGCGAGCGGCACCTTGAGGTCGTATTTGTCGATGAACTTGCGGTGCTTCTTGGCGTCGTCCTTGGAGACGCCGAGGATCCAGGTGCCGGTCTTCTCGAATTCCGGCGCCAGCGCGGTGAAATCCTGCGCCTCGCGGGTGCAGCCCGACGTGTCGTCCTTCGGGTAGAAATAGATCACCAGCTTCTGGCCCCCGAAGTCGGTCGGGCTGACCGGCTTGCCCTCCAGCCCCTCCAGCTTGACGTCCGGCACCTTGTCGCCCTCGTTCAGCATCCCGCTTCTCCCGTCGCCTGCGTCATGCTGAACCTGTTTCAGCATCCCTGTCGGGCGCGGCCGCGGCTGGAGACCGGCCCTGAAACAGGTTCAGGGCGCCAGGGTCTCTGTCGCCGCGACGTCGCGCCACAATGCGTGCACCCTCTGCCGCGCCGCGTCGTGGGCCGCAAGCAGCGTGTCCCAGTCCGCCATCCCGCACGCTCGTGCGACGAGCTCGCGCGAAGCCTCGGGCGGCTCGGCCGACGAGGGCGAGACCAGCCGGAAGATGACCAGCATCCGGGTCAGCAGCCGAAGCGCCGGATCGATCTCGGCCGGTGCCAGCCCCGCCGCATTGAGGTCCGCGAGCGCGTCCTCGAGCCTTGGGTGGAGGCCGATGCGGTGGCGCAGCTGAAGCGTCTGCACCGCGAATTCCAGGTCGACCAGGCCGCCGTCGCCGAGCTTGATGTCGAACGATCCGCTCGGCGGCTTGTGGGCGCGCATCTCGGACCGCATCTTGACCGCGTCGGCGGTGACCTTGGCGGGATCGCGCGGCAGCCGCAGCGTCTCGTCGACCGCGCGCTGCAGCGCCCCCCGCCCCTCCGCCGATCCGTACAGCGGCCGGGCGCGGGTCAGCGCCATATGCTCCCACGTCCAGGCGCGCTCGCGCTGATAGTCGATGAAGCTCGGCAGCGACACCGCGATCAGGCCGTCCTTGCCCGACGGACGCAGCCTCGTGTCGACCTCGTAGAGCGGCCCGGCGGCCGTCGCCACGCTGAGCGCGGCGGTGACCCGCGGCGCGAGCCGGTTGAAATAGTCGGTGGCGCGAAGCGGCCTGGCGCCGTCCGACTGGGCGTCGTGGGTGCCGGTGAACAGATAGATGAGGTCGAGGTCGGAGACATGGGTGAGCGCCTCGCCGCCCAGCCGGCCGAGCCCCAGTATGACCAGCTCCGAGCCCGGCACCCGCCCGTGCACCGCCTCGAACTCGGCGATCGTGGCGTCGGCGAGCACGTTTATGGCGGCCTCGGCGACGCGCGAATAGCCCTCGGCCACCTCCAGCGGATCGCAATGCGCGGCGACAAGCTGGACGCCGAGCGCGAAGCGGCGCTCGTTGACGCGGCGCCGGACCCGGTCGAGCAGCAGCTGATAGTCCTCGTCGTCCCGCTCCGGCCGGCCGAACTCCTCGGCGAGCTCGTCGACGGGCGCGGCGGGGGCGAAGGCGCTGGCGTCGATCAGCCCGTCGAGCAGCTCGGGGCGGCGGCCGAGCTGCTCGGCCAGCGGCGCCGCGTGGCTGAGGATGGTCGCAAGCGTCTGGGTGAGCCCGGGCCGAGCCTCCAGCAGCCGGTAGAAGTTGACCCCGCTCGGCAGCCGCGTGACGAGGTCGTCGAACCGGTTCATCGCCCGCATCGGCTCCGGCGACACGCCGAACGCGGCGACCAGCGCCGGCAGCATCGCTTCGAACGCATCGGCGGCGGCGACCGCCCGAAGCGAGCGCGGCTTGCCCGAGCGCCAGCCCTCGATCCGCAGCCGCCCCGCGGCGGGGTCGTCGAAGCCGGCCTCGGCCAGCCGCTCCTCCAGCGCCTCCGAGTCGCGCGGCAGCCGTCCGCCCTCCTCCTCCTCCTGGCCGAGCCGCCCGTAAGCGGCGGCGACCCGGGCGACCGGCGGCGCGAGCAGGGCGAGCAGCGCTCCGCCGTCGGCCAGGCCGTGCAGCCTGGCGACGCCGTCGAGCGCGGCCGGATCGGCCGGCAGGCTGTGGGTCTGGCGGTCGTCGACCATCTGCAATCGGTGCTCGATCGTCCGCAGCAGCCGGTAGGCATCCGCCATCGCGGCGGCTTCCTCCGCCTCGACCCGCCCCGCTCCCGCCAGCGCCGCCAGCGCCGCCAGCGTCGCCGGCATCCGCAGCCCCGGCTCGCGCCCGCCATGGATCAGCTGGTGGATCTGGGCGAAGAACTCGATCTCGCGGATTCCGCCGCGGCCGCGCTTCAGGTCGTAGCCCCCGCCGAAGCTCTGGCCGCTGGCATAATGGTCGCGGATCCGGCGGGTGATCGACTGGAGCTCGCCGATCGCTCCGAAGTCGAGCGAGCGCCGCCACACGAACGGATGGATCGCCTCGAGGAAGTAGCGGCCGAGCGCTTCGTCCCCGGCGACGAAGCGCGAGCGGATGAACGCCGCCCGCTCCCACGGCAGGGCGCTCGATTCATAATAGCTGATCGCCGCGTCGACCGGCAGGGCGATCGGCGTCACCTCGGGCGAGGGCCGAAGCCGCAGGTCGACCCGGAACACATAGCCCTCGCCGTCGCGCGCCTGCAGCGTCTCGACCACGCGCTGGCCGATCCGGACCGCCCCCTGCCCCGGCTCCTCGCGCGGCTTGAGCGGCAGCGTCGTCGGATCGAACAGGAAGATGAGGTCGACGTCGGACGAATAATTGAGTTCGCGGCTGCCGAGCTTGCCGAGCGCGACGATCGCGAAGCCGCGCGGTTCGCGCTCGGGGGTGCGGGCGGCGATGGCGGCGTCGAGCGCGCGCTGCAGCGCCCGGTCCGCCAGGTCGGAAAGCGCCTCGACCACCTGTTCGAGCGTCAGTGCTCCGGCCAGGTCGCCGATGCCGAGCGCCAGCGCCAGCGCGCCCCGCTCGCGCCGCAGCGCCGTCCCGATCTCGGACGCTTGCGATCCGGCGGCCCGGGCCCGCTCCAGCGCCAGATCGAGCCGCCCGGCGCCCAGCGCATCGGCGATTTCGGGGCGGCCGCCGAGCTGGGATTTGAGGAACGGTGAGTGTGCCCGCGCCCGCTCGAGCGCCTCCGTCAGCACGACGTCAACCTGGTGTCGCGGTCATGCCACAAAATAGATCAGTTCCGTTCTTGGGGTGCAACATTTGAAACTAACTTGGATCGTGGGACGTTTTCGACCCATGAATACGCTTAGTCCAAGAAGAGAGGCGATGGTGAATGCTTCCTCGAGGCGGTTCGTGAAGGTGGCTCCGCCCACCGTTCACGCCGGCGTGGGCAACGCCTTGCGCGAAGCGTTCGCGATGGACGGAGAGGTCCGCTCGCTCAAGATCTTCGAGGATTTGCTCGCCAAGCTCAACTGAGCCTCCGGGCGTTAGAGGCGTTCTCCGCCCCCCTGTTCAAGCGTCTGGAGACTGTCGGCGACGCGGCCGGGGCCCGCTGGCGCGCCGCCTGATGTCCACGAGGCTCAGATCCCGCCGGGATCGCGGTCGCGGCTCAGCTCGTCGACTTCGCTCATGATCGATTGCAGGGCGGTCTTGTTGGCGTCGGTCTCGTGGTCCCGGCGCGACGGCAGCTTGCCCTCTTCGAGCAGGTTTTCGAGCGCCACTCGGCCGCGGGCGACGCGGCTCTTGATGGTGCCGACGGCGCAGCCGCAGATCTCGGCCGCCTCCTCGTAGGCGAATCCGCCCGCGCCGACCAGGATCAGCGCCTCGCGCTGCGGCTGCGGCAGGTGCATCAGCGCGCGCTGCATGTCGCCGAGCTCGACGTGCCGGTCCTGGCTCGCCGGCGCTGCCAGCAGCTTGGATGCGGTAAGCTCGTCCCATTCGCCCTTGAAGCGCGCCCGGCGCATCTGGCTCAGGAAAAGGTTGCGCAGGATGATGAAGGTCCAGGCGCGCATGTTGGTGCCTGCCTGGAAGCGCTTGCGGGCCGCCCAGGCCTTCAGCAAAGTCTCCTGGACGAGGTCGTCGGCGAGATCGCGGCTGCCGCTCAAGGAGCGGCCGAACGCGCGCAGGTGCGGGATGACCTGCGCCAGCTGGTCCTTGAACTCGTTGTCGGGGAGCGGAACCGGCGGCTCCCGGGGCTCCTCGCTGTCGATCAATGCCGCTTTTTCACCCGCCATCAGGCCCCCACGCGATACTCTGAATAAGCCGCCGACGCGGCCGGCGGCGCGATCTTCGCGCCGCTCGTTTCGTTTCGGAAAGGTAAGCGCCTAGCGCCAGACAAACAAGATAAGGGCAAAGATGATGACGACCATCGCCAGCGAGATCGGCAGGATGTATCGCGTCATGTGCGGCGTGGTGCCCGCGCGCGCCTCGGTTTTGCCCAGATGGGGCGTGCCGTCTTCCAAAGGTGTTTCCCTGTCGAATTGGTTTTAGTTGGGAACGCGCCCCTTGGGCGGCGGTTCCCTCAGGCCGGCACGGTCGCGCTGTCGAAGAACAGGGCCTGCGCGATCGCCGCCTTCACCGTCGAGCGCTGGAAGGGCTTGGTGATCAGGAAGGTCGGCTCCGGCCGCTCCCCGGTCAGCAGCCGCTCGGGGAAGGCGGTGATGAAGATCACCGGCACCTGGAACTCGCTCAGTATGTCCTTGACGGCATCGATGCCGGAGCTGTCGTCGGCGAGCTGGATGTCGGCGAGCACCAGGCCCGGCCGCCGCGCCAGCGCCTGCGCGACCGCCTCGTCGCGGGTCACGGCGACGCCGGTCACCGAGTGGCCGAGATCGCGCACGATCGTCTCGATGTCCATCGCGATGATCGGCTCGTCCTCGATGATCAGCACCTCGGCGCGGGTCTGGCGCTCGATCTCGCCGAGCGCTTCGGCGACCAGGTTGTCGACTTCCTCTGCCGTGGCGCCGATCAGATAGCCGGTGTCCTCGGGGGTGAAGCCCTCCATCGCGGTCAGCAGCAGCGCCTGGCGCGACAGCGGCGTAATACGCGCGAGCCGCGCCTGGGCGATGCCTTCGGCGTCGATGCTGGCATCGTTATTGGGGTCATCCTCGATGCTGGCCGACGACCAGATCGCATGAAAGGTGCGGTAGAGGCCGAGCCGGGGATCGACATTGCGCGGGAAATCGTCGGGCGCGGCCACGATCGCCTCCAGCGTCGCCCGGACGAAGGCGTCGCCATGGGCCTGGCTGCCGGTGAGCGCGCGGGCATAGCGGCGCAGGAAGGGAAGGTGGGGCGCGAGTTCCTGACCGAGCGACATGATCGTTACGACTCCTGTTCAATCTTTATCAATTTTGTCGGCCTTGTGATTGGCCGCCGCGCGCTTTGCAACCCCGCCGGCCGGCTTCGGAGAAGCTATCCGCAAAGGAGAAAAAAGCCCGGCCCCCCCGCTGATTTGTATGGAACCATCGGGTGACTTTTTTGTTTCCATGCCAGCGCGGGCAACTTATGCTTTTGCGCCTAGTGGGGTCTGTGCGTCTTCTGGCGCATCCTGTCAGGTTCGCCTCGCAGGTCTTTGGAAAATCGGAGCGGGCGCGGCGTCGGCCGCGAGGGGTAGAATGTTTTGAGCTTTGCAGACGAAAAGGATGACGAGCGCCGCCGCAGGCGGGATCATCCGGCCGAAGTCGAGTCCGCCTATCAGAGCCGAAGACCCAGGAAGAAGCGCGCGGAGAGCCCCGAGCTCGGCAGCGCCTTGCGTAGCGTCTACCAACGTACGATCGACGAGGATATTCCGCCTGAAATGCTCGATCTCCTCGGCAAGCTTGGATAAAGCCGCACCGAAAGACGTTCGGACCGTGTGACCCAGGAACGAAAAGGCTGGCTCTCGTCGAGGTTCGCGGAACTTTCGACGGGCCTCAAGATGCTGCTCATCCTGAGCCTGGGGCTGTTCCCGCTCGGGCTGATCGCAATCCTCGCCTCGATCGAGAGCGCCCGCGACAACAGCGAGCGCCGGGTCGAGCGCACGCTGTCGCGGCTTGAGGTCAAGGCGCAGCGGATCAACGGCCTGCTCGCGCGCAGCGCCAGCACCATCCGCGCAGCCAGCGCCGCGGTGTCGCTCACCCCGCCCGGCTCCGCGGTCTGCGCCAACACGCTGCAACGGCTCGCCCGGGCGCAGACCACCCCCGGCCGCTTCGCGCTCTATGCCTCGGACGGCAGCCTGCACTGCGCCACCCCCGGCTTTGTGCCGCCCCAGCCGTCGACCCATCTGGCGCGGCAGCGCTCGGTGATCGAGATCACGCCCGACGGAGCGCTGCTGCGCTTCGCGCTGTTCGACGACTTGGGCGTGCTCGAGGGAATGGGAGAGTTCGACCGCGAAGCCCTTTCCCACCTCACCCTGCTCCCCGGCACGATGCCCGATTTCGACCTCGAACTGTGGCAGGGCGAGCGCCGGATGGTGCTTCGCGAGGGCTACGAGCCCGGGCCGCTGTCGCGTCCGGTCCAGTCGATGGCGCCGGTCGCGGGCGAGCGGCTCAAGCTCAAGATCGTGGTCGGCGCCGTTCCGGTGAGCGCGGCCGAGGTGCTGATGATCCTGCTGCCGCTTATGATGCTGATCTGGACGGCCGCGATCAGCTGGGTCGTGCTCGACCGGCTGCTGCTGAAGCCGCTGGCCCGGATGCAGCGCGCCGTGTCGGCCTACCGGCCGGGCGACCGCGAGCTCGATCTTCCGCGGCTGACGACGCCGGCGCGGGAGATCGTCGATCTCGGCCAGGCCTTCGACCAGGTGACCCGCACCGTCGCCCGCCACGAGGCGGAGCTGGAGGCGGCGATCGATCGCCAGACGCGGCTGGTTCGCGAGGTCCACCACCGCGTCAAGAACAACCTCCAGGTCGTCGCCTCCTTGCTCAACCTCCACGCCCGCGGCGCGGCCAGCGAGGAGGTCGGCGCCGCCTACGCCTCGATCCAGCGCCGGGTCGACGCGCTCGCCGTCGTCCACCGCAACCATTTTGCGGAGCTGGAGGAGAATCGCGGCGTCGCGCTGCGCTCGCTGCTTTCCGAGCTCGGCGCCAATCTGCGCGCGACGGCACCGACTTCGGCCGCGCACATGCAGATCCGGCTCGCCATCGAGCCCTATCATGTCACCCAGGACGTCGCCGTGTCGGTCGCCTTCCTCGTCACCGAGATCGTCGAATATGCGATGTTCTGCGGCGCCCGCTCGGTCGGCGTGTCGCTGGCCGGCGACGGCGCGGCGACCGCCCGCCTCGCCGTCGAATCCGATGCGCTGCAGGGCGATGCCGCGTGCGACGAAAGGCTCACCGACCGCTTCGACCGGATCATCACCGGCCTCTCCCGCCAGCTCCGCTCCTCGCTCGAGCGGGACCCCGGGGCGGGCCGCTATGCCCTCGACATCTCGGTGCTGGACAAGTTCGAGTCCTGATCCCGGGCGAGTGGCCGCGGCAAGTCAGCCGGTCCGGTCGTCGCGGTTCTTGCCGTCGTCGCTATAGGGCGGCCGCGCCGTGGACTTGCGGCCCGCCTCCTCCAGGTCGCCGCTGTCCTGGCCGGCCGCGTTGGCGGAATCGACGTTGGGCCGCTCGTCCTGATGGACCCCGTCAATGTCGGAGTGCGGCGTGGTCTTCGGGGGTTTGGGCATGGCGGGGTCCTTCTGCTCCCACAACAACCGGCATTCTCCCTCGCGGTTGCGCCGGCGAGGCGGAAGGGGACGAACTTTTTCGCAAGCATCGAAAATTTTTTGGATAGGGCCGGAACCCCTGCCGGGCTTCGTCGTTCTTTACTTCGGATAGTGACCTTTTGCCCCCCCGCTCTCGCTATCCAGAACATGAGCCCGGACGCGCCAACCTCCCCCCCCCCCCCCGGTGGCGCCTCCGGGCTCAACATTGTCTGGGGCCCTTCGTTCCTCTCTCCACTCAGCTCTGAACCAGGCGTCCCCGGATCGAGGCGCCGCGGTCTTGAATCGCCCTTCATCATCCCTGCGCAGGCTTTGGCTTGGCAGTCTTTCGCCCCAGCTTGTGACGCCGGTGGAACCAAGCTTCTCCGGCGCGCATTTACCCGATGCTTCGCACGCCGGCCGCAATCGCATGCGCGCGTAGATCAGCCAGGAGAGTTACCATGGTTCGTAAAATTGTTGCCATCATCGCCTTATCGAGCAGCCTTGCACTTGCAGCCTGCAACACCGTCCGCGGCGCGGGCCAGGACGTCCAGTCGGTGGCCAATGAGGTCGACAAGGAAACCTGATCGCTCCCCTTCTTCGCCCCGAAAGGAAACACATCATGGTCCGTAAGATCGTTGCCATCATCGCGATCTCGAGCAGCCTTGCCCTCGCCGCCTGCAATACCGTCCGCGGCGCGGGCCAGGACGTCGAGTCCGCGGCCGACGCCGTCGACAAGGAAACCTGAGCCTCCCGCTCAGCGCTCAACATCAGGCGCCGTCCCGTCCTGGGCCGGCGCCTTTTTTGTTGCCGTTCAGACCAGGTCGTCGGGGATGAACCAATAGGGCCTTGCGAAGCGCCGCGCTCGGCCGAGCTGGTAGGGGACGACGAAGCCCTGCCGGTCGCGGGGCTCGGCGGCGCTGTTGTGCCGCGCCACGTCGCGCCAGCCCTCCAGGTCCAGCGTCTCGGGAAGCGACCCGCCGAACAGCTGCCACCACAATTTGCGCCGGAACTCGCCGATGGCGCCGTCGCGCTGCCGCCAGATGAAGCCCAGTTCGGTGTCCCAGTCGAAGCTTCGGCCGTTGATGTTCGCCGACGACAGCAGGCAGACCTCGTCGTCGGCGATCAGCAGCTTGGCGTGGATGTGGATCAGCCCCGATCCGTAGGCGGTGCCGCGGGTCTCCTCGAACTTCTGCTCCGACGCCTTGACCGGCTCGCGCTTGGCGAGCGTGAACAGCCCCACCCGGCTCGGCCCGGCCTTGCGCATCAGCCGCGCCAGCGCCCGCACCTGGAGATGCTCGCCGTGGCGGTGGGCGAGGTTGTCGGTCTGGCCGTCGAACGCGATCTCCTCGGGGGTGTTGGCGATGAGGATGATGACCTCGAGCTGCGGATTGGCCCGGAGCGCCGCCTCGACCCAGTCCGCGGCCGCCTTCGAGCGGAAGAACTGCGCCTCGATGTAGAGCAGCCGCCGAGCCGACAGGATGACGTTGCGGTGCGCCGCCTTGAGCTCGCGTATGCCCGGCACCGGACCGATCGCGAACGGCGATCGCGACTTGCGCGACAAGGTGCGGGCGAGCTGCACTTCGGCCTCGCCGCGCGGCGGCTGCGGCGGGATCTCGCGCCAGCTGATCTCGGTCAGCGGGTCGAGCATCAGCGCGCGCTCGGACCCGCCGGTCCAGTGCTCGACCGTCTCGCGGTAGCGCGGCAGCTCGCGGTTCCACAGCCGCATGAAGTGCCGCCCCGCATCGGCCACCACCGGCCCCTCGATCAGCGCCGAGATGTCGTGCCAGGTCTCGTTGGCGCGCTGGCGGTGGCGGCGGTCGTCCCAGCGCCGCTCGTCGAGGTCGAGCCCGCCGATGATCGCGCTCTCGCCGTCGACGACGACGAACTTCTGGTGGTAGGTCGCCGGCCACAGCCGCGGCGGCGGCGCGGGCTTCCAGCCCCTGGCCGTGTCGCCGTCCCAGTCGACATGGCGCCACAGCCCCGGCCGGGTTTCAAAGCCGCCGTCGTGGTGATGCTCGCGGCCGACCAGCTTCTCGACGACCTTGCGGATCCGCCGGCGCAGCAGCAGCCGAAGCACGTGCCGCCAGCCCCAGCCCATCTCGCCCTCGTGCTGGATGACGATCAGCTGCAGCCGGTCCCGCCGGTCCTTGGGCAGCGCCTCGACCAGCCGGCGGATCACCTGGTAGGTGTGCCACGATCCGGCGTGCAGATAGTCGGCCAGCACCGGCTCGAAATCGGCGAGCAGGATGCGGACCTCGATCCCGCGCTCGACGGCGTGGCGGATGAGCGCCGCCCAATCGTCGAGCCCAAGCGCCTTGGCGCGGTCGGACCGGGTCTTGGTCTCGGGATCGAAGACCCGGAACGACAGCCACACCGACCAGGCGGCGTCGAGCACGAGATGCTCGAGCGCCGGATACATGTCGGCGGCCTCGATCAGCGGCGCGACCTTGCACCCGTCGCGCGGCGGCGAGGGCAAGGTCCAGTCGGCGTCCTCCGCGACCGCCGCCATCGAATTGCGCTTGTCCAGGAACAGCGGGTCCGCTTCCGTCATCAAAGCGCCTCGGCGCCGGCGCGGGCTCGGCGCCGCTCGGTGAACCAGATCGCGACCAGCGAGATCTCGTAGAGGACGATCAGCGGGATCGCGAGCATGAACTGGGAGAGCACGTCCGGCGGGGTCGCCACCGCCGCGACCAGGAAGGCGACCAGGATCGCATAGCGCCGCCCGCGCTTGAGCTGGTCGCGCGTCACCAGCCCCGCCCGCTCGATCAGCATCAGCAGCACCGGCAGCAGGAACGCGATTCCGAACGCCAGGATGAAGTGCATCACGAACGACAGATATTCGCCCATCGCCGGCAGCGCCTCCTGCCGGATGCCCGGTATCTGCCCCTGGTAGCCGAGGAAGAAGCGGATCGCGGTCGGCATCACCACGTAATAAGCGAGCGCCGCGCCGCCCAGGAACAGGATCGGGGTCGCGACCAGGAACGGCAGGAACGCGCGTTTTTCCTTGGAATAGAGGCCCGGGGCAACGAACGCCCAGAGCTGGTTGGCGATGATCGGGAAGGCGAGGAAGAAGGCGGCGAAGAACGCCACCCTTACCTCGACGAAAAAGGCCTCATAGAGCTTGGTGTAGACCAGCCGCCCCTGCCCCGTCCCGAACCCCGCGATCAGCGGCTGGGCGAGGAAGGCGAAGATCCGGTTGGCAAAATAAAAGCAGACGCAGAACGCGGCGAACAGCGCCGCGAACGACCAGATCAGCCGCCGCCGCAATTCGACCAGGTGGTCCATCAGCGGCGCCCGAGTGTTGTCGATCTCCTCCCCGCTCATGGCAGCTCGCGCTTATCGTCGTCCGCCCGCGGCGGCTCGCTCTCGGGCGGCGCCAGCGGCAGCATCTGTTCGTCGGCGGGCGGCAGCGGATGTTCGCGCATGATGCGATCGTTTTCCGCTTTCCATTTCTTTTCCATTTCCTCGAGCTCGGCCTCGCGGATCATGGTGTCGATGCCCGATCGGAAGTGGCGCGCCATGCCGCGCGCGCGGCCGACCCAGTGGCCGACGGTGCGCATCACCCGCGGCAGGTCCTTGGGGCCGATCACCACCAGCGCCACGATCGCGACGATCAGCAGTTCGGTCGGAGCGATGTCGAACATTAGGGCCTGTACACTGTACCCGTCACTGCCGGCAGCGCCGCGACGAAGCGGTCCGGGCTGCGGCGCGCTTCAAACGGGTGCTTGGCTGCGCTGGCAATGACGTACTTTCGTGAAGATGCGGGCTGCGTCAGGGCTCCCGCCGCTCTTCGGGGCTGGCGACCCGGTCCGACGGCCGGTCGATCGGCCGCTCGCCTTCGATCCGCCGCGGCGTCTCGTCGTCCTCGGCCATACCCTTCTTGAAGCTTTTGATGCCCTTGGCGACGTCTCCCATCATGTCCGAGAAGCGGCCCTTGCCGAACAGCAGCAGGATGACCACCCCGACGACGAGCCAATGCCAGAGGCTGAAACCACCCATGCTACTTCTCCAGATACGACTGGAGAGACACCTAGTCCTCCTCGCTCTCGGTTTCCAGTTCTAGCTGTTCCGCCTCCATCTGCTCCATCGCCGAATCAATGGGATCGAGCAGCCCCGCCGCCTTGAGGTCGTCGATGCCGGGCAGGTCGCGCCGGCTGTTGAGCCCGAAATGGGCGAGGAAGCCGGCGGTGGTGGCGTAGGTGAGCGGTCGCCCGGGCACTTCGCGCCGCCCGGCGGGTCGCACCCAGCCCGCCTCCATCAGCACGTCCAGCGTCCCCTTGGAGATCTGCACGCCGCGGATCGCCTCGATCTCGGCGCGGCTGACCGGCTCGTGATAGGCGATGATCGCCAGCGTCTCGACCGCCGCGCGGCTCAGCTTGCGCGCCTCGTCGCGCTCGCGCCGAAGGATGTGGGCGAGGTCCGGCGCCGTCTGGAAATGCCAGCGTCCGCCGCGCTCGACAAGCTCGACCCCGCGTCCCGAATAATGCTCGCCGAGCATCGCCAGCGCCTCGGCGACGTTGACGTCCGGTCCGACATGATCCGCGATCTCCGCGGCGCTCAGCGCCGTCTCGGAAGCGAACAAGGTCGCCTCCACCGCCCGCACGTCGTCGCCGATCAAGCCCGCCCCCTCATGCCGCCCTGACGTAAAGCGGCGCGAACGGCGATCCCTGCTCCAGCTCGAGCCGCCCCTGCCGCGCCAGCTCGAGCGCCGCCACGAAGCTGGAGGCGAGCGCGGAACGCCGATATTCGCCGTCCTGCGTCTCGGGCAGGAAGCTCCTGATCTCGCTCCACTCGAGCCGGCTCCCGACCAGCCGCTCGATCCGCAGCAGGGCCTCCTCCAGCGTCATCACCGGCCGCCGCGACACGACATGGATCGCCGGCTCCGATCGCGCCCGGATCGCCCCGTAGACCGTGATCAGGTCGTACAGCTCGACCTGCCAGGCCGACTTGCGGATCATGCGCAGCCCCTCCGGCGCACCGCGCACGAACACGTCGCGCCCGATCCGGTCGCGCGCCAGCAGCCGCGCCCCCGCCTCGCGCATCGCCGACAGCCGCTGAAGCCGCAGCTGCAGCCGCATCGCCAGCTCCTCGGGGCTGGGGTCGGCCTCCACCTCCTTGGGCAGCAGCAGGCAGGATTTGAGGTAGGCGAGCCACGCCGCCATCACCAGGTAATCGGCCGCGATCTCGAGCTTGAGCTTCTTGGCGTCGGCGATGAAGGCGAGATATTGCTCGACCAGTGCGAGGATCGAGATTCGCGCCAGGTCCACCTTCTGCGTCCGCGCCAGCGTCAGCAGCAGGTCGAGCGGCCCTTCCCAGCCGTCGAGGTCGAGCGTCAGCCGGTCGGCTTCCGCCACCGCGGGCTGTTCGTCGAATTCGGCGGCGCTTTCCACGCCCCCCAGACTAAGCGCTCGCCAGGATCTTGCGAAGGCTTTTCTATGCGTAGGCGAGCAGCGAATCCCGCTTGGCCGCGAGCGCCTCGTAAGGCTGGCGCGGCTCGCTGCCGGCGATCGTCGCCATCGCCCGGTCCAGCCGCGCCCGCGTTTCCGGCCCCATTTCGGGCAAGGCCTCGGCGCGCTCGATCATGTCATCCAGCTTGGCCCAGCAATCGAGGATCAGGTCGCAGCCGGCCGCGATCGCCGCCGCCGCGATCTCGCCGGGGCGGCCGCTGATCGCCTTCATGTCGATGTCGTCGGTCATCAGCAGGCCCTCGAAGCCGATCCGGCCGCGCACGATCTCGCCGATCACCTTGGGCGACAAGGTCGCCGGCCGCTCCGGGTCCCACGCCGTGAAGACGACGTGGCAGGTCATCCCCATCGGCGCGTCCCTCAGCGATCGGAACGGCGCGATATCCGTCTCGAGCTCGGCCTCGCTCGCCTCGACCACCGGCAGCTCCAGATGGCTGTCGGCGCCGGCCCGGCCATGGCCCGGCATATGCTTGACCACGCCGACCACGCCGCCTTCGCGAAGCCCCTCGATCACCGCCCGGCCGAGCGCCGCCACCTGCATCGGATCGGATCCGAGCGCCCGGTCGCCGATGATGTCGTGGGCGCCGGGCTGGCGGACGTCGAGCAGGGGCAGGCAATCGACGGTTATGCCGACCTCGCGGAGCACCGAGGCGAGCGCCGCGGCATTGACCCGGGCCGCCTCGATCGCGCTCATCGGCGCCACCTGGTAAAGCTCGGCGAAGCGCTGCGCCTTGGGAAAGTCCGGCCAGACCGGCGGGCGCAGCCGCGCCACGCGCCCGCCTTCCTGGTCGATCAGGATCGGCAGGTCGTCGCGGCCGTGGATCGAGCGAAGGTCGTCGGTCAGCGCGCGCAGCTGATCGCGGTCGACGCAATTGCGTCCGAACAGGATGTAGCCGGCGGGATCGGAGTCCTTGAAGAAGCGGCGCTCGTCGTCGGTAAGCCGTTCGCCCGAAAGTCCGAAGATGGCCGGCTTCATGATCGTCCCTTGATGATGAGCTTCGGCCGCTGGTTATCGTCCGCGGCGGTGCAAGTCGAGCCGGCCGCCGCGCGGTCTGCGCCAGCGGCCGGATATCGAAGGGAAGCACATCCTCGCGCAGGCCGCGCCCGCTATGGGGGCGAAGGCCGGCCGCCGCCATGATCGGCCCCCCGCGAAACGGGATCAGTCACCCCGCTCCCGCTTGAGCCGCTTCAGAGCGTCGCTCAGTTGACGACCATGCAGCTCTCGCCCGCCACTTCCAGCCGCCGGCAGACGTCGCGCGCGTCGCCGCCGCTGGCGCGCAGGCGGTAATAGGTCTTGCCGCGGACGTTGGCGGTGGTCACGCTCTGGTTGAGCGGTTCGAGATATTTGAACCGGCCCGACATCGCCTTCCAGGCATTGTTGGCCAGCGCCTGGCTCGCGAACGCGCCGAGCTGGATGGTCGCTCCGCCGCCGGCGGCGGCAGGCCTGGCGGGCTCGGCGGCCGGGGTTGCAGGGGCCTTGGGCTGGCCGGCAGCGGCGGTCTGGGCGGCCTTGGGCTGGCCCGCGGACGGCGCGGCCTTGGGCTGCGCCGGAGCGGCCGCCGCCGCCTTGGTGACCGGCGCCTCGGGCATCTTGCTGGTGTCGATCGCGCCCTTGGGCTGGGCGCCCTCGCTCGCCGCAAAGGCGGTGTCGCCCTCGCCTTCGACCTTCATTCCGCCCGGATCGCCCGGCTTGACCTTATAGTCGCCCTCCGCCGCCGCGATCAGCTCCGGCTCGCCGGCCTCGCCGCCGCCGCCGGTGCGGTTGCCCATCCAGAACAGGCCGCCGACGATCAGTCCGATCGCGACCAGCCCGATCACCACGAACGCGATCAGCTTGGCCGCCGACGGGCCGTCACTGCGGTCATCCTCGTCGACAGCCTCGAGCCAGGGCAGGCGATCGTCGTCGCCGGCACCGGCGGGCTGCGGCTCATCCGCGCGGATATCGGTCATCACTGCATCTCCTCAACTGCGGCCACCCCCATAAGGCTCAAACCGTTGCGAATGATTTGCCCTATTGCATCCGCCAGTTCCAGTCGGGCGCGAGTCACTCCCTGATTGTGTGCCAATAGAAAACGCCTCGCCGGATCATCGTTACCCTTGTTCCACTGCTGGTGGAACGCTCCGGCCAGGTCATTGAGGTAAAAGGCGATCCGGTGCGGCTCGTGAGCCGAAGCCGCGGCTTCCACGCTGCGCGGGAACTGGGCGGCGAGCTTGACCAGGCCAAGCTCCTCCTCGTCGAGCAGCGACAGGTCGGCCGGCGCCGATAGGTCGACGCCTTCCGCCTTGGCCTTGCGCATCAGCGAGGCGATGCGGGCATGGGCGTACTGGACGTAGAAGACCGGATTGTCCTTCGACGCCTCGACCACCTTGGCGAAATCGAAGTCGAGCGGGGCGTCGTTGCGGCGGGTCAGCATCATGAACCGCACCACGTCCTTGCCGACTTCGCGCACCACGTCGGCGAGGGTGACGAAATTGCCGGCCCGCTTAGACATCTTGATCGGCTCGCCGGCGCGGAACAGGCGGACCATGTTGACCAGCTTGACGTCGAGCTCGACGCGGCCGTCGGTGAGCGCCGCCACCGCCGCCTGGATCCGCTTGACGGTGCCGGCATGGTCGGCGCCCCAGATGTTGATGAGGGTGTCGGCGGCTTCCGCCTTCTTGAGGTGATAGGCGGCATCGGCGCCGAAATAGGTCCAGCTGCCGTCCGACTTCTTCATCGGCCGGTCCTGGTCGTCGCCGAACCGGGTCGACCGGAACAAGGTGAGCTCGACCGGCTCCCAATCCTCGGGGGTCTCGCCCTTGGGCGCTTCGAGCTGCCCTTCGTAGATCAGCCCCTTGGCGCGCAGCGTCTCGAGCGCCCGGTCGGCGGCGCCGCTCGCCTGCACCTCGGCTTCGGACGCGAAGAGGTCGTGGCGGATTCCGAGCAAAGCGAGATCGGAGCGGATCAGGTCGAGCATCGCCTCGACCGTCCTGCGCCTGAACAGCGGCAGCCATTCGTCCGCGGGCGCGTCGGCGTAGCGCTCGCCGAACTCGGCGGCGAGCTGCTCGCCGACCGGCTTCAGATAGTCGCCCGGGTACAGGCCTTCCGGGATCTCGCCGATGTCGCGGCCGAGCGCCTCGCGGTAGCGGAACCAGGCCGACCGGGCGAGCGTGTCGACCTGGCTGCCGGCGTCGTTGACGTAATATTCGCGCGTCACGGCATAGCCGACATGCTCCAGCAGCGCCGCCAGCGCATCGCCGACCACGGCCCCGCGGCAATGGCCCATGTGCATCGGCCCGGTCGGGTTGGCGGAGACATATTCGACGTTGACCGTGCGCCCCTGCCCCAGGCCGGAGCGGCCGTAGCCCGAGCCCTGGGCCAGGATCGTGCGCAGCTCCTCTTCCCAGACGGCGCGGTCGAGGCGGATGTTGATGAAGCCCGGGCCCGCAATCTCGGTGCTCCGGACCTCGCCGAGCGCGCCGAGCCTGGGGGCGATCAGCCCGGCCAGCGCGCGCGGGTTGGTGCCCGCCGCCTTGGCCAGCACCATCGCCGCGTTGGTCGCCAGATCGCCATGCGCCGGGTCGCGCGGCGGCTCGACGGCCACCGCCTTCCGGTCAAGCCCGGGCGGCAGTTCGCCCGCGCCCGCAAGCTCGTCGAGAACGGCGCCGATATGCGCGGCGAAGCGGCCGTAGAGGGTCACATTTTGTCCTGCCAACCGGGAAAGGCGCGGCTGTAACGAAGCCGGCGGCCGATTTGAAGCGGCATCGCGGCGCCGCCCCAAACGATCGGGTCAGAAGCCCTCCGGCAGCTCGACCGGACCGATATGCTGGCGGTATTGGGCGATGGCGTAGCGGTCGGTCATTCCGGCGATGAAGTCGCCGATGCGGCGCAGGCTGGCGACCCGGTCGGCCGCGCCCGACCGCCACGGCTCCGGCAGCAGCGCGGGATTGGCCTCATAGGCCGCGAACAGGCCGGCGAGCACCCGCTTGGCCTCCTTCTGCACGGCGCTGACGGGCGGCGAGCGGTACATCCGGGCGTAGAGGAAGGTCTTGAGCTCGCGCTCCCGTTCCGCCATCGCCGCCGAGAAGCCGGCGAGCGCGCCGCCCGCCCGCCTGACATCGTCGGCGCTCTCCACGCCCGACGCGGCGATCCGCCGCCGCGTCTCCTCCAGCACGTCGTTGACCATCAGCCCGATCTGGTCGCGCACCAGCTCGGCGAGCAGCCGGTCCCGCTCCACCTCGCGGTAGCGCGCCCGCACCTTCTCCCAGCAGCCCGCGACCAGCGGCACCGCCAGCAGATCCTCCAGCGTGAACAGGCCGGCGCGAAGCCCGTCGTCGACGTCGTGATTGTCATAGGCGATGTCGTCCGAGATCGCCGCCACCTGCGCCTCGAGGCTCGGCCAGGTCGCCAGATCGAGCGGGAACTCGTTATCCGCCTCCGCCAGCGCCCAGCCCGGCTTCGGCACCGGCCCGTTATGCTTGGCGAGCCCCTCCAGCGTCTCCCAGCTGAGGTTGAGCCCCGGATGGCGCGGATAAGGCGTCTCCAGCCGGGTCAGCAGCCGCAGCGTGTGCGCGTTGTGGTCGAAGCCCCCCGCCTTCGCCATCGCCGCCTGCAGCGCCTCCTCGCCCGAATGGCCGAAGGGCGGGTGGCCGATGTCGTGGGCAAGGCAGAGCGCCTCGGTCAGATCCTCGTTGAGGCCCAGCGCCCGGGCAATCGTCCGCCCGATCTGGGCGACTTCGAGGCTGTGGGTGAGGCGCACCCGGAAATGGTCGCCGTCGGGCGCGACGAACACCTGGGTCTTGTGCCTGAGGCGGCGGAACGGGATCGAATGGATGATCCGGTCGCGGTCGCGCTGGAAGGCGTCGCGCGGCCCGCGAATCTCCCCGGCCGCGGCGGCATGGCGGCGGCCGCGCGACCGCTCGGGCTCGCATGCATAACGTTCGAGCGCCCTCACTTGGCGGGCAGCTTCTCGATCTCCTGCCCTTCCGGGCTGCTCCAGGCGACCGCCGTCAGGCTGTTCTTCTTGAGCTGCCCGACGAAGTCTCTGGCCTCGCCGGCGCTCGCGAACGGGCCGACGAGCACGCGGTTGGATTTGCCCATCGCGGCCCTATAGCCAACTTTGTCGCCGAGCAGCTTGGAATGTTTGGCCTTGAGCCGGCGGTATTCGCTGGCGACCAGGCTGTCGGGAGCGCTTGCGATCTGCACCCAGTGGCGGCCCGCCGCGCTCTGCTTCGGCTCGCTCGCCGGCGCCTTGGCGGCGGCCTTGCGCGCCGGCTTGGGCGTCTCGGCGGCGGCGAGCGCCACCGGCTTGCTCGCGACGGGGCCGGCGTCGGGCAGCGCCTTGACCGCTTCGACGACCTCGTCGAACGCGAGCGGCTTCCTCGGCTTGGGCGCGGCCGCGGGCGGCGCAGCGGCGGGAGCCTCGGCAACCTCAACCTTAGGGGCCTCGGGCCCGGGGTCGGCCGGCGGCGGTTCGATCGTCGATTCGGGAAGCGCCACCGTCTGGATCCCGCTCGTCACGGGCGCCGGGACCGGCGCGGGGAGCGGCTGCGGAGCCGGTGCCGCCGGCGCGGGCGACCCGTCGGGTGCCGGCGGACCGAAGACTTCGCTCGCGCCCGGCGCGATCGTCGGGGCGCTCAGCGCCAGCGCGGGCCCGGCCAGCGGCGCCTGCGCGGCGGAAGGCGGGCGGCCCTGCGCGGGCTGCGCCGGCGCCGGACCCGGCTCAGCCGCCGCAGGCGCCGGGGTCTGGAGCGGGGCCGGGGCCGGGGCCGGGGTCGGGGTCGGGGTCGGGGTCGGCGTCTGGATCGGGGCCGGAACCGGCGCGGGCGCCGCGATGACCCGAGGGGGAGGCGCAAGCGCGAAGCGGATCGCCTGCTCGGCCGGCGTCGGCTTCTTCGCGGTCGTCTCGACGGGCCGCTCCCGCCTTTCCGGCGCGGGCGCGAACAGCGGCATTCCCGCCGATCGCCGGCGGCTCGGCCGGTCGTCGCTCGCGGCGGATCGCTCGGCGGCCTTGCCCGCGCGCGCGGCGGTCTCGACCGGCGGCGCCGCTTCCGGGGCGCCGGGTCGGCGGCGGGGGGCGGCGGCGACCGGTTCGGGCGCCGGCTGCGGGCGCAGCGTTCCGAGC
>DASWSP010000048.1:0-12309 GCA_036402575.1 Allosphingosinicella sp. | reverse complement strand
GCTTATTCTCCCGGTACTGTCATTATCATCCCGGGTAAAAGAGCTTTACAACCCTAAGGCCTTCATCACTCACGCGGCATTGCTGGATCAGGCTTTCGCCCATTGTCCAATATTCCCCACTGCTGCCTCCCGTAGGAGTCTGGGCCGTGTCTCAGTCCCAGTGTGGCTGATCATCCTCTCAGACCAGCTAAAGATCGTCGCCTTGGTGAGCCTTTACCTCACCAACTAGCTAATCTTACGCGGGCTCATCCTTTGGCGATAAATCTTTGGACCGAAGTCATTATCCGGTATTAGCTCAAGTTTCCCTGAGTTATTCCGAACCAAAGGGCAGATTCCCACGCGTTACGCACCCGTGCGCCACTAGACCCGAAGGTCTCGTTCGACTTGCATGTGTTAGGCATGCCGCCAGCGTTCGTTCTGAGCCAGAATCAAACTCTCAAGTTAATGTACGACAACCCATCCGGGGGAAAACCCGAAAAGGAAGCCGGCATCTCTGGGAGCCGTTCCTGCACAAATACATATTACTGTGGATATGTAAGAGGACATACAGGCGCCCACCGAAGCAAGCCTCGGCAAACACCCTTGGAACGGCTTAGCTTTATCCGATCGAACGACACCCAGAGGTTGTCGCTGACCGGGGCCGCCGCCCACATGTCCCTTCATCTAAACCGACAATGTCAAAGAGCCGACGCCTCACCTTCCCCCGTTTGACCGGGGCACCGGGTTACCGATTGGTGAGACGCGAGCGGGCCAAGCCTTTAAGGCCGTGTCCCGATCGGTGAACCGCCATATATGGAGGAGATTTCCTACCGTCAACAGCTATTTCGAAAACTTTGTTGCCGCCGTTTCCGCCGGTGCCGCTTCCGCTCAAAGAGCCTCTGCCGCACCGGAAGGCGCCATATGATGAGGGCCAAAGCCGCCGTCAATGGCGCGAATCGAAAAAGCCGGTGGCGTTTTCAACGACGCTGCAGCCCGGGGGCGCCGCGTCGCCTTAAGCCATATGGGTCGGGAGAGCCCCGCCCGCAAGGCCGTGTTTTAAGATTTTTTTCAAAGAGTTAGGCGACGTTATTTGCCGCCCGCGACCGGATATGGGCAGCGGCGTTGCGGGTTCAAGGGGGGCTCGAGCGCGTCATGGGTAATCGCTTCTTCACGCTGATGGCGTATGCGCGCCCGATGATCCGCAGCTCCAGCAAGGACGCCTCGCCGGCGTCGGGCGTGCTCCGATTCGGCGTCGCGGCCACCCTGTCCGCGGCAGCCATCCGATGAGCGAACCCGCCGCAGCCTCTCCCCAGGCGCCGCGCGAATCGTTCCGCGACCAGGTCCGAAGCGCCGTGATCTGGCGTTCCGGGACCCAGATCGTCGGCCAGATGATCGCCTGGGCCGCGACCTTCCTCGTCATCCGAATCCTCGCGCCGACCGATTACGGGCTGTTCGCGATGGCGCAGGTCGTGCTGATGCTTCTCAACCTGCTGAACGGCTACGGACTGGCGAGCGCGCTCATCCAGAAGCCCGACGTGGGGCCGCGCGAGCTGCGACAGGCGTTCGGGATGCTGGTGCTGCTCAACCTCGTGCTCGGGCTGCTCCAGCTCGCGCTCGCGCCGGTGGCGGCCGCTTATTACCGGCAGGAGATGGTCGCCGACCTGCTTCGGGTCCAGGCGCTGTTGTACCTGCCGACGCCGTTCATCGCCTTTTCCTACGCGCTGCTCGCGCGGCGGATGGATTTCCGCCGCCAGGCGCAGGTGAACCTGGTCTCATCGGTGATGGGGGCGCTGGCGGCGCTGGGCGGCGCGCTCGCCGGCTGGGGGGTGTGGACGCTGGTGTTCGCGCCGATCGTCTTGTTCACGACCCGGGCGATCGGGCTGACCTGGGCGGCGCGATCGCTGATGTGGCCGAGCTTCGACTTTCGAGGCGCCGGGATGATGGCCCGCTACGGCGGGCTGATCGCGGCCGGCCAGCTCTTCGCCTTCATGCAGAGCCAGGCCGACGTGCTGATCGCGGGCCGCCTGTTCGAGCCGCACGACATCGGCATCTACACGACCGCGCTGTTCCTGACCCAGATCTTCCAGAACAAGTTCGTGCCGCCGCTCAACGAGGTCGCCTTCTCCGCCTATGCCCGGATCCAGCATGACAGCCGGACCGTCGCCACCGCCTTCGCCAAGGCGACCCGAATCATCATGATCGCGGCGCTCCCTTTCTTCATCGGGCTGGCGGTGACGGCCGAGCCGCTGGTGCTGGTCGCGCTCGGCGAGAAATGGCGCGAGACGGTGCCGGTGATCCAGCTCATCGCCGTGGCGATGCCGTTCATGACCTTGTTCTCGCTGTTCCCGCCGGTGATCAACGCGCTCGGGCGGCCGGGGATCAGCGTCCGCAACGCCGCGCTCGGCGCCGTGCTGCTGCCGCTCGCCTTCCTGGTCGGCATTCAGTGGGGAATCATCGGCCTCGCGGCGGTGTGGATCGTCGCCTATCCGGTGCAGCTCGCGATCGCCGCCTGGTGGACGCTGCCTGTGATCGGCATCTCGAAGCGCGAGTTCGTCCGGGCGATCGCTCCGCCGGTGTTCGCCGCGCTGGCGATGGCGGCGGCGGTGATGCTCGCCGACCGGCTGATGCCCGCGCTGCCGCCGCTGCCGCGCCTGGCCGCGCTGGTGACGGTCGGGGGAGCGGTCTACGCGGGCTGGCTGCTCGCCTTCTCCCGCGGCGCGGTGATCGAGCTGATCTCGCTGATCCGCCGCCGGCCCTAGCCGCGGGCGCTAGCCGCCCGAGCGCGCCGGCTCGGCGTGCGGTCGGGCGGGCACGTGGACCTCGGCCGGCCCGCGCAGCGCCGCGATCGCGGCCCGCGTCTCATCGACATAGACGCCGCTGCGGAAGCGGCACGTGCCGATGAAGTGGACGAAGCGCCGGTCGGCGGGGAGCTCCTGGTCCCAGAAATTCAGGTAGCGCCCATAAGGCAGCAGGATGGGGTCGGGCTCGTTGGCGACGACGATGTTGGAAGTGACCTGCTCGCTGCCCCATTCGGCCCAGCGGTCGCGCCCGACGAGGCGTTCGGCCTCGATCGAAAAGGCCTCGGCCAAGGCGCGCCCGGAGGAGGCCGGAGCGAAGCCCGCGAAGCCCGCGCAGCCGCGCACGTAGCGCGGCTCGGCAAGGCCGGGAATGGCGACCCGGTCGATCAGCGCCTCGATCGCCGCCTGCACGTGAACCGCTCCCGACCCGCGCGACGAAGCGGCGCGCGAGGCGACGAAGGCGTCAAACGGAAGGAGCTCGGCGCCGGCCTCGCCGAGCAGCGTGAAGCTGCGGCGCTCGTCGATCGCCGCGGCGACCTCCGGAAGCGGACCGCAGGTGATCGTGTCGGAGTCGAACTGGATGACGTAAGCGTCGGCGCGCAGATCCAGCAGGGTGAGCAGCCGCTCCCAGGTTCCGCCGCGCGGGCACGGGCCGGTATCGACGTCGTGGATCGAGAGGATCTCGGGATCGCCGAGGTGGCTTGCGAGCAGCGCTCGGTCGCGCGGAGTCAGGCTGCCGTCGTCGAGGATCACGAACCGGCCGCGGCCGAGCCAGGATTGAAGCGTCTTGGCCGCGATCAGGAAGGGCAGCAGCCCTTTCGCGCCGAGCATCGAGAAGAGGATGACGCCGTCCTGCCGGGTGGCGACGGGCGGCGTTTCCAGCACGCCGCGGGCGACGCGGCTGTGGAGCCACTGCTTCATCCGCCAGTTCAGATATTCCGCCCGCGACGACATGCCGCCCTCTACCGCCGCCGGCTTAAATTTCGGTGCACATCGCGGTCACGCCGACTGGATGTAGGCGCGCATCGCCTCGGCTTCCGATTCGATTCGGTTGATCCGGTAGGCGACGAGGTCGCCGATCGAGACGATGCCGATCAGCCGCTCGCCCTCCACGACCGGAAGGTGGCGGATGCGCCGCCTGGTCATCTGCGAAAGCGCGGCGAGCACCGCCACGTCCGGTTCGACCGTGATCGCCGGCGCCGTCATGATCCGCTCGACCGGCCAGTCGAGAATCGCCGCCCCGTCGCTCCTCAGGCAGTAGATGATGTCGCGTTCGGACATGATTCCGGCGACCTTGCCGCTGCGGAGCACCGGCAGCGATCCGATCTTGTGCTCGGCGAGCACATCGATCGCGTCGCGGACGCTGGTCGTGCATTCGACGCTGAGGACTTCGCTTCCCTTGCCCTTCAGGATCGCGGCGATCGTCATGAGTGCAGCCTCCTCGTTCTTTTTTACGCCGACTCAGTCTTGATGATCACATGCGCCACCGCCAAATGGAAGCATGCCTGCAAACGATCCACTCCCGACCGGCGCCGAGCGCACCGCGCTCGCCTGGGCGCGCTACAAACGACTGATGGCGTGGATGGTGGTCGCCGCCGGCGTGGCGGTGCTGCTCGCGCTCCTCTACCTCAAGAGCTCCGGCGGCCCGGTGTCGATCCACATGGTGATCGCCACCATCGCCGGCGTCGGTTTCTCGGTGCTGCTCGGCACCGCCCTGATGGGGCTGGTCTATTTCAGCAACAACAGCGGCCACGACGAGACCGCGGCTTCGCACCGGGATGCCGATGACGATCTCTGACCGGGAGCCGATCCTGCGGGTGGTGCCCCGCCCCGGAGACATCAACGCCAACGGCCACATCTTCGGCGGCTGGGTGCTGAGCCAGATGGACATCGCCGCCGGCATCGTCGCGTCACACCGCGCCCAGGGCCCGGTCGCGACGGTGGCGATCGAGGCGATGGAGTTCATCGCGCCGATCCTGCTCCTCGACCTCATATCGGTCTACGCGCGGATCGAGCGGACCGGGCGCACCTCGATGGGCATCCGCATCGAGGTGATCGCCACCCGCGACCGCGGCGCTCAGGAAGTGAAGGTGACCGAAGCCCTGTTCACCTTCGTCGCGCTCGACGAGAACAACCGGCCGAGGCCGCTGCCCCCGGCGGACTAGCCCTCCGGCCTGGCGGTGAAGCGCAGGGTCGACCTGCCATTGGACGGCACCGTCACCGTGTCACCTTGACTGTCAACCGCCTTTTGAGGCTCGACTTTTCCTAGAAATCGATCTGGGCACGGGCGCCGATCACGTCGATGCCGTAGGCGCGGTCGCCGCCCGCCGCGGCGATGGCGGCGTCCTCGTAGCTCAGATGCGCGTAGTTGAGCAGGAAGCGCACATAGTCTTGCGGGATCCAGATCAGCGAGGCCTGGTAACCCGACTGCTTGCCGCCGCGGATACCGTCGTCGTTGAGGTCGAGATAGTCGTAGCGCAGGTTGACCTGGAACGCGCCGGCGCCGCCATTCCCGACCGGCTTCAGCACCTTGGTGCGATCGAAGCGGCCGCCGCGATAGCCGAGGGTCTCGCCGGTGAGGAAGAAGCCGAGCTCGGCATAGCCGCCGAAATAGGTGGGATCGCCCGCGGCGCCGGCGTCGGCGTTGAGCCAGTGCGCTTCGGCGGTGGCGTGGAGCGGGCCGCGGATCGCCGCGGCTTCGAGGCCGTAGCTGGTCTCCTTTTCCACGTTCAGCGTAGGCGTGGCCAGGAAGCGCACGTCGGTGCTGTGGACGAAGGGGCGCTGCCGATAGCGCGTGCCGGCGAGCGAGGCGACATCGTTGTTGTCGCGGTGGTGGGCCGAGCCGCCGAGGTGAAGCTGGGTCCCGCCGAGCTTTGGCGCGAAGACGAGGCGGCCGTCGACCGAGACCGCATTGTCGTCGTCGCCGATATCGCCGAGGTCGCCGATATTGTCGGTGAAAAGGCCGGCCTGGGCGATCACGCTGCCGGCGCTGTACGTGGCCGACAGGCCGACCCGGCGCTCGAAGTTGAACGCGTCGGTGAAGGCGGCGCGCTCCATGAACGAGAGGAAGCGCGAGCTGGTCAGTTCCTCAAGCGACTGGAAACTGTTGTGCTGGCCGATGACGAGGCTGACATCCTTGGCGGGCGCGTAGCTCAGGAATGCGTCGGTGACCTCGAGCGCATTGTCGGCGAAGTCGAGCTCGATCTTGTAGCCGAAGCCGCCGGGCATGCTGCCCTCGACACCGATCCGGCCGCGTCGGAGCTCGTTCGAGAAACCAAGCCCGCTGTTGCCGACGCCGTCGGGGCTGCCGACATGGCCGACATCATATTGGAGGCGGCCGAACGGCTTGAACGACCAGCCGGCTTGCTTGTCCTCGCTCTGCGGCGCGCCTTTCCAGCTCGGCACGGCGGCCGCGCTCTGCTTCGCGCCGCCTTCGAGTTCCTGGACCTTGGCCTCGAGCGCCTCGATCTTGGCGCGCATGGCGCGGACCTCGGCGGCCAGCGCGGCGGCATCGGGGTCCTGGGCCTGAGCCGGCGCGGCTTGCGTGAAGGCGGTGGCGGCCAGAAGCGCCGCGGCAAATCTCTTCGTCATTCGGGTCCCTATCGTCCAGGCGTGCCGCCGCGGCGTCCTTGAGCAGGATTAAGTCAGTGTCATGACCGCGAAAAGACGCGGCAATGACTCTTTTGTGACATGGCAGGGCCAAAGAAAAAGGCGGCGATCCGTGAAGATCGCCGCCCTGGTGATGGGTCGTGGAGAGGATCAGGCCGCCGGGGCGATCTCAGCCTCGCCGCCTTCGGCCCGCGGGCGCCGGACGCGGCGGCGCGGCGGCTTGGCTTCACCGGCATCGACCGCGGCGATCGCGGGCGGCAGGCTGTCGAGGGCGATCTGGCCCTCGTTGGCGAAGCTTTCCTCGTCGTCGCGCTGGCGCCGCGGGCGCTGCTCGCCGCCGTTGCGCGGCTCGCGCTCGGGCCGCGTTTCCCGCTCCGCCCGCGGCTCGCGCTCGGGGCGCGTTTCCCGCTCCGCCCGCGGCTCACGCTCGGGTCGCATTTCCCGCTCCGGACGCGGCTCGCGCTCGGGACGTTGCTCGCGCTCGGAACGCGTTTCCCGCTCCGGGCGCGGCTCGCGCTCGGGACGCGCTTCGCGCTCGGGACGTGCTTCGCGCTGGACTTGCTGCGGGCGCTCCTGGCGATCGCCGCGATAGTCGTTGCGATCGTCGCGGTCGCCGTCCTGCGCCGCCATCTCGTCCTGATCCTCGTCCTCGTCGGACATGAAATCGTCGCGCGGGCGGCGCGGCTCTTCGAAGCGGGAGCGGCCTTCGCTCAACACCCGGAAATAATGGTCCGCGAACTGGAGATAGGTTTCGGTCTGGACACGGTCGCCGGCAAGCTGGCTGTCGCGCGCCAGCGCCTTGTACTTCTCATGAAGCTGGGCGGCGTTGCCGCGCGAGCGATTGTCCTGGCGGTTGCCCGGGCTGGGCGCATTGTTCGGCGTGCGGGGTCCGCCGCCACGACCGCGCCTGCGGCCGTTCTGACGATTGTTGATCAAACGTTGGTCCTCGTCACAGGTGGTCTAGCCACTCCACTGGCCGGGCCATTCCCAGCCGTTCCATAGTGCGCGACACCTTCGGCAGGCGGCCGCAAAGCACGGCTCCCGCCTCCTCACGCCAGGATCGTCCAAAGACGCCGAAGCAATCGGGGGTCGGCGACGGTGAGCCTCACGCGTTCTTTGCTGTGTTAGGCCCCGTCCCTGTCTTACTATGTAGCTATTCGCGCACGAGAAACCAAGCGGAAAGATGATGAGCTAGATCAATCGCGTAACGAAAGGCATCGGGGTAGACCCTTGAGGTCCAATCGTGACGATATCGTGAAGGCCTGCCCTTCGAACAGGGCGCGGACCGCGGCCGCCTGCCCCGCGCCGATCTCGACGCAGGCGATGCCGCCCGGAGCGAGCAGGCGCCGCAGCCGGGGCGCGAGGCGCCGGTAGGCGTCGAGGCCGTCGGGCCCGGCGAACAGCGCCTCGTGCGGCTCCCATTGCGAGACGTCGCGGGGGAGCTCGGCCGCGCTCGCGATATAGGGCGGGTTGCACAGGATGAGATCGAAGCGCTCGGCGATCCCCGCGTCCCAATCGCCGAGGCGGAACGAGGCGCGCTCGGCAAGGCCGAGCCGTTCCGCGTTGCGCCGGGCGAAGGCGAGCGCGGCCTCGGATGCCTCGACGCCAAGGCCGCGCGCCCGCGGCCACTGGTCGAGCGCCGCCAGCAGCAGCGTGCCGGGGCCGGCGCCGAGATCGAGGATCGTCGCCGGACCGGCCGCGCCGAAATGCGCCACCGCCGCCTCGATCAGAGTCTCGCTATCGGGGCGGGGGACGAGCACGCCCGGCCCGACCTCGAGCTCGATCGTCCAGAAAGCCCGGCGGCCGGTGATGTAGGCGATGGGCTCGCTCGCTTCGCGGCGCCGGACGAGGGCTTCGAACCCAGCCGGGGCTTCGGCGTCCAGCCGCGAGAGCAAAATCGCCTCACGTTCGACATGGAGCGCGTGCGCCATCAGCAGCTCGGCGTCGAGGCGGGCGGTCGCCGAGACCGCCTCGAGCCTCGCGGCGGCCGCCCTCAAGGCTTGCGCAACGGTCGCCGAAGGAGGTGCCGCGTCAGCTTTCATCCAGCTGCGCCAGCCGCGCCGCCTCGTCCTCCGACACCAGCGCCCCGACCAGATCGTCGAGATTGCCTTCGAGGATTTCGGGCAGGCGGTGAAGCGTCAGGTTGATGCGGTGGTCGGTCACCCTGCCCTGCGGGAAATTGTAGGTGCGGATGCGCTCCGAGCGGTCGCCCGAGCCGACCATCGACTTGCGGGTGCCGGCGCGCTCGCTCGCCAGCCGCTCGCGCTCGGCCTCGTAGAGACGGGTGCGCAGCACCCTCAGCGCCTTGGCCTTGTTCTTGTGCTGGGACTTCTCGTCCTGCTGGATGACGACCAGGCCCGACGGCAGGTGGGTGATGCGGACCGCGCTGTCGGTGGTGTTGACCGACTGGCCGCCGGGGCCGGACGAGCGGTAGACGTCGATCCGGAGGTCCTTGTCGTCGATCTGGATATCGACGTCCTCGGCCTCCGGAAGCACCGCGACGGTGGCGGCCGAGGTGTGGATCCGGCCCCCGCTCTCGGTCGCGGGCACGCGCTGGACGCGGTGGACCCCGCTTTCGAACTTCAGCCTGGCGAACACGCCCTGTCCGTTGACCGAGGCGATCACCTCCTTGAAGCCGCCGACGTCGGAGGGGCTGGCCGAGATCAGCTCCAGCCGCCACCCCTGCGCTTCCGCGTAGCGCTGGTACATGCGGAACAGGTCGCCCGCGAACAAAGCGGCCTCGTCGCCGCCGGTGCCGGCGCGGATCTCGAGCATCGCGGCGCGCTCGTCGGCGGAGTCGCGGGGCAGCAGCTTCAGCGCCAGCGCCCGCTCCGCCTCGGGCAGGCGGCGGCGGATTTCCTCGGCTTCCTCAGCCGCCATCTCCTTGATCTCGGCCTCGGCCTCCGGGTCGCCGAGCAGGCCGTTGAGCACGTCGAGCTCGGCGCGAAGCCGCCGCACCTCGCGCGCCGCCGCCGCGACCGGCTCGATCTCGGCATAATCCTTGGAGAGCCGAACGAACTCGTCGGGCGCCAGGTTCGGCGCCGACATCGCATTCTGCAGTTCGTCCCTGCGCCCCTCGATCTGCGCGATCCGCTCGGCGGAGATGGAGGTCATGACAGCTCCGCCGCCGCAGGCTGGATCAGGGCGCGGAGCCGATCGGACCCGGTCCCACCGCGCAGCTCCCGCTCGCCGACATGCACCACCCCGTCCCGACGGGAGAATGAGACCGTATAGCCAGGGTTCGCCTTGAGCGCCTTGTCGTATCGCTTCCTGGGGCTTCCGGTGACGACGGCTTCGGCCGAAAACCCGTCCCGCCGCAGCGCCGCGGTCAGCTTCAACGCAGCGGCTTCGAATTCTCCGGCCTCGGCGATCACGGCGACGTCAATGCCGGCCGGCGGCGGCTCGTCGATCAGCATCGACAGGCGCTCGATGCCGGCGGCCCAGCCGACGGCGGGAGTAGCGGGACCACCAAGCTGTTCGATGAGGCCGTCGTAGCGGCCGCCGGCGAGCACGGTGCCCTGCGCGCCGAGGCGGTCGGTGACGAATTCGAAGGCGGTGTGGCGATAGTAATCGAGGCCGCGGACGAGGCGCGGGTCGCGGGTCCAATTGACGCCGGCGGAGTCGAGGCCGGCGGTGACCCGGGCGAAGAAATCCGCCGCCTCCGCGGTGAGGAAATCGTCGATCGAGGGCGCGCTGTCGGCGACCGGGCGGTCGCGCGGGTCCTTGCTGTCGAGGATCCGGAGCGGATTCTTCTCGAGGCGGGCGAGGCTGTCCTCCGAAAGCTCGCCGCGGCGGCTCTCGAAATGATCGACCAGCGCCGAGCGCCAGGCCTCGCGGGTCGCGGCGTCGCCGAGCGTGTTGAGGCGCAGCGTCACGCCGTCGGCGATGCCGAGCTCGTGCAGGAGCTGGTCGGCGAAGGCGAGCAGTTCCACGTCGGCGAGCGGCTCGGCGGTGCCGATGATCTCGGCGTCGAGCTGGTGGAACTGGCGGAAGCGGCCCTTTTGAGGACGCTCGTAACGGAAGGCGGCGCCCCAGGCCGCCACCTTGAGCGGCGCATATTGCTGCCAGCCCTCGCCGACATAGGCGCGGGCGATGCCGGCGGTGAATTCGGGACGAAGCGTGATCGAATCGCCGCCGCGATCCTCGAACGTGTACATCTCCTTGGAGACGACGTCGGTGGTCTCGCCCAGCGAGCGGGCGAACACCTGCGTCGCCTCGAACATCGGCACTTCCACCCGCTGGAAGCCGTAGAGCCGGCGCACGCGGTCGAACGCCGCCACCACGGCGTGGAAACGCTCCACCTGCTCGCCCAGCATGCTCTGGGTGCCGCGCACGGCCTGTACCTTGCTGCTCATAAGCGCGGCGCCTTAGCATTTTTGAGTGGCGTGGGAAGCCAAGCGCCGATCGCCGGAGCGGCGCGGCGACCCAGGCGAGGCTCCCGCCGGGCTCTGCTTTCGCTACGCTCGCAATGACGAGACGAACCCGCTAGAGGGCGGCCGCTATGAACATCGAACTCATCCCGATCGGCGACGATCCGCCGAACAGCGTCAACGTCATCGTCGAGGTCCCCGTCGGCGGCGAGCCGGTCAAATACGAGTTCGACAAGAAGTCGGGCGCGATCTGGGTCGACCGCATCCTCCACACGCCGATGCGCTACCCGACCAATTACGGCTTCATCCCGCACACCCTGTCCCCCGACGGGGACCCGCTCGACTGCATGGTGGTGGCTCGATCGCCGTTCATCCCGGGATCGGTGGTGCGCGTGCGCCCGATCGCGGTGCTGCTGCTCGAGGATGAGGCCGGCGGCGACGAGAAGATCCTCGCCGTCCCGGTCGACACCACCTTCCCTTATTACGAGCGCGTCGAGGAAGCCGAGGATCTGCCGGCGATCGTGCGCCAGCAGATCGAGCATTTCTTCACCCACTATAAGGACCTGGAGCCGGAAAAGTGGGTTCGCGTCGGCAAGTGGGGGGGGCGGCAGGAAGCCTGCCGGATCATCCTTGAAAGCATCGAGCGCGCGAGCGCCGCCAAGGCGGCCTAATCGGGCAGCGCGATCAGCGAGATCTGGCGGCCATAATCGGGCTCGCCGCGGTGGACGGAGCGGCGGTAGCTGAAGAAGCGGTCTTCGTCGGAATAGGTGTCGAGCCCGAGCGCCTCGATTCGGCCGAGGCCGGCGGCGGCGAGGCGCGAGACCACGAATCCCTCCAAGTCGAACTGGTGGCGGAGCGGCTTGCCGGCGCTGAAGAAACGCTCGTGCTCCGGATCGGCGGCGACGAAATCGCCAAAGAAGCGCTCGTCGACCTCATAGGACCTGCGGGCGATGGCGGGGCCGACCGCGGCGGCGATTCGCGACCGATCGGCGCCGAGCGCCTCCATCGCCAGAACGGTCGCGTCGACGACTCCGCCAAGGGCGCCTTTCCAGCCGGCATGGGCAGCGCCGATCACGCCCGCCTGCGGATCGGCGAACAGGATCGGCGCGCAATCCGCGGTGAGGATGCCCAGCGCAAGGCCGGGCCGGTCGGTGACGAGCGCGTCGGCAGGCGGGCGGGCGTCGTCCGGAAAGGGCGCGACGACCGGAATGGCGGCGGCGGAATGGACCTGGTGGAGCGTGACCAATTGCCGTCCCGGCGCGGCCGCCTCGACCGCCAGCCGCCGGTTCTCATGGATTGAGGACCGCTCGTCGGCGGAACCGAGGCCGACGTTGAGGCCGGCGCAGACCCCCGTCGAGACGCCGCCGCGGCGGCCGAGAAAGCCGTGCGGGACAGCGGACAGTGCGGCCGCACGGATCGGCTCGACGCTCATTTCGACTCCAGCGGCAGGCGCATGATCAGATCCTCGTCCTCGTGGCTGCCGACGATGAAGGCGTAAGTGCCCACCTGCGAGAAGCCGTAACGCTCATAGAAGCGGCGCGCCCGGTGGTTGT
>DASWSP010000047.1:0-21494 GCA_036402575.1 Allosphingosinicella sp. | reverse complement strand
CGGCCAGGGCGACATGGTGATCCAGGTCGAGGTCGAGACCCCGACCAAGCTTTCCGCGCGGCAAAAGGAGCTGCTCGAGGAGTTCCGATCGACCGAGACGGGCGACGAATGCCCGGGCGCCTCCGGCTTCTTCCGCAAGATCAAGGGGATGTGGGAAGGCTGGACGGACGCGGCCTAGCTACTTCGTTTCGTCGCCCACGAGATACGAGGAAGACAATCACGAGCGCGGCAACCCATGCCCAGCCTTGCACCATGATAGGATGAAACAGCAGGCCAGAGGTGCAGTGGAACTACCCGTCAGGTCCGCCCCCGATGCCCAGATGGCATGCCAAACACCAAGACCGACCGACATCGTTCAAGTTGAATAGTATCGTATGGGAAGCGAGCCCAAGAACGGGAGCCCGCAAGCCACCAGCGCAATCTTCAGCCAGAGATCCGTTTGCCTGGCTCGATCAAGTGCCATGCCCGTTCAGTAACACTGCCCGGGCGGCACGCCAATGCAACCATTGGAGCTATAGGTCAGGCCCGAACACCCGCTCGAAGATCGTGTCGACGTGCTTGAAATGGTAGCCGAGGTCGAACCTCTCCTCGATCTGGGCGTCCGTCAGCAGGGCTGAGACTTCCGGATCGGCCTTGAGCAGCTCGAGCAGCGACAGCTGCCCGTCCGATTCCCACACCTTCATCGCGTTGCGCTGGACGAGGCGGTAGGAATCCTCGCGGCTGGCGCCGGCCTGGGTGAGCGCGAGCAGGACGCGCTGCGAATGGACGAGGCCGCCCATCCGGTCGAGGTTCTTCTGCATCCGCTCCGGATAGACGAGGAGCTTGTCCATGACGCCGGTGAGGCGGGCGAGCGCGAAATCGAGCGTCACGGTGGCGTCGGGGCCGATCATCCGCTCGACCGAGCTGTGGCTGATGTCGCGCTCGTGCCACAGCGCCACATTCTCCAGCGCCGGCACCACATAGGCGCGCACCATCCGGGTGAGCCCGGTCAGGTTCTCGGTCAGCACCGGGTTGCGCTTGTGCGGCATCGCCGACGAGCCCTTCTGGCCGGGCGCGAAATATTCCTCGGCCTCCAGCACCTCGGTGCGCTGGAGGTGGCGGACCTCGGTGGCGAGCCGCTCGATCGAGGAGGCGATCACGCCCAGGGTGGCGAAGAACATGGCGTGGCGGTCGCGCGGGATGACCTGGGTGGAGACGGGCTCGACCTTGAGGCCGAGCTTGGCGGCGACATATTCCTCGACGCTGGGGTCGATGTTGGCGAAGGTGCCGACCGCGCCGGAGATCGCACAGGTGGCGACGTCGTCGCGCGCGGTGATCAGGCGCTCGCGGTTGCGGGCGAACTCGGCATAAGCCTGGGCGAGCTTGAGGCCGAACGTCACCGGCTCGGCGTGGATGCCGTGGCTGCGGCCGATGGTGGGCGTCAGCTTGTGCTCGAAGGCACGGCGCTTGAGCACTTCGAGCAGCCCGTCCAGATCCTCGATCAGCAGGTCGGCGGCGCGCTTCAGCTGGACGGCCAGGCACGTGTCCAGCACGTCCGAGCTGGTCATGCCCTGGTGGAGGAAGCGCGCCTCGGGCCCGACATGCTCGGCGACGTTGGTGAGGAAGGCGATGACGTCGTGCTTCACCTCCGCCTCGATCTCGTCGATCCGGTCGGGATCGAAGGCGCCGCGCTTCCACACCGCCTCGGCCGCCTCGGCCGGGACGATTCCGAGCGCCGCCATCCGGTCGAGCGCGTGCGCCTCGATCTCGAACCAGATCCGGTAGCGGGTCTCGGGCGCCCAGATGCTGGTCATCTGCGGCCGCGAATAGCGAGCGATCATCGGCGGTCCTCGTGGGATGGAGGAGGGCCGGTAGCAAAGTCGCGCCGGGGCAGCAATCGGACCGGACGAGCGGAACGGGCGCCCTTCGGGGTCGTTTCTAACCGCGAGCTCCAGGGGGCTGAATGTAGCTTGCGTAGTCAGACACTTAGGCACGTTGCATGACGACTAGGAGAACATCGATGAACCGTCCGATCCTGCTGGTGAGCGCGCTTGCGCTCGCCGTCCCTGCGCTTGCGCAGAACAGCACCACCACCGACGACATGAGCCGGCCGGCCCCAACCGAGGGAATGGCCGCGCCCGACGCGCAGGACCGCACGTCGCCGTCGATGGCTCCCGCCCAGACTCCCACCAGCACCGGCACCGACTCCACGACGGGCAGCCACGGCACGATGGAGCACGGCACGATGGACCACGGCACGATGGGCCACGGCAGCGCGGCGAGCTCGACCTCGACCAGCACCGGCACGATGGACACGATGAGCTCGACGGGCACGACCACCGGCAGCTCGGCCGGAACGATGACCGGCACTTCTGCCGCCACGGGCGTCGGCGGACCGGACGAGGCGCGCGACTATCCGGTCTGCTCGCGCACGGTCACCGACAGCTGCGTGCAGACCCGCAACAGCCCGAGGCCGCGGCGCTGACGACCGAGCCTGGGGCTGGTCGCTAGATCAGCCCCATCGCCCGCAGGCTGCTGTGGCCGCGGGCGCCGATGATGACGTGGTCGTGGACGGCGATCCTGAGGTGGCGTCCCGCCTCGGCGAGGTCGCGCGTCAGCTTGATGTCCTGCTGGCTCGGCTGCGGGTCGCCGCTCGGGTGGTTGTGGACGAGAATCACGGCCGTGGCGTGATATTCGAGCGCCCGGCGGATGATCTCGCGGACATGGACCGCCGCCTCGTCGACCGAGCCCTCCCACATCGGCTCGTTCCGGATCAGCATGTTCTTCGAGTTGAGGAACAGCACGCGCACCCGCTCGATCGGCTGGTGCGCCATGTCGGCGTGGAGATAATCGAGCAGCGCCTGCCATGAGCCGAGCACCGGCCGGTCCCGGACCCGCGACTCGAGCAGCCTCAGCGCCGCCGCCTGGGCGATCTTGATGGCCGCGGCGGCGCCTTCGGTGACCTCGCCGACCCGGGCGATCGCCTCGGCGTCCGCCGACAGCAGCTCTCCGAAGCCGCCGAAATCCCCGATCAGCTTCTTGGCGAGCGACTTGGTGTCGCGGCGGGGCAGGGCGAGCGCGAGCAGATACTCGACCAGCTCGTGATCGAGCAGCGCGTCCGGCCCGCCCTCGAACAGCCGCTGGCGCAGCCGCGCGCGGTGGCCTACGCCGTCATGCTCAGCGTCCGCCATCAGCCTGGATTAATCTTCATCCTGCACTTAGGCAAACCGCCCCCGCGATGCGCCCGAATGGTGACGGGGGCGGAACGCTTCGCCCCCGGTGGAGGTTAAGGCTCGATGTTGCTCAGCGCCTGTTTCGCGGCTGACCCCGCCGACCACCGATAGGCAGCGGGATGGAGGAGGAAAACATCCTCGCGCGGCGGGAGCGGAGGCTGCGCAAGCGCCATGTCGCGCTCGGCGCCCTGCTGCTCCTGCTGCTGGTGCTCGTCATCGTCTGGACGCAGCGCACCGAGCTGGCGACCGACGTCATCCGCCGCGATCTCGAACGGCGCGGCGTGCGCGCCAGCTACGACGTGACACGAGTCGGCTTCCGCACCCAGCGGCTCGCCAACGTCGTGATCGGCGACCCGGCGCGGCCCGACCTCACCGCCCGCTTCGTCGAGGTCAAGCTGCCGCTGGTCAGCGTGATGAGCCCCGACGTGCAGTTCATCACCGCGCGGGGCGTCCGCATCTTCGGGCGGGTCGTCGACGGCAAGCTGCGGCTGGGCGACGTCGACAAGCTGCTGCCGCCGCCTACCGGCAAACCGTTCGCGCTGCCCGACCTCCACGTCGATGTGTCCGACGTCAGCCTCGCGCTGGTCACTCCGGCCGGGAATGTCGGCGCCGCGATCGAGGGTCGGGGCAATCTCGCCAACGGCTTCCTCGGCAAGGTGGCGGCGCGTTCGAACGCGATGCGGCTCGGCCGCTGCACCGCGCGCGAGCCCCGCGCCTATGTCGACCTTCGCATCCTCGACCGCCGCCCGCGCATCGCCGGGCCGCTCCAGGCGGCGCAATTCTCGTGCGGGGAGGGGCTGAACCTCCTCGAGCCGCATTTCGCGGTCCGCGCGGCCTTCCCGGAGACGCTCGGCAAGTGGCAAGGCGACGGCCGGTTCCGCGCGGCGATGGTCGAATCCGGGATCAATTCGCTGGCCGGCGCGAACGGGACGCTCAGCTTCGACGGCGACCCCAAGATCACGCGCGGGCGGCTCAGCCTCGCCTCCGCGGCGGTCGCGGTGGCGCAGTTCCGCGGCTCGCGGATGAACCTGGACGGCCGCTACGCCTTTTCGATGGACAGCGGCGAGCTGTCGCTGGTCGGCGATGGCGGCGCCCAGGGGATCGTGCCCAGCGGCGAGGCGCTGGGGCCGGTCGTGGACGCGCTCGCCTCGGCCGGCGGGACTCCGCTGGCGCCGATCGGCGACGCGCTCGCCGCGGCGGTGCGGCGGGCGGGACAAGGCTTCGACGCGCAGGCAGTGGTGCGGGTGGTCAACGGGCCGGGCGGCGGGGCGCTGCGCTTCGAGACTATGAACGCCGTCAGCCGCAGCGGCGCCCGCCTTGCCGTCGCCGGCGGCGACGGCCTCACTTATTACTGGCCGCTCAACCGGGTGCGGATGGACGGCGATTTCGCGCTCGCCGGCGGCGGCTTCCCCGCGGCGCGAGTCAGCCTGAGCCAGCCGCGCGGCGGCGCTCCGATGCGCGGCGAGGCCCGGATCGCGCCGATGGCGGCGGGCGGGGCGCGGCTGGTGCTGGCGCCGGTGCGCTTCGCCGCGGCGCCGGGTGGCGGCACCAGCATCGAGACCAGCGCGCTGGTCGACGGCCCGTTCAACGACGGCCGAGTCTCGGGCCTGCTGGTGCCGGTGAGCGGCCGGTTCGGCAGCGGCGGCGGCTTCGCCTTTGGCGAGCGCTGCACCACGGTCAGCTTCCGCGCCCTGCAGGTCGCCAGCCTCCAGCTCGGGCCGGCGCGGCTGCCGCTGTGCCCGACCGGGCCGGCTTTGGTCTGGAAGGGGCCGGGCGGGGCGGTGAGGGGCGGCGCCGAGATCCGCGGGCCGCGCCTGGCGGGGCGGCTCGGCCAGTCGCCGATCGCGCTCGCCGCCGACCGCGTCCGGTTCGCGCTCGGCGACCCGGGCTTCACCAGCGCCAACGTCGCCGTCCGTCTCGGCGCCGCGGGCTCGGTCAACCGCCTCGATCTCGATTCGCTGAGCGGCCGCTTCGAGAATCGCGGGGTCAGCGGCGCCTTCGCCGGCGGCGACGGCAAGCTCGCCAACGTGCCGCTGCTGCTCAGCGAGGCGCGGGGTGCGTGGAGCGTGCTCGGCGGCGACCTCGTGGTGAACGGCGCGATGACGGTCGCCGATGAAGTCGAGCCGGCGCGCTTCTACCCGCTCGCGACGAACGATTTCCGGCTGAGCCTGATCGACAACGAGATCGAGGCGGGCGGCTGGCTCACCGACCCCCAGACCGGCACCCGGGTGACGCAGGTGCGGATCGAGCATGCGCTGCGCACCGGCCGCGGCGACGCCGTGCTGGACGTGCCCGGAATCCGCTTCGACGAGGATTACCAGCCCGAGGAGCTGACCCGGCTCACCACCGGCGTCATCGCGCTGGTGCGCGGCACTCTGAAAGGGGAGGGGCGGATCGGCTGGGGCCCCGAGGGCGCCACCAGCACCGGTACCTTCTCGACCGAGGACATGGACCTCGCCGCGACCTTCGGGCCGGTGACGGGCCTCACCACCACCATCAGGTTCACCGATCTGCTCGGCCTGGTAAGCGCGCCGGGCCAGCTCGCCACGGTCGACCAGATCCAGGCCGGAATCGACGTGTTCGACGGACGCATCCGCTACCAGCTGCTGCCCGACCTGCGCGCCCGAATCGAGGCCGGGCAGTGGCCGTTCGCGGGCGGCGAGCTGTTCCTCGAGGAGACGATCCTCGACTTCAGCCAGCCGTCGAGCAAGCGGCTGACCTTCCGCGTCGTCGGTCTGGACGCCGCCAACTTCGTCCAGCAGATGGAATTCTCGAACATCGCCGCCACCGGCACGTTCGACGGGCTCATCCCGATGGTGTTCGACCAGCGCGGCGGCCGGATCGACGACGGTCGGCTCGAGGCGCGCGGGGAGGGGACGCTCTCCTATGTCGGCCAGATCAGCGACGCGGCGCTCGGCACCTATGGCAAGCTCGCCTTCGATGCTCTGAAGTCGCTTCGCTACAGCAAGTTCACGATCGGCCTGGACGGCCTCCTGGAAGGCGAGTTCCTCGCCAATATCGAGCTCGACGGAGTCGCCCGCAACACGCCCGATCCGGGCGGAATCGCCGGCGCTCTGATCGGGCAGCTCAAGAAGATCCCGTTCGAGTTCAACATCGCCATCCGCGGGCCGTTCCGCGCTCTGATCGCCACCGCCCGCTCGTTCGAGGATCCCACCAACCTCATCCAGACGGTGCTTCCCGATTTCCTGCGCGATCAGCCGACCACCGTCTCCGTTCAGTCAGAAGAAAGCGAGAATGTGAAATGAAAGCCGTGATATTGACGAGAGCGACTGTCGATGCGGGGCGGGGATGGAAACGCTGTGCGGTCTTGGCGCTTGGGCTGCCACTGCTCGCGATGCCGGCCGGGTGCGTGCAGGTGAGCGCGCCCGAACGGCCGATCGAGATCAACCTCAATATCAATATCAGGCAAGAGGTTGTCGTTCGTCTCCAAGAGGACGTGCGAGACCTCATCAAAAGGAATCCGGATGTATTCTAGGAAGAAGCTGATCGCCGCGATCGTCGTCGGCCTCGCCATCGCCGGCGGCGCGGGGGCCGCTCAGGCGATGCTGCAGGACGCCTCGGCGCAGCTGCGCGCGACCGGCCAGGTCGGCGAGCAGGTGGACGGCTATCTCGGCATCGTCGGACCCGCTTCGGGGCAGCTGCGATCGCAGGTCGACGCGGTCAACATCAAGCGCCGCGCTTATTACACGGAGATCGCGCAGAAGCGCGGCGCCAAGATCGAGGAGGTCGGCGCCGCCACCGCCTGCGAGATCTTCGCCAGCCGGGTCCAGCCCGGCCAGTTTTTCCGCCTTGCCGACGGCGTCTGGCGTCAGCGCGAAGGCGGTGCCGCGGTGCCGCGCCCCGCCTATTGCGGCTGATCCCCTCTCCTCCCCCTCGTTCGGGAGGGGGAGTGAGTTGACTCGCCTTCCGCCGCTTCCTAAAGGGGCGGCGCCTTGGCGGGTTCGTTCGCCGGCATGTCCCACGCCCTTGTGACGCCTGCTATTCGCGCGGGGCTCGCACTTGGAGAAAGACATGGCGGAAGACGGGCCCGGGCAGGACCCCAAGTCTCGGGAAGATGCGCGGCTGACATCGCTCGACCAGCGGTTACGGCAGGCGCAGGCCGACGAGGCGGTGAGGACGGGGCGGGACGCCCCGCCGGCTGACAAGAACGAGCAGCTCGGCAACCGCGTCCTCTCCTACCTGATCGGGGGAATGCTGGGTGGAGCTTTGATCGGCTGGCTGCTCGACCGCTGGCTCGGCACCTCCCCGTGGCTCCTGCTCGTCATGCTGTTCCTCGGGACGGCGGCCGGGTTCTGGAACATCATCAAGCTTTCCAACCAGCGCCCGAAGTGATTTCGGGCGTTTGGCTCATTTGAACGGGAACGGACGAAGTGGCGGCGGAAGAGGGCAAGATCGACCCGATGCACCAGTTCGAGGTGCAGTCCATGGCGGATCTGTTCACGATCGGCGGGCAGCAGATCGCGTTCACCAATTCGGCGCTGTGGATGCTCGTCACGCTCGGCGCGCTGTGGCTGTTCATGCTCGGCGGAATGAAGCGCGAGCTCGTTCCGGGCCGCTGGCAGGCGGCGGTCGAGGGCGTGACCGGCTTCATCTCCTCGATGATGCTCGCCAACATCGGGCCGGAGGGGAAGAAGTACACGCCCTACGTCTTCTCGCTGTTCATGTTCATCCTGTTCGCCAATCTGATCGGAATGCTGCCGATCGGAATCGTCGGCCTCCATCCGTTCACCGTCACCAGCCATCTGACGATCACCGGCGTGCTCGCCATCGTCTCCTTCTCGATCGTGCTGGTGGTCGGCTTCTGGCGCCACGGCTTCCACTTCTTCTCGCTGTTCGTGCCGCACGGCACGCCGCTGCCGATGATCCCGCTGATCTTCGTGGTCGAGCTGATGAGCTTCCTGGTCCGGCCGTTCAGCCTCGGCCTGCGGCTGTTCGTGGCGATGACCGCGGGCCACATCCTGCTGAAGGTGCTGGCCGGCTTCGTCATCAACGGCCTCAATGCCGAGGCCGCCTGGGTGGCGCCGGTGGTCAGCCTGCCAAGCCTGATCCTGATGGTCGGGATCACCGTGCTGGAGCTGCTGGTGGCGGCGATCCAGGCCTATGTGTTCGCCCTGCTGACCTCGCTCTACATCAACGACGCGGTCAATCTTCACTAAGTATCGTCAACCTTTCCAAGCATTTCAAAGGGAGTTTATAAAATGGACGCAGAAGCAGCAAAGCTGTTGGGTGCCGGTCTCGCCGCGATCGGCGTGGGCATGGCCGCGCTCGGCGTGGGCAACGTGTTCGGCTCGTTCCTCGAGAGCGCGCTTCGCAACCCGGCCGCGGCCGACGGCCAGCAGGGCCGCCTGTTCATCGGCTTCGCCGCCGCCGAGCTTCTCGGCCTGCTGGCGTTCGTCGTCGCCATGATCCTGCTGTTCGTCGCCTAACCAGCACGCGCAAGCCGGCAAGGGCCCGCAATGCCTCAAATCGATCAGATCTCAGAGATCTTCGCGTCGCAGCTGTTCTGGCTGATCATCAGCTTCGGGCTGATCTACGTCGTGATCGGTCGCGGCATGCTGCCGAAGATCGAGGCGACGGTGGAAGCCCGCGATCAGCGCATTGCTGAGGATCTCGCGGCGGCCGAGCGGGCGCGGGCGCAGGCGGACGAAGCCGGGGAGGCCAATCGGCTCCGCACCGAGCAGAACCGGGCGGAGGCGCTCAAGGTGACGCAGGCCGCCAAGGAGGCTTCGGCCCGGGAGACCGAGCGGAAGGTGAAGGCGGCCGACGCCGAGATCGGCGAGCGGGTGGCCCTGGCGGAGGCCCGGATCCGTTCGGCCGCCGATGCCGCGCTGACCGATATCGAGACCGTGGCCGCCGACATCACTCGGGAAATGGTCGCCAAACTTTCGGGCGCGGCCGTGACCCGCGAGCAGGCCGCCCAGGCGGTCAAGCAGGTGACGGCCAATGGCTAATCCATCCGCCAGCGCCGCTGTCGAAGAGAACCTCCAGGCGCAGTCCACCCGGGGGGAGCAAGGCGCGGTCCCGGAGACGGGCGAGCATGCGATCACTTCGGAAGCGGCCGAGGGCCACGGCGCCGTAGCCGAGCCGGCCGCGCTCGGGCTCGACGCCACCGCCTGGGTCGCGCTGGCGATGCTGGTCGTGATCGCGATCATGCTGTGGAAGCGGGTGCCCGCCGCCATCGGCAAGGCCCTCGACAAGAAGATCGCCGGCATCCGCGAGCAGCTCGACGAGGCCAAGCAGCTTCGGGCGGAAGCGGAAGCGCTGAAGGCCGAATATGAAGCCAAGGCGGCGCAGGCCGGCGCCGAGGCCCAGACGATGCTCGACCGCGCTCGCCACGAGGCCGACACGATCGTCCGCAACGCGCAGGCCGACGCGGCCGCCCTGGTCGAGCGCCGCACCCGAATGGCCGAGGACAAGATCGGCGCCGCCGAGCGCGCCGCCGTCGCCGAGGTCCGCGCCAAAGCGGCAAGCGCCGCCGCCGCCGCCGCCGAGCTGCTGATCCGCCAGCAGCACGACGCCAGCGCCGACAAGGCGATGGTCGACCTGACGATCGCGGGGCTTTCCCGGCCCAACTGACATCGAGCGTGGTGGCTAAAGCGCGGGGCACGTCTTAAATCCCTGTCGTGACCGAGCCGACCGACCGTTTCCACGAAGAAAGCGCGACCTACACGGTCCGCGGCACCGACAAGCCCGATATCGAGGCGGGGGTGGCGGCGATCCGGCGGGTGTGCAGGACGCTGCCGGTGCGGCCGGGCGTCTACCGGATGCTCGATGCGCGCGGCGAGGTGCTCTACGTCGGCAAGGCGCGGGCGCTCAGGAACCGCGTGACCAACTACACCCAGGTGTCGCGGCTGACCAAGCGGCTGCAGCGGATGGTCGCGCAGACCCGCGACATGAACATCGTCACCACCAACACCGAGGCGGAGGCGCTGCTGCTCGAGGCGCAGCTGATCAAGCGCTACCGGCCGCCCTACAACGTGCTGCTGCGCGACGACAAAAGCTTCCCCTTCATCCTGCTGCGCGAGGACCACGCCTTTCCGCGGGTCCAGCTCCACCGCGGCGCCCGGCGGGTGAAGGGGCAATATTACGGCCCGTTCGCGAGCGCCGGATCGGTCCGGACCACGCTTACGGCGCTGCAGAAGCTGTTCCTGCTAAGGAGCTGCACCGACAGCTTCTTCGCCAACCGGTCGCGGCCGTGCCTGCTCTACCAGATCCGCCGCTGCTCGGCCCCCTGCGTCGATCGGATCGACCCGGCCGGCTACAACGAGCTGGTCCAGGACGCGAAGGACTTCCTCGGCGGCAAATCGACCAAGGTGCAGGCCAAGCTCGGCGGGCTCATGAACCAGGCGGCCGAGGCGATGGATTTCGAGCTGGCCGCCGTCTACCGCGACCGGCTGCGCGCCCTCACCTACATCCAGGGCACCCAGACCATCGCCGCCCAAGGGCTGGGCGACGCCGACATCTTCGCGCTCGCCGCCCAGGGCGGGGCGATGTGCATCCAGGCTTTCTTCATCCGCGGCGGCAACAATTGGGGCCATCGCAGCTTCTTCCCTGCCCATACCAGCGACGTGCCGGAGGAGGAGGTGCTGGCGAGCTTCCTCACCCAGTTCTACGAGGAGGTGCCGCCGCCCAAATGCATCCTGCTCGATCGGCCGCTGGCGGAGGCGGCGCTGCTCGCGCAGGCGTTCGGCGAACGCGCCGAGCGCAAGGTGACGATCCGGGTGCCGCAGCGCGGCGACCATGTGAAGATGATCCGCCAGGCCAAGCGCAACGCCGAGGAGGCGCTCGAGCGCCGGCTCGCCGAGACCACCACCCAGGCGAGCAACCTGCGCCAGCTCGCGGAGGTGTTCGAGCTGGAGGCGCCGCCGGAGCGGATCGAGGTCTACGACAACAGCCACGTGATGGGGACGAGCGCGGTCGGCGCGATGATCGTCGCGGGGCCGGAGGGCTTCCGCAAGAACGCTTACCGCAAGTTCAATATCAAGCGGCCGGAGACGGCGCCGGGCGACGATTTCGCCATGATGCGCGAGGTTCTGGGACGGCGCTTCGCACGGCTCGAGAAGGAGGACCCCGACCGGACCAAGGGCGAATGGCCGGACCTGCTGCTGATCGACGGCGGCAAGGGCCAGCTTTCCGCGGTCTGCGAGGTGCTGGAGGATGCCGGAGTCCACGACGTGCCGGTGGTGGCGATCTCCAAGGGGCCGGACCGCAATGCCGGGCGCGAGGTCTTCCACCTGCCGGGCGGGCGCGAGGTGACGATGCCGCCCAACTCGCCGGTCCTGTTCTACCTGCAGCGGCTGCGCGACGAGGCGCACCGCTTCGCGATCGGCGCCCACCGCCAGAAGCGCGCCAAAAACATGATCACCAGCCCGCTCGACGACGTTCCCGGAGTCGGGCCCGGCCGCAAGCGCGCCTTGCTGATGCACTTCGGCACCGCCCGAGCGGTGAAGGGCGCCGCCCTCGAGGACCTCGAGAAGGCGCCCGGAATCTCGCGGACGATGGCGCGGAGCATCTACGACCATTTCCACCCGCGCGGCTGATGCACCTCGTCACCCAGGCCGTCGTCGTCGCCGTCCGTCCGCACGGCGAGCACGGCGCGGTGGCTCGGCTGCTGACGCCGTCGGACGGCGTCCAGGCCGGCTATGTGCGCGGCGGCCGGTCCCGCCGGCTGCGGCCGGTGCTGCTGCCCGGCAACCTGGTCCAGGCCGAATATCGCGCCCGCACCGACGAGCAGCTCGCGCAGCTCGGCGTGGAGCTCGTCCACAGTCGCGCGCCGCTGCTGGCGGAACCGCTGCCGGCGGCGGCGATCGACTGGAGTTGCGCGTTGACCGCGGTCGCCTTGCCCGAGGGGCAGGCCTATCCGCAGGTCTACGAAGGGTTGGAAGGCGTGCTCTCGGCGGTCGAGGTCGCGCCGAGCGCCAGGGGCTGGGCGGCGGCCCTCGTGCGCTACGAGCTGCTGGTCCTGGGCGAGCTCGGCTTCGGGCTCGACCGGTCGCAATGGCCTCCCTTCCTGCTCGACGCGAAGTCGGCGGACTGGGATGACATCATGAACGGGCTTCGCCTCACCGGAGCATTTCTGGCGCGCGACCTGCTGATCGAGCGGCAGGCCGGCATCCTGCCCGCCCGCGAGCGGCTGCTGGACCGGCTGCGCCGGGTCGTGCGTTGACGCGCCCGGTTCGAAGGTAGAGAAAGCCGCCGTGAAATCGCTCTTCCCCCACAGTGCCACGACGCGCGAGGTTACCGTCCGCGTCTCGGTCAGCTTCCTCCCCGAGCAGTCGGAACCCGGCAAGGGCCGCTGGTTCTGGGCCTATCACGTCCGGATCGAGAACCAGGGCAAGCGCGCGGTCCAGCTCGTCAGCCGGGAATGGACCATCGTCGACGGCCGCGGCGGGCGCCATGAAGTGCAGGGCGAGGGGGTGGTCGGCGAGCAGCCGGTGATCGAGCCCGGCCACGCCTTCGATTACGTCTCGGGCTGCCCGCTCAACACGCCCTCGGGGGCGATGGAGGGGCGCTACCACATGGTCGGCTCCGACGGCGGCAGCTTCGCCGTCGCGATCCCGCGCTTCCCGCTTATTGCCCCGGCGGTCGCCAGCTAGCCGGAGCGTCCGCTTCGGAGATCGGCGCCGGACCCTCGCTCAGTTCCCGGATCGTCAGCCGCCCGAAGCGCGCCGCCCAGGGCGAATTGGGGTCGAATTCGCTGTCGAGATAGGCCGGCTTCAGCACCTTGGGCGGCGGAAGCGACATCGAACTGAGCCCCTTGGGATCGACCGTCGCGTCGAAGCTGACCCCCGCCCGCTTGCCCTTGCGCCAGCGAACGCTGGCGGTGACCGCCACGCCTCCGGCCATTTCCAGGCGCACCGGCGCTCCCGGAGTGAGGCCCTGCTCGCTCTCGAGCATCGCTCCCCCCGGCGAGATGTTGCAGATCCTGACCGGCATGCGCTTGGCGCCGGTGCGCAGCATCGCGGTGCGGATCACCGCCTGGCGCGGTTCCCGCTCGGCGGCCGGCTCATCCTCGTGCTCGTCGGGGACGGGGTCCGGGGCGGCCTCGGAAAGGCCGTAGACGAAGTCCTGCCGCTCCGATCGGCCGAGCAGGATGTCGTCGACGCCGAATTCGACGCCGATGCGGCCCTCGCGCACCCACCGCGCGATGCACTGCACCGGCGGTCCCTCGCCGAAGCGGATTTCGAGCGGCTCGCCGATGAAGGGATCGACGTCAGCTTCGATCATCGCGCCGCTGGAGGAGGTGTTGATCACGGTGCCCGCCTGCAGCTTCTTGCGGAAGCACACCGTCGCGGGCTCGTTGGCCGCGGGGCGGCGGGTTTCGGTCCGCTGGTTGGAGGTTCGGGCCGCCTGGCGCGCGATCTTGACCGTGCACAGGCTGCCGGCCCCGCCGTCGCGAAAGCGGTTGTTCTTCACGAGCACCGGCGAAAGGGCCGGCATGTCGTCATCGCTGAACGTCCCGTTCTGGAAGTCCATAAGTCCCCCTAGGCGCCTGGCGGCGGATTATGCACGGCCGTGGTTAACGAATGACTAGCTTTGCCGGCGGCCCGCCGGGCGGACGCGCGGAGGCCGATCCGCGGCCGCTGGGGCCTGCCGTTTCGGCCAGGATTCTCAGTTTGAAACAGTGATTTTTATTTTAATGAACAATCGGTTAAAAAAAAGTCACCGCGGCTTTGCGAATCTTGCTAAAGTATTAACTCGATCCCCGATTCGGGGTGTCGCTGTTGCGGACTAGCGCAACAACTGGGGAAACATAGAGGGGGGATCTATGAAGAAGCTCGTCTTGGCGGCTGCGCTTGCCGGTAGTATGGTGTTCGCGGCGGCTCCGGCCCAAGCGATCGTGATCCTGGCCGGAACGCAGGGAAATATCTTTACGCCGTTCGCCGCGATCGCGGCCACGCAGGGGACGCAGATCGCGTTCACCTCGGTCACCGGCAGCGCGCTCACCTTCAACGCGACGATGAACGCCGCCGTGTACCGCAACGACCTGGGAACCCTGGATTTCTATTACCAGGTCTTCCACAACGGCGCGGGCAGCACCGGCTCAAACGACGAAATCACCGGGTTCACGGCCGCCAACTTCAACGGCTTCCTGGTCGATGGCTATGTCGCCGGTCTCGATCCGGACTCGGGCGGCCCGTTCGTGGCCGTCAACAACGGGACCCCGGCCATCGGCTCGACCACGACCGTCGGCCGCTCGCCGAGCGGAAACGTGATCGAAACCGATTTCCACGGCGCCGGCTCCGGCTTCAACGTCAACGGCCTGATCGAGGGCGAGAACAGCGCCACCTACATCTTCCGCACGAATGCCGAGAGCTTCCAGGTCGGGACGTTCGGAGTCATCGACGGTTCGACCCTGCAGGGTTTAGCCTTCGCTCCGGGCGGGATTCCCGAGCCGGCGACCTGGCTGATGATGATCGGCGGGTTCGGCATGGTCGGCGCCGCGATGCGCCGCCGGCGCAGCCGGGCGAAGATCGCCTTCGCCTGATCCTGCGATCGCAAGCAAAAGCGAAAGGGGCAGCCTCGGCTGCCCCTTTTTCGTTCCGGAGCTGTTCGCCGCCGTCGCTCCTCAGGCGTCGATCGCTTCCTCGTCGAGCCGCGCGGCATTCTGCTGGATGAAGGCGAAGCGGTGCTCGGGGTTCCGGCCCATCAGCCGATCGACGAGGTCCTTGGTGACCTGCCGTTCCTCATATTCCTGCGGCAGAGTGATCTTGAGCAGCGAGCGCGACTTCGGGTCCATCGTCGTCTCGCGCAGCTGCTGCGGGTTCATCTCGCCGAGGCCCTTGAAGCGGCTGACCTCGACCTTCCTGCCCTTGAACAGGCTCGCCTCCAGCTCGGCGCGGTGGGCGTCGTCGCGCGCATAGGCGATCGTGCCCCCCGACGACAGCCGGTAGAGCGGAGGCTGAGCGAGGTACAGGCGGCCCTTGCGCACCAGATCGGGCATCTCCTGGAAGAAGAAGGTCATCAGCAAGGTCGCGATATGCGCGCCGTCGACGTCGGCGTCGGTCATGATCACGATCTTCTCGTAGCGCAGCTCGTCGGTGTTGCAGCGCTCGCGAACGCCGCAGCCCATCGCCTGGATGAGGTCGGCGATCTCGTGGTTGGCGCGGATCTTGTCGGCGGTGGCCGAGGCGACGTTCAATATCTTGCCGCGGATCGGCAGGATCGCCTGGGTCTTGCGGTCGCGCGCCTGCTTGGCCGATCCGCCGGCGCTGTCGCCTTCGACGATGAACAATTCAGTGCCCTGCGGGTCGTCGTTGGCGCAGTCGGTGAGCTTGCCGGGCAGCCGCAGCTTGCGGCCGCTGGTCGCGGTCTTGCGCTTGATCTCGCGCTCGGCCTTGCGCTTGAGCCGCTCGTCCATCCGGTCGAGTACGAAGCCGAGCAGCGCGCGCCCGCGGTCCATGTGGTCGGCCAGGAAGTGGTCGAAATGGTCGCGCACCGCCGTCTCGACCAGCCGCGCCGCGTCCGGGCTGGTCAGCCGGTCCTTGGTCTGGCTCTGGAACTGCGGGTCGCGGATGAACACCGACAGCATGATCTCGGCGCCCGACACGATGTCCTCGCCCGAAATCTCCTTGGCCTTCTTCTGGCCGACCAGCTCGCCGAAGGCGCGGATGCCCTCGCGCAGCGCGGCGCGGATGCCCTGTTCGTGGGTGCCGCCGTCGGGGGTGGGGATGGTGTTGCAATAATAAGACGATCCGCCCTCGCTCCACAGCGGCCAGGCGACCGCCCACTCGACCGAGCCGTGGCCGTTGGGGAAGTCCTGCCGCCCGCGGAAGAACTCGGCGGTGGCGCATTCGCGGCTGCCGATCTGCTCCTTGAGATGGTCGGACAGGCCGCCGGGGAACTGGAACACCGCCTCGTGCGGCGTATCGTCGGCGATCAGCGCGGGATCGCACTTCCAGCGTATCTCGACCCCGGCGAACAGATAGGCCTTGGAGCGCGCCAGCCGGTAGAGCCGCGCCGGCTTGAAGCGCGCTTCCTCGCCGAAGATCGACGGGTCGGGCGTGAAGATGATGGTGGTGCCGCGCCGGTTGGGCGCGATCCCGATCCGCTCGAGCTTCGAGGTCGGGTGGCCCTGCGCGAAGGTCTGCCGCCACAATTCCTTGTTGCGCGCGACCTCGACGATCGTCTCGCTGGACAGCGCATTGACGACGCTGACCCCGACGCCGTGCAGGCCGCCCGAGGTCGCATAGGCCTTGTCGGAGAACTTGCCGCCCGAATGGAGCATGGTGAGGATCACCTCGAGCGCCGACTTGCCCGGATATTTGGGGTGCTGGTCGATCGGGATGCCGCGGCCGTTGTCGGTGATCGTCAGCCGGTTGCCGGCCTCGAGCTCGACCTCGATCCGGCTCGCGAAGCCGGCGACGGCCTCGTCCATGCTATTGTCGAGCACCTCGGCGGCGAGGTGGTGAAGCGCGCGCTCGTCGATGCCGCCGATATACATTCCCGGGCGCCGGCGGACCGGCTCCAGCCCCTCCAGCACCTCGATCGAGGAGGCGTCGTAATCCTGCAGGGCCTGGGCGCCGGACGCGAACAAATCTGCCATGGATCAGCTATAGGGCCCCCGGACTCCCGCTGCCAAGCGCGGCGCCGTTTCTATCCACAGCTTAGCGCTGGCGGCACGCGGGGGCAGGGGCCACGTTCGTTTTCGGCGCGAAATGTCCTCAGTCCGCGCCGGACCGCTGATTTTTGACTCGCGCTGGCGTCGCCATATCGTCATCATTCCGCTCCTGGCCGGAGTCGCGGGCGCTTTTCCGCCGCTTTTTTCCGGGTTTCGGTGCGAGTGGCGTTCGGATTTAGTGGAGGGAGCGATGCTGACCTACTCGCTGAAGCTTGCGCCCAATTATGACGGCATGGTGCTCGCCACCTTTCCCGACGTGCCCGAGGCCTTCGCGCTCGGCCGCGACGACGAGGAGGCGGTGGAGCAGGCGCGCTGCGCGCTCGAGGCCGCGCTGGAGCGCTATGTCGCGGAAGGGCGGGCGCTGCCGGTGCCGCGCTCGCGAAGCTCGCTGCAGGTGACCACCGAGCGGTTCGACGACATGGCGACGGCCTGACCGGCACCGAAAGTTAACCTCTCCCTCCTAGCCTCTCCCGCAGGTGTAACCGCGTTGTGGAGGGCTCGATGTTTCAGGCGCTGATCCGGCGCAAGTTGGACGCATGGTCGGTGCGGCCCGAGGAGATCGCGCTCGAATCGACCACCTTCTCGCTGTCGACCGAAGTGCCCAGGCCCACCGACGCCCGCACCGAGGAGCGGCTGCTCGCCATCCTCCCGGTCGCCAAGCTGATCACCGACGAGGTCCAGGACTTCTGCCGGATCAAGAGCATCTCGGCCGGCGGCATGATGGGCGAGGCCGCGACCCTGAACATCGAGACCGGCGCCGACCTCTATGTCGAGCTCAATTCCGACCAGCGCATCCCCGGCAAGGTCGTGTGGAAGCGCGTGACCGCGCTCGGCATCAAGTTCGACCAGAATGTCGATCTGCGCGAGCTGCTCGCCAACCGCCGCCCGCGCCACGGCTTCCGGCCGCGCCCGCCGCGGCTCGAAGTGACCTGCGGCGCCACCGTCAAGATCGGCAGCCTCTATCACCACACCCAGGTCCACGACATCTCGCTGGGCGGCATGAAGGTGGCGTTGAGCGACTGGCAGTGCGTCGGCAAGTCCGTGATCGTCACGGTCGAGAGCCTGCGCCCGATCAAGGGCAGGATCCGGTGGTACAAGGGCAACCAGGCCGGCATCGTGTTCGACAAGCCGCTGACGTTCGAAGAACTCGCCGAATGGATGGGCAAGCGGGTCGAGCTCGCCAGCCTCAAGTCCGGCGCCTGGGACCGCAACGGCCGCTGAGCCGCGCACTGCCCGGCTGACTCCCGGAATGCCGGAGGGCGCTGACCCTCCGAAGGCAATCTAACCGGCCTTGCGGGTGAGCGGAACGAAGCTGACCGGCAGCAGCCGCCGCGTCCGCACCCGCCCTTGAGCGTTCTTCGTCACCAGCGTCAGCTGCAGGCTGTCCGGATTCCTGCCGACCGGAATGACCATCCGTCCGCCGGGACGCAGCTGGTCGATCAGCGGCTGGGGGACATGGTCGGCGCCGGCGGTGACGATGATCCGGTCGAATGGCGCGTGCTCGGGCCAGCCGGCATAGCCGTCGCCCGAGCGCACCGTGACGTTGCCGTAGCCGAGCTCGGCGAGCTGCCGCGCTGCGCGCTCAGCCAGCGGCGCGACGATCTCGATCGAGTAGACCCGGCCGGCGAGGCGGGAGAGGATCGCGGCCTGGTAACCCGAGCCGGTTCCGACCTCGAGCACCCGGTCCGTGCTGCGCACGTCGAGCACGTCGGTCATCAGCGCGACGATGAAGGGCTGCGAGATGGTCGCGCCGTGGCCGATCGGCAGCGCCGTATTGTCATAGGCCTCGGCGCGAACCGCCTCGGGCACGAGCAGGTGCCGCGGCACCTGCCGCATCGCCTCCGTCACCTTGGCGTCGATCTGCCGCGCCGGCCGAACGCCCGCCGTCGCGGCGAGGTTCTTGACGGTGAGCACCATCAGCTCGCGCTCGGCGCTGCGCTCGTGTTCGACGGGCGCCGCCGCGATCAATGCCGCGGCGGCGATCAGCGGACGGATCAGTGGCTGCTGCGTGGCGGTTCCTGATCCTCCGGATAGATCCGATCGAGATAGGCCGAGGCGAGCTGGTAATGGGCCTGGACCGCGCGCTGGTCGTCGGCGCGCTGCGCGAGCTCGATCTCCTGCTCCGCGCGCTGTTGATAATAGTCTACGTCGTCGTCGTGACGCATGGCAACGCTTCACTCCTGTTTTGACCGCCGTGGCCTCGAATGGGCCGGCTTTGATGTGACAGGAGCAAAACGAAAACCGCCGGCCGCCGTTCCTGAGAATGTGGCTAACTTGCTTTAAAGAAGTGGCTGGAATCCCGCCTTGTTTCGTTCCCGCACTACCCTAGCGGATGCGCGGCCCACCGAACGGCAGCGGCGGCGGCGGGCGACGGTCGCGGCGCGGCAGCTGCGCCTGGTAGGCGACCCCGCAATGGTCGACGCAATAGGGAAAGCCGGGGTTGGCCGGCCGCCCGCAAAAGTGGAAGTCGGGCTCGCCCGGATGGCCGATCGGCCATTTGCAAATCTTCTCGTTGAGGTCGAGCAGGCTGGTCTTGTCGGCCACTTCGGCGCTCGGCTTGGCCGGCACCAGCCGGCGCGGCGGCGCGGGCGGGATCGGCGGCTGCTGGTCGCCCGGGCCCTGGCGGAGGAAGCCGCCGGGTCCGACCGACACGATCCGCTGCTGCGGCGGGGCGGGCGCCGGCGCGGCTGCGGGGGCCGGCGCGGCCTGCGGCGCCTGCCGCGGCTGCGGCTCGGGCGCGGCCTGGGCTTCCGGCTCCTCCTCCGTCTGCGCGGCCGGCTCCGCGGCAGGGCGCGCGGTCTTGGGCTTGGCGGCGGGCGCCGGAACGACCTCGTTGGGCTTCACCGGCGACGGACGCGCCTGCAGGCCCAGGCGGTGCGCCTTGCCGATCACCGCGTTGCGGCTGACCCCGCCGAGCTCGTCGGCGATCTGGCTCGCGGTCATGCCCTTGCTCCAGAGCTCCTTCAGCCGGTCGATGCGCTCGTCGGTCCACGACATTGAATTTTCCTCAGGCTTCATGGCTTGCAGCCCTCCGCGTCTGCCTTTAGCGACGGCGCGATGAACGACCAGCCTTCAATTTGGGTTCGGTCCGATCCTGGCGTGCCGGTGATCCGGAGCGTCAATTGGGGCGGGCTCAAGACCCTCTATTTGAAGGAGGTACGGCGCTTCTTCAAGGTCCAGCTGCAGACAATCTGGGCGCCGGCGATGACGACGCTGCTGTTCCTGGTCATTTTCACGGTGGCGCTGGGCCGCAGCGGCCGCACCGTGCTGGGGCTGCCGTTCTCCGATTTCCTGGCCCCCGGCCTCATCATCATGGGCATGATCCAGGCCGCCTTCGCCAATTCCAGCTTCTCGCTGCTGGTCGGCAAGATCCAGGGCACCATCGTCGATTATCTGATGCCGCCGCTCTCGACTGGGGAGCTGATCGCGGGCCTGATCGGCGCCTCGGTCACGCGCGCCCTGCTGGTCGGGCTCGCGGTCTGGGCGGCGATGCTGTTCTGGCCCGGCGTGCATGTCGGCGTCGAGCATTTCGCCGCGGTCTTCTGGTTCGGGATCATGGGCAGCATCATGCTCGCCTTCCTCGGCCTGCTGACCTCGATCTGGGCCGAGAAGTTCGATCATGCCGCCGCCGTGACCAACTTCGTGGTCGCGCCGCTCTCGCTGCTGTCGGGCACCTTCTACTCGATCGAGAGCCTGTCGCCGGCCTTCCGCGCGGTCAGCCACGCCAACCCCTTCTTCTACATCATCTCGGGCTTCCGCTACGGCTTCATCGGAGTCGCCGATTCGCCGCTCCATTTCGGCGCCGTTCTTCTGCTCGGCATCAACATCGCTCTGGGCGGCCTCAGCTACTGGCTGCTGAAGAAGGGCTGGAAGCTCAAGAACTAGGGTTTCCCTCTGAACCGCTCCTGACGAACCCATTCAGCGCCGGAACAGGGCGGCTGCCCTAGATGTTGCATGGGTGGGGTTGAGTAAGGGAGTAGGACCATGCGCAGTTTCCTGATTTCCACGGCCTTGATTTGCGCGGCGGCCGTCGCGGCGCCGGCTTCGGCTCAATATAATCCGCAGAACCGCGGCTATGACTATCGCGGCGGCCAGAACGTCGAACGCCAGCTCCATCAGCTTCGCCAGCGTGTCGAGCGGTCCGAGGACCGCGACCGCCTTTCCAACCGCGAGCGCTACCAGCTCCTCCGCCAGATCGAAACCATCGACCGGCTCTACGACCGCTACCGCCGCAACGGCCTGACGCAGTGGGAAGCGAGCGACATCCAGAACCGCATCCAGAACGTGCGTCAGCGCTTCCGCTGGGAGCGGCAGGAGGATCGCTACGACGACCGCCGCGACCGCTACGACGACCGCCGCGACCGCCGCAACGACGACCGCCGCGGCCGCGACGACTAAGAGCCTGCTGCGTCGCAATTGACGCGGCGTCGGGCACATCTCTAAGACGCGGGAAGGCGGCCTCAGGTCGCCTTCTTCGCATCCATCCGAGGTCTTGTCCGATGACGATCACGCCGCTCATGCCCGTCTACCCGCGCTCGCCGGTGCGGCCGATCCGCGGCGAGGGGGTGTATCTCTACGGCGAGGGCGGCGAGAAATATCTCGATTTCGCGAGCGGCATCGCCGTCAACCTGCTCGGCCAC